>DAOTUC010000073.1:0-24643 GCA_034437315.1 Anaerolineae bacterium
CAACCATCAAATCGGATATGCTGTATCTAACATAGTCGCAATGACAGGGTTAACCTGCCTAGCATTATTTGAAATCGATCCAAATGTTCTGGAAAGGTTTCCGGACTGGTTACAAGCGCTTGGGGTCGCGTCGATTGGATGCGGAACAGGTAGTGGGTTATCTGCAAAACATATCGATTATCTGGAAAATAAATATTTTGATTGTGTTCAATCCTATATCAAACTAGATAAAGATCACACAAATCAAATTGTAAGATTGGTTGAGGATAGGTCTGATAAACAAATGGTCCGGTCATCTGTAAATCTATCGGGCCAACGCTGTTCTTTTTTTGTGTCCAACGATGAACAGTCAAATAAAGATTTATTCACCGTTTGTCCAAATTAATGACCCAATTTTTATATTTATTACGCCATGGGGCAACCGACCGTGATCCAGGTGCGCCGGACAGGAAACGTTATCTGACTCAGGCCGGCGTGGATCAATGCCATCGGGTGGCAGATTTTCTCACCACCGGCAATGTCAAGGATGGTCAAATCGGCTTGCCGGATCTTATTGTCCCATCCGGGGTGCGCCGTACCAATGAAACAGCCAAGGCATTGGTCAATCAAGCGGATCAATTATCGGATGATCAGATCACACCAGATGAACGATTGTATGGGGCGGGTGTTGAAACCTATTTAAATGTGATCCGTGAATATGGCCAGATGACCGATCGATTGATGATCATCGGTCATAATCCGACCATTTATCAATTGGCCATGTATTTGGCCAGTGATTGTCGGAACGTTCAATTAAACCGCGGGTATCCCCCGGCCACATTGACCGTTTTTGAATTGAAAGATCTAACCCATTTAACCGTTGTATCAGCGATGACCCAATTCGCCCCTTGATAACTTCTTAAATTAATGTTAACATAATAATATAAGGGGCGTGAAATGCAGGGGACAAAATTGGAAGTTCGGGAAAAATTTGATGATGCAATTGATGAAATCTGTAATATGCCTATGACTGAAACTGCTCTGGGTGGATTAATAATTATGGCGTCATCTGGTACATTAATAATTGAAACCATGCCGCCAGTTGCCACGATGGTTGTCATACTCGCAGGGGCATTCGGGGCAGCTTTATCCGCCCATGGTGTTTGGAGGCAGTGGCAGGACTGGGAAGATAATAGAGACACCACAAACCGACCAGATGAAAAGACAAAGTCCTTTATACCGGATAACCCCAATGCCTCAGACTTTAACGGCAAAAATGATCTGGATTGGCAACCACCACTTTTAAACTAAGCGATTTATTTCGTGGCATTAAACGCTAAACCCGGGTAATTGTCTTGTGCATTATCCAAATGCCAGGTATTGCGGGCCAAAAATACCGGATCATCATCATGATCGGTGGCATAGCTGGCCCGTTCCGCACGTCGTAATTTTTCAATTGTATTGCTGTCGCCATTAATCCAGCGGGCGGTATGCAGACCGGACTGATCAAATTCCACCGGCACATTAAATTCGGTGCGGATGCGGTCGGCCAATACATCAAACTGGAGGGGGCCAACCACGCCAACAATCCAATCCGGCGATAATTCGGTGCGGAAAATACGGGCCACCCCTTCTTCGGCCAATTGGCCCAATGCCTTGCCCAGATGTTTGGCCTTTAATGGTTCTTTTGGGCGCACCTTTTTCAAAAATTCCGGGCCGGTAGACGGTCACGTCGCGGGCGACGAGGGCCACGTCGGAAACCGCTATCCCGTCGCGGACGACGCGCGCCTTGAGCCAGCGCAGCGCCTCGCGGGCCTCAGCGGCCCGGTTCTGCGCCTCCAGGAAGGCCACGCCGTCCTGGGCAGCGTCGATCACAGCGTCACGGGCGGGGAAAGGGGCGGCATGGGGCTCGAAGAGATTGGCTTCGAGATGGGCCAGGGGAGATGGGGAAGCCAAGTGAGGGGAGGTGGGGATCAGGGGTGTAGGCTCGACGTCAAGCGCTTCGACCAGGGCGGCGCGGGCGCGGGCGAGGCGGCGGTGGGCCAGCCGGTCGGGACGCTGCAGATCGCCGGTGAGGGTGACGAGTGTCTCGGCCGAACGCCCGGCCAGCAGGTGGAGGACGGCCAATTGGGTGGGATTGAACTCATCGAAACCATCGACCAGCAACAGCGCCAGGTCGGCCAGGAGCGCGGCATCCTCTTCTAGAGCAATGGCCGCCAGCCAGCCCTGACCCTCGGTATCGGCCCAGCCGGCCTCGATCAGGTGCGCCTGGTAGGCGGCGTAGAGTTGGGCCAGCTCGGCCATACGCGGTTCCACACCGGCGTCGCCGGTCAGGGCGGCTGCCAGCGCTTCGGGGAAGATACGGGCGCGCTTGAGTTCCTCGAACAGGTCGGCCAGCAAGCGGGCAAACCCGGGTGCGGCGCGCAGGGGGGCGTAGTAAACCGCCTGCCCGGCGTCAATGAGCCGGGCGGTCAATTGGTAGATCAAGCGACGGCGCACGGTCGGGGGCAAGCGCACCGGCGCTGGCGCGTCAGGGGTCTGGGCCAACGTCAAGATATCGGCGTAGAGATCGTAAAAAGTCTGCACTTCCACCCCGATGCAGCCTCCCGCCCATGCCAGACGGCGGCGAAAGGCCTTCGCCTTGAGGCGATCCGGCGCGATCACGCGCATGGGCGAGAGGGGCAGTCGCCGCCGGGCAACCGATTGCACACGGTCGATGGCGTGGGCGGTCTTGCCGCTTCCGGCGGAGGCAACCAGGATTTGGACGCTCAACTTGAACTCCTCACTTGGATGACGAATGATACCAAATTGCGCAGGGCGCGAAAGAAAGATCACTAATCATATCGCGGTGTTGAAACCGGCCCGCCGCTGGATGGGCGCGTCCCCGTCGGGCACAGGGGACACCGACGTAGCCTACGACAAGTGGACAAGTGAGCAAGTTAACCATATAGCGCAGCAGTTGAAAGACCACCCAGTCCCCGCTACGAGTAACACCCTACTCGTAGCGCTGGTAACGGCGGAACACCTCGCCCACGCTGCGGCCCTCGTGAACGCGATTGATCACCTCGCCCAGCAGACCGGCGACCGACAGGATCGTCATATTATCTAACAGTTTCTCATCGGGGATGGGAACCGAGTTTGTCGTGACGATCTCCTCGACGTCGGCTGCCTGCAAACGCTCGATAGCCGGTGGTGTGAGTACGGCGTGCGCAAAACAGAGATACACGTCGCGGGCGCTATGCTCTCGGACGATGTTGATGGCATTGACCATCGACCCGCCGGTGTCCACCTCGTCATCTACGATGATGACGTCGCGGCCTTCCACTTCTCCCACCAACGTCAGCGCCTCGGTGCTCGACGATATCCGTCGCTTCTCCACCAGGGCTAATGGCAGGTCTAACTCCGCCGCCATATCACGCGCCTTCTTGGCGAATCCCAGATCCGCCGCTACAACGACAGCGTCCTTGAGCCGCTTTTCACGGAAGTAATCGGACAATATCGAAAAGGCGGTGAGGGAATCCCCAGGAATGTTAAAGAATCCCTGGATTTGATCGGCGTGCAGGTCTAACGTCACGTAACGGTCGGCCCCGGCGACGTCAATGATATCGGCGACCAATCGCGCCGTGATCGGCACGCGGGGTTGATCTTTCTTGTCGGAACGGGCGTAGGCCAGATAGGGCACCACGACCGTGATGCGATCTGGCGAGGCCCGTTTCAGCGCATCCAGGAAAATCAACATCTCCATCAGGTTGTGATTGACCGGTGAGGAGGTCGTCTGGATCAAAAAGACGTCCTGCCCTCGGATGCTCTCGTGTAATTTGACGAAGATATTCTCGTTGGGGAACTGGACCACGTCGCGCCCCGTCAATGGGACGTGCAGGTAATCGCTGATTTCCTGAGCTAATTCGGGGCACCCGGTGCCGCTGAACAACTTGATCGAACCATGCGCGCTTCCGTCTTGTTCATTCATCTGTTACAAACTCCGATTCTAGTATACTCATCATATACTGGTCGTGATACCGCCCCTCCCTGAAAACGACCTGACGCAACACACCCTCGGATTGGAACCCCACCTTTTCATAACATCGGATGCCTCTGGCGTTGTCCGCGTCGACGCGCAGAAAAACCCGGTGCAAATTCATCTCGCCAAAGGCCAGCCCCAGGAACGTCTGGATGGCGTCGGTCCCATAACCTTGACCCCAATACGCCTTGTCGCCGATGACGATGCCCAGTTCGGCGCAACGGTCCTTCCAATTGATAGCGTGTAATCCAACATTACCGATGTGAACTCCCTCGGCCGTTTCAATCGCCATTGACACCTGCTCCTGACGCTCCAGAGATTGCGCCATATTCTCAAACCATCGTTCCTCCTGGGCCAGGGAAAACGGCTTGTAAATGGATAGATGACGTCGCACGTCAGGGTCGCTGAACCAGTCCACAAACCGGGGCAGGTCATCCCGCTCAATCGGGCGCAAGCGAACTGTTTTACCAATAATCATATTTCACACTCCTAACCCGGATAATCTGAAACCAAAAAGGAGACTTGGCCGACATCAGACTCACGCGATGTCCCGCCCCAATATCGTCTCGACCGCCGTGTAAACATCGACTTCTCGGGCGACGATGCGTTCAACCCAGGCCTGTCCCTGCTCCTCCCCCATGCGCGCCAATACCCAGTTCAACAACTCCTGTTGAAGGACGTTGAGCAATTCGGTCTCGGCCCGCTCGCGCTCCCGCGCAGCCCACGCGCCGCTTTCTCGCAGATATGCCCGGTGTTGGGCGACGACCTCCAGGACCGCCGGCACCCCTGTGCCATCCAGGGCAATCGTCTGGAGGATAGACGGTTGCCAGGCCTCGTTTCCCTGCCGGTCGTGATGCCGATTGATGACCATCTCCAACGCGCGCGCCGTGTTGGCGGCGCCTGGGCGATCGGCCTTGTTGACCACCAGCACGTCGGCGATCTCCATTAGCCCGGCTTTCAACGCCTGCACCTCATCCCCTAACCCCGGCGCTTCGATGACGATGGTGGTGTGGGCGGTGCGGGCGATCTCCACCTCCGATTGCCCAGCGCCTACCGTCTCCACCAGCACGATCTCGAAACCGGCCGCGTCCAAGACCTTGGTCACGTCTCCCGTGGCCCGGGCCAATCCGCCCAGGCTGCCGCGGGAGGCCATACTACGGATGAACACCCCTTCGTCGCCCGCCAGGTCGCGCATGCGCACCCGGTCGCCCAGAAGCGCGCCGCCGGTGAAGGGGCTGCTGGGATCGACGGCCACGATACCTACCGTCGTCCCTTGAGCGCGGAATGAGCGGGCCAATTGATTGACCAACGTGGATTTTCCGGAGCCTGGCGCGCCGGTCACCCCGACGATGTGGGCCTGACCGGTATGGGGATAAAGGGAGGCCAACGCCGCGCGGGCGCTGGATCCGTCATCCTCGACCAGAGAGATAAGCCGGGCCAGGGCGTACCGATTCCCCGCGATAGCGTCTGACACCAGAGTTAGCTCGACGTTCACGCTAATCTCCGCTCAGTTGCGCGCGGACAAAATCGGCGATCACCTCGGTGCTGCTCCCCGGCCCAAAGATACCGGCGACGCCCAGCGCTTCCAACGCCGACACATCTTCGTCGGGTATGATGCCGCCGACGAACACTTTGACGTGATCTAACCCGGCCTCGCGCAGGCCATTGATCACCCGGGGGGCCAATGTCATGTGCGCCCCCGATAAGATGCTCAAACCGACGCCGTCCACATCCTCTTGCAAGGCCGCTTCGACGATCATCTCCGGCGTCTGGCGCAGGCCGGCATAAATGACTTCCATGCCTGCGTCGCGCAGGGCGCGGGCGATCACCTTCGCCCCGCGATCGTGTCCATCCAGGCCTGGTTTTGCGATCATGATCCGCAGTCGCTCACTCATTGGACTTCACCACTCCTTTTTCCGGGGTGAGTGATGGAACAGGCGGTGTATCCGCGCCATTTGACAATCTAGATGCCAGCAGGATACTGCGGACACATTACGTCCGCCCACGCCACCTTCTCCCAGACTTATTGAGAGGATACGCTTCCGACTTAAATTCAAGGCAACTTGAATTTCCTCTCAGTGCTCAGTGAATCTTCGTGTCCAGATTAGATTGTCTGGGCAGTCACAATTCACATAAATTATACAACAGTTCGTATGAGTTGGAAAGAGAAAACCGTCCCGCCCCTCGCGTTTGCCAGCGCGGCGGCTACTTGCACGAGATAGGAACAAACTGTAACGGGTAGCGGATCAAATCCCATTGGACGGTATAAGCAAATTATGCTAAAATATGCCAACTTTTTTGAGAAGACGCCCAAAAAATCATCATTACGAGGGGAGTAAAGATGAACGCTCAATCTGTATTGATCATTGGAACTGGCCTCGGTGGGATCGCCGCCGCCCGCCTGGCGCAACAACACTACGATGTCACTGTGTTGAAAAAAAATGAGACTCCGGGACGGTGGCTAGAGCAATTATTTCAGACATTATTAAGGTGTAGAAAATGATCCCAAATCAATGGTATATCCTGATGGAATCCCGGCAGGTCAAAGATCGCCCCGTCGGCGTGACTCGCATGGGAGAGAAGATGGTTTTCTGGCGGGATGACGCGGGCCACGTGAGTTGTCTGCGCGACCGGTGCGCTCATCGCGGCGTCCAACTGAGCAAAGGCAAAGTGTTGGGCAACGGGCGGTTACAATGCCCGTTTCACGGTTTCGAGTATGATGTCTCCGGACGAATTACCCACATCCCGGCCAACGGCCAAAACGCCCCGGTTCCGGCCCGCTTCCGCGCCCACGGCTACCCCGCCCACGAAGCGCACGGTTTCATCTGGGTCTGGTGGGGAGAGGATCCGCCATCCGACTTGCAGCCGCCCCGCTTCTTCGACGACATTGGCGAAGATGACGGTTTCACCTACGCCACCATCCGCGATCCGTGGGACACGCACTACGCCCGCGTGATCGAGAACCAACTCGACGTGGTGCACTTGCCCTTCGTCCACCACAACACAATCGGGCGCGGCGGGCGCGTCCTGGTGGACAGCCCGCTGACCGAGTGGATGGACGCCGACCGGTTCCGCGTCTACGCGCTCAACCGGGTGGACGACGGCGCGCCGCCCCTCAAGCCGGATCAAGTCGTTAAGCCAGAGAATGATTTCTGGCTAGAGTTCATCTTCCCCAACCTCTGGCAAAACCACATCTCGGAGGACGTGCGGATCGTGGCGGCGTTCACACCGGTGGACGAGGCCCACACGCTGCTCTATCTGCGCTTTTACCAGAAATTCCTGCGGCTGCCGCTGTTGGGGCAAGCGATCAGTTGGCTGGCGATGCCCTTCAATCGCCTGGTCGCTCACCAAGATCGCCGGGTAGTGAACACCCAGCAGCCCAAGCGCTCCGCCTTGCGAATGGACGAGCAATTGATTCAGGGCGACCGGCCCATCGTCGAGTACCGCCGCCAGCGCCAGGCGTTGATAGACAACTGGCGGTCAAAAAACACCACGACCTAGAAGCCCGTCGGGGAGAACCAGATCCGGACTTCGGACACCTCCATATCGAGTGTATCCGCGAGCCGTTTTCACATATCCCCTGTGGGGCCGGTCCGGTTCAGGTCGTGATAGGGGTAGACAGCGGCTGCTTGCGCGGCGGCGCGGACGTCCGGATCGCTTGAGTAGACGCCGCGCCGTTCTGGCGGGATCAATTCCGCGATGCGCCTCATCATCTCGTCCCCAATGGCCTCCAGCCTGGCGCGCCGTTTCCGTCCCCGGCCCCCGGCCTGGAAAGGACCGAAGGGCGAACCGACGCGCATCGTCACTCGCGCGCGACGCCCCTGCCGCAGCATGGGAAAGATATCGATCATGCCGTCCAGCCCGATGGGCAGGATGCGAGCGCCGGTTTCGGCCGCCAGGAAGGCGGCCCCCGGGCGCGCCGGGCGCAATACCGCGGCCCACGATCCGCCCTCGGGGAAAATCGCCAGCGCGCCGTCCTGGGCCAAGACATCCGTGGCTGCGCGCATGGCGTCCCGCGATACACCGCCTCTGTGAACCGGGTAGTATCCCCAGAGCTGGGGAATCCACTTCAGGATCGGCGGGGCGTCGATCAAGTGAAAGCCGCCCAGAAACTCCAACGGCCATGGCGTCGCCCGCACCAGGCCGACGGTGTCGGCGAAATGGAAATGATTGGCGATCACCAGCAAGGGGCCGCTCTGGGGCAGATTCTCCCGTCCGACGATGGTCAAGCGGGTCAACACGCCCAGCGCAATCCGCGCCGCCTGGCGCAAGCAGAACCGAATCCAGCGCCGGCGTGGGTAGGGAAATTGATGGTCTGTCCCTCGTTGTTTCATCACTATTCTCCATTCTATCTCTACAGGGTCAACCCCCGCCCTCTTGGGGCGCTTTTGTGACGCCAGCGGCTATTCCCCCGCTTGTCCCTGGGCGCGCCGACGAGTGCTCATAAACCAGACGGCGAAGACGGCGACGATGAGCAGACTCAGGGTGATCAGCAGATCGGAGCAACTGAACGGCGGGGGCGCATCGGCGGGCGGAGGGCTCGCCTGGGTCGCGGTCGGGCGCGCCGGCGTCCGGGTCGCCGTCGGTTGCGGCGTCTCCGTCTTCTTCGGCGTCGCCGTCTCCGTTGGAGGAGGCGATTCATACTCAAATTCTCGATCCAATTCCGGCGCCAGCGCCCGGCTGCCGGATTCCGACGAAGGACGCCAGAGGGGCGCTCGCTCCTGGCTTTCCCGGTCGGTCAATTGGACCACATCGTCCGGCTCATCCACCGACACGGCATAGATATTGTCATAACCCTCCCGTTTGGAATGGAAAAACACGCGCGAACCGTCGCAATTCCACGTGGGCGCCTGATCGACGGCGGGGTGGTCGGTCAGGCGGTGTAAATCGCCGGAGACCGCATCGTAGGCGTAAATATCCCAATCGCCGCTGCGGTTGGATTGGAAAGCGATCCACCGTCCATCCGGCGACCAGGCAGGCGACATGTTATCGCCCGCGCCCTGGGTGACCGGTTGGGCCTCGTCGCTGTTGGGGTTGAGAAGATAAACGTCCCAATTACCGTGCAGATTGGACAGATAGACGATGGCTAAACCATTGGGCGACCAGGCGGGGTCGACGTCATCGGCGGGGCCGGCGGTGCGCCGCCGTTCGTCGCTGCCGTTGGAACGGATGGTGAAAATGTCCCAGTTCCCCGCCCGATTCGATTGAAAGGCCAGTGCGGAACCGTCCGGTTTCCAGAAGCCGTTTGCGTCGTCTCCCGCGTCGCTCGTGAGCCGGACCGGAGGACGACCGGCGCCGACGTCGAGCCGGAAGAGGTCCCAATTCCCCTCCCGATTCGATTGGAAGACCAGCCTAGCGCTGACGCAGGCCTCGCCCACGATCGTGCACGCCGGCGACCAGACGGGCGCGACGTCGTCCGCCGGATGCGCGGTCTGCCGGGTCTGGTAGCGACCGTAGAGGTCCATCGTGTAGATGTCCCATTGGCCGTCCCGGTCGGATTGGAAGGCGATCCACCGCCCGCCGTGGGGGGAGAAAGACGGGGCTATGTCGCGCCCCTGGCGGCGGGTCAGGTTATAGACGGGCGCTTGCGTTTCCCCGGCAAAGGGCAAGCGGGCCAGATCCCACGCGCCGTCAGCGTCGGTGTGGAAGATCGGCGCCGGCGGGCAAGCGGGGCAATCCACGTCCACCGCCGGGCAGGGACAATCCGGGCAGGCGGGACATTCGGCGGGCCGGGTTGACGGGGACGCAAGGGGCGCGCTGGCGTGAGTCACGGGCGTCACTGTCTGCAAGGCGGCGGACGGCGGCGGAGTCGCCAACGTTCCCATCTCCGCTGGCGTAGACGTAGGGGGGACAGGGCGGTCTTGAACGGGCAAAGCGTCCGCCAGGCCCAGGCCGCCGGCCACCGTCGATGGCTGCCAGAGCGGGAAGCGTTCGACGATCATCCGTTCATCACTCTCCCGCCCGGTCAGGCGGACGACGTCTCGCGGGTCGTTCAGGGCGACGGCGTAAAGCTTGGCGTCGCCGCTCCGGTCGGAATGGAAGATCACGCGGGAGCCGTCGCAGTTCCACGTGGGGGCTTCGTCAGCGGCGGGATCGTCGGTCAGCTGGCGCAACACGCGGGCGTAGATGCCGTAGGCGTAGATGTCCCACTGACCATTTCGGTCTGATTGGAACGCGATCCACTGCCCGTTCGGGGACCAGACGGGCCGCCGGTTATCCCCATCGTCCCGCGTCAGATAAAAGGGCAATCCACCGCTCAGGTAATTGACGTACAGGTCCCAATCGCCGCGCCGGTTGGAGACGTAAGCGATAGCCCGCCCATCGGGCGACCAGGCGGGCTCAATCTCGTCGGCCGGATCGTTGCTCAGCTGTCGCTCGTCGGTCCCATCGGGATTGATCATGAAGAGATCCCAATTGCCGCGCCGGTCGGATTGGAAGGCCAGCGCCGAAGCGTCGGGCCGCCACACGGGGTTGACGTCGTTCCCCGCGTCGCTCGTGATCTGGGCCGGGGGGCCGCCGGCGCCGACGTCGAGCCGGAAGAGGTCCCAATTCCCCTCCCGGTCGGATTGGAAGGCCAGCGTACCGGTGACGCAGGTCTCGCCCACGACCGTGCACGCCGGCGACCAGGCGGGCGCGACGTCGTCCGCCGAATGCGCGGTTTGCCGGGTCTGATAGCGACCGTAGAGGTCCATCGTGTAGATGTCCCACTGGCCATGCCGGTCGGATTGGAAGGCGATCCACTGCCCGCCGTGAGGGGAGAGGGACGGCGCCAGGTCACGCCCCTGGCGGCGGGTCAGGTTATAGACGGGCTCTTGCGTTTCCCCGGCAAAGGGCAAACGGGCCAGGTCCCACGCGCCATCAGCGTCGATGTGGAAGATCGGCGCCGGCGGGCAAACGGGGCAATCCACGCCCGCGACGGGGCAAGGGCAGGTCGGGCAGGCGGGACAATCGGCAGCCGCAGTGGAAACCGGCGACGGCGTGGCGCGAGGCGCTGGCGGCGGCGTGGCGCGGGGTAATGGCGTGGGGGTCGGGCTAGCGGTAGGCGTCGGCGTGGCGGTGGGAGTGCGCGTTGGCGTGGGGGTCAGCGAGGGGCTGATCGTCGGCGTGAGTAAAAACAGAGCGTTAACCTCGGCGCGGGCGGCGATCCCGATCCCAAAGAGCAGGATAGTCAAAAGTCCAACGAGAAGACGTCGCGTTCTCTTGAACATGCACAGCTCCTTCAAATACCAGTCCCCCAAAAAAGTCGGGGCGCGGGGCCCTCACGTCAGGCCGGATCGGGTCTCTTCCACCACGTGATCGACGACCGCCTCAAAATGCCCGGCCCGACGATAAACCTCAATTTGCCGGTCAGCGCTGGCGCCTCGGCTCAGGATACGGTCGACGTATTCGACCTCCGCCCGGCTGCCCAGTTCGTCCACCACGTCATCGATCCACGCCAGAATCTCCGCCATCAGGTCAGCGTATGGCGCTTCCTGCGCCTTGCCCAGGTCGATCAGGTTGCCGTAGATGCCATAACGCACGGCGCGCCATTTATTCTCGTCGAGGAGGTTCTTGCGATAGATGCGCCACGACTGATTGGCCCGGCGCAAGCGCACCAATTTGGCGATGATCGCCTGCACCAGCGCGACCAGGCACAAGGTCTCATCCACCTGGGTGCACATATCCGGGATGCGGATTTCTAACGTAGGGAATTTCTCACTGGGGCGCACGTCCCACCAGATATGCGTCGGCTCGTCGAGGCTGTGAGTCGATAACAGCACGTCCACGTAATGACGATAATCGGCGTAGGAAATGAACTGTAATGGGATTCCTGTGCGGGGGAGGCTTTCAAAGACGACGCTGCGATAGGACTTCAGGCCAGTGTCGCGGCCGTGCCAGAATGGAGAACTGGTGGAAAGAGCCAACAGGTGAGGCAGAAAATAGCGGATTTGATTCATCACGTCGATGAGCAAGTCTCGATCCTCAATGCCGATGTGAATGTGCATGCCGAAGATCAGCAACCGGCGTCCTACATCCTGCAAAAAGCGCACCAATTCCGGATAGCGACCAAAGGGTGAGACCTCCTGCCGGGCCCAGGAGGAAAAGGGGTGCGTGCCGGCGGCCGCGACCCACAAGCCCTCTCGCTCCGCCATTTTGCAGATCGACCGGCGCACACGAATCAGTTCCTGGCGCGCCTCCGCGACGTCCCGGCAGATGCGAGTCCCGGCTTCGACCTGGGATTGGAGAAATTCCGGCCTGACCTGATCGGGCAAGACCACGTTGCCCCGTTCGAGAAAGCGCTGCACGTACGAGCGCAATTCTCGCGTCGCCGGGTCGATAATCTGGTACTCTTCCTCAATGCCGATGTTTAGTGATACCGGTTCCATACCATCCTCCAAATGATCCTCCAGAGCGATTATATCACAAGCCCCTTGCGACCCCAAATCGTGCGGACGCCGGGAAAACGCAGCGGCAAACGAAGCGCCGCGCCCCAAATTGCTATACAAATCAGAAAAACCATTCATGGTCAGAAAGTCATTCGCATTCATTCGCATCCTGAGCGTTAAAGTTGACAAGTGAAGAATGGTAGGTATAATAAGCATCGCAAGTCAGCCCCGGTGGCGGAATAGGCATACGCGGCAGGTTGAGGGCCTGTGCCTTTAATGGCGTGCTGGTTCGAATCCAGTCCGGGGCATAATCAACACACAGCTTTTCCCGCGGTTTTTCTTCTGACGAAGCTTCTGGCGAAGCCCCCGATTGAGGGGGCTTTTGTCTATATAAGTGGACCCCCACATAAGTGGACCTCCACCAAGGCGCGGCGCTGGCGGCTCGACCGCATCGCGAAGAGGCGACTTCTCAATAAACCGAGGGCTTGTTCGTAGTAGGCGCTTTAGCGCCCCTAAAAGCGCGCTATATAGCGCGCTAGACAGCGCGCGCACCTACGAACAGATTCACCCCAAGTTATTGAGAAGATACACGAAAACTGACGAGGGATTCGGAAATCAATACCCCACCCATACACACACGAGCGGGCACGAGCCCCCTACGACGCAACCCTGTAGGGACGATCTCTCGTGGTCGCCCTGAGCGAAAGGGCGTGTCAATTTCTTCCAGGTCCCCGAGGGCCATTTAAGCGAGTGGGTCGCGACGCGGCGGGCCTGTGGAGATCGCTATAGAATGCATACTCCGAGGTAAAGTGATGTCATTTTTCTCTATGGACGAATTACCCGCCGTCGATATGCTGCCCGGCGTCGCCCGCCGAGCCGTCTACATCGAAAACGTGATGATGACGTTCTTCCATTTTGAGCCGGGGAGCGTCGTGCCGGAACACAGCCACCCCCACGAACAAATCACCTACATCGTGAAAGGGGCGATGGAATTCACGCTGGCGGGGGAGACCCGCGTGCTTCGCGCCGGCGACGGGGTGTGCTGCCCGCCGGACGCGGATCACAGCGCCGTCATCCTCGACGAGCCGACCGTCGCGCTCGACGCCTGGCACCCGTTGCGCGAAGATTACATGTAGCGCTCCGGGCGACGATAGCGATGCAGCAAAAGAGCGGTTGTGGGCGCACGTTGCTCCTGTTAATCTTCGGCCTACTTTGCCTGGGCGTCCTGTTGGGCATTTATTTGCAGGACGCCTACCAGGGTATGCGCCCCAGGCCATTGCCAGCCTTCCCCACGACGCCGCCCTACACGGCATGGCCCACGCCGCCGCCGGCGCTCGCCTTCGATTTTCCCCTGCTGCCGGCCGAGCACTACGCCCCTTACGTCCAGGGAATCTCCGGGCCGCTGGCGGTCGACACGCGGTATGGAGCCCAGAACCCGGCCCAGGGAAATCGCGCCAACTGTTTTCGCGACGTCAACGGGCGCCCCGTCCCCTTCAGTCAACTCTATCACGCCGGCGTGGACCTGTTTGGCGTCGACGACGCCGGTCAGGTCGTCTGGGGGCAAGCCAAGCACGCGCCGGTCTACGCCGTCGCCGACGGCGTGACCGTGTTCACGTTGAACGCTGGCAGCGAAGGACACATCGTGGGCGTTGAGCACCGTTTGATCGATGGCAGCGCCATCTACTCGATTTACTGGCACGTCAGTCACGTCCAGGTAGAGGCGGGACAACCGGTCGTCCGCGGGCAAATGATCGCCGTCGTCCACGACTTGGGCGCCAATAGCCACCTCCATTGGGAGATGCGCACATTCTATGACGGCTCGGACCTCTTCCCGGCCGGGAGCGCTGGCGCGCGGGGGACCTGCAACCGTCAGCTCGCCGGCGTCGGATACACCTGGGACGATACACCCATCCGCGCCCACCCCGATTACTACGGATACCTCGACCCCACCGCCTTCGTCGAAAGCCGCCGCTGACATCCAAGAGCAATTTGCCGTTTGTAGAATCCTCGTTTATAATCCACTTCAATGACCGCTTTACTTGCCTTTCTCGGATTACTCGTCGGCGCGTTGGTCAACCATCTCGCCACCGATTTGATGGCCCGGCGTTCGCTGACGGCCCCCAACTGCCCTTACTGCGGCGAAGTTCGACCGCGTCGCCAATGGCTGGCGACGCTGGCTTTTCTGGCGGGAAAGCATCGCTGCCCCTCCTGCGACGCCCCCATTCGCTGGCGCTATCCGCTGGTTGAGATCGGCCTGTCCGTCACCTTTGGCTATCTGTGGATTACACTGGGGCCGTCGGTCAAGCTCGCTCTCTACCTGACCTACGCCGTCATTTTCGCGCTGGTGCTCATCACCGATCTGGAGCGCCGCTTGATTCTCAACGCGGTGATGTACCCCGCCATCGCGCTCGCCATCGTCGCCATCCCCATCACACCCGGATTACGGTGGTGGAACGCCCTGCTTGGCGGCGCTATCGGTTTCGGTTTCTTCTGGGTCGCGGCGGTGGTGGGCAACCTCCTCTTCGGCAGCGGCGCGTTGGGGGGCGGAGACGTCACGTTAGCCGCCTTTATCGGCTTAATCACCGGCTTTCCCCTGGTGATTGAGGCCCTGGTGCTGGCGATATGCATCGGCGCCGCGCTCAGCCTGCTCCTGCTGATCTTTCGCATTCGGACCTTGCGCGATCATATCCCCTACGGGCCATTCCTCGTCATCGGGGCGGTTATCACGCTGATGTGGGGCTACGCTATCGCCAAAAATTTCCTGAACATCTAGACGCTGCTGAAAAGCCGCCCCATATCCCTGATGCTAAAACCTTTTATCCCAAATATATCCCAAGCCCCATTTGGGATATATCCCGAAAATGAGAGATCAAGTCCATTATCCCAAATTTATCCCAAATATATCCCAAATCAACTTGGGATATATCGCACGCTCGTCACAGTTTGTTTGTAACCACTCAGGATCATTTAAGGAGGCGTTTCAATGGATTTACAACTTAGCGACGAACACCGGATGATTCGGGACTTGGCGCGAGACTTCGCCCAGAAAGAGATCGCGCCCATCGCAGCCCACCACGACGAGACCGGAGAATTCCCCGCCGAAACGGTCCGGAAAATGGGCGCCCAAGGCTTTATGGGAATCGCGACGCCGGAGGCGTACGGGGGCGTGGGGATGGACACCCTGGCCTACGTGCTGACTCTGGTGGAGATCTCCAAGGCGGACGCCTCTCACGGGACCATCATGTCGGTGTGCAATTCTCTCTTCTGCTACGGTCTGTTGCGCTACGGCACCGAGGAGCAGAAAGATAAATACCTGCGCGCGGTCGCCAGCGGGGAGGCTATCGGGGCCTACGCTCTGACAGAACCCCAATCCGGTTCGGACGCCGGCAACATCCGCGTGACCGCCGCCCCTGCGCCCGACGGCGATTATTACGTCATCAATGGGACCAAGTCCTGGATCTCCAGCGGGCCGGCGGCCAAATATATCGTCGTCTTCGCCCAGAGCGACCCCGACGCCAAGCCCCGTTACCGGGGCGTCAGCGCCTTCGTCATCGACGCCGGCGAACCGGGCTTCTCGTGCGGCAAGACAGAGCCTAAATTGGGCATTCGCGCTTCCGCCACGTGCGAGATCCATTTCGAGGACTACAAATGCCCTGCGGAGAATCGCATCGGCGAGGAAGGAGACGGTTTCAAGATCGCCATGTCGGTGCTGGACGCCGGCCGGATCGGCATCGCCGCCCAGGCCCTGGGCATCGCCGAGGCGGCCTATGAAGCGAGCGTGGCATACGCCCGCGAGCGGCAGGCTTTCGGTCAAGAGATCGGTCATTTCCAGATGATCCAGCAGAAATTGGCGGATATGAAGTGCCGGATTGAGGCCAGCCGTTTGCTCATCTACCAGGCGGCGTTGGCCAAGGACGCGACCAAGAAGACCGGCGCCCGCTACACCCTGGAATCGTCGATGGCCAAGCTGTACGCTTCGGAGACGGCGATGTGGGTCGCCACCCAGGCCATTCAGATCCACGGCGGGATGGGGTACAGCAAGGAACTGCCCATTGAGCGCTACTTCCGCGACGCCAAAGTCACCGAAATCTACGAGGGTACCAGCGAGATCCAGCGCATGGTCATCGCCCGCATGGAGACCGGGCTGCGCTAACGCCCGCCTCAGACGCTTCCAGGATAGGAATGATGGCGCATTTGGACGCTTACAATCGACCGATTAGCTATCTGCGCATCTCGTTGACCGACCGGTGCAACCTGCGCTGCATCTATTGCATGCCGGCCGAGGGCGTGGCCGCCTGCAACCACGAGGAGATCTTGCGTTACGAGGAGATTGAGACCATCGTCCGGGCGGCGGCGGCGCTGGGCGTCAGCAAAGTGCGTCTGACCGGCGGCGAGCCCCTGGTACGCCTGGGGCTGGTCGATCTGGTGCGCATGCTGGCCCGTATCCCCGGCATCGACGATCTGGCGATGACGAGCAACGGCATTCTCCTGGCCCGCTACGCCGACGAGTTGGCCCGGGCCGGCCTCCAGCGGGTCAACGTCAGTCTCGACACGCTGCGGCCGGAACGTTTCCAGCGTATCACCCGCTGTGGGGAATTGGTCGCCGTCCTGGAAGGCATGGCAGCCGCCAAGCGGGCCGGATTGGACCCCATCAAGATCAACACCGTCGTCATCCGGAGGATGAACGACGACGAGGTGGTCGATTTCGCCCGCCAGACGATGGAGATGGCGTGGAACGTCCGCTTCATCGAGGTTATGCCGATGGGAAACGACATCAACACCCTTGAGGCGGATTGGCGGGACCGGGTGGTGACGGCGAACGAGATCCGCGCCCAGATTGAGACAACGTTGGGCCCGTTAGAACCGGCTAAGATGCGGGCCGGCAATGGGCCGGCCCGTTACTACCGGCTGCCCGGCGCGCCGGGGACCTTGGGCTTTATCACCCCCATCAGCGAGCACTTCTGCTACAAATGCAACCGCTTGCGCCTGACGGCCGACGGGCAACTGCGCCCCTGTCTGCTCTCCGATTACGAGATCGACCTGCGCACGCCCTTGCGCCAGGGGGCCGACGTGGAACAGGTCAAAGCCCTGCTCCTGCAGGGCATCGAAAACAAACCGATGCGCCACCACCTGGACGAATGGGCCATTGCAGAAAGCCGGGTGATGTCTCAGATCGGGGGGTGATTGGCGCGCTGCTTTGACAACCACACCGGTCAGGAGTACAATGCGCCCTATATATTCTTCAAAGGGAGACATTCACCGTGAACCATTCAAATAAAGCCTTTAATTACGGCGGTCAGGCGGTGATCGAGGGGGTGATGATGCGCGGCGCACACACGATGGCCGTCGCCCTGCGCAATCCCGAAGGCCGCATCATCGTGGAAAGTGAGCCGCTCAACGAGGCGCTCTACAACGGCCCCATCAGCCGCATGCCTTTCGTGCGGGGCCTGGTGATGTTGTGGGACGCCCTGGGCCTGGGAACCAAAGCGTTGATGATGTCGGCCGACGTTGCGGCCGGCGAGGAAGTTTCATTCTCCGGCCCGGTGAGCTGGGGCACGATGGCGTTGGGATTAGGGCTGGGCGTGGGGCTGTTTATGGGGCTGCCCTCCTTTATCGCCGGATTGCTCGCCCCGCATATACCGACGGAATGGCTCGTCAGCCTGGTTGAGGGTCTCGTGCGCCTGGCGCTGATCGTCGGCTACATCACCCTCGTCGGGCAAATGCCGGACATCAAGCGGGTCTTCGCCTATCACGGCGCTGAACACAAGACCATCCACGCCTACGAAGCCGGCGTCAACTTGACGGTCGAGGATGTACGCCGCTTTTCCACGGCCCACACCCGGTGCGGCACGGCATTCCTGCTGACCCTCATCGTCATCACAATCCTTCTCTTCGCCCCCTTTGGCCACATGCCGATTGCTTTGCGCGTGACCAGCCGCGTGCTGCTCCTGCCGGTCATCGCCGGTATCTCTTATGAAGTGCTCAAGCTGACGGCGCGCCTGAGCGATCGCCCGTGGATGCGCCTCTTGACCGCGCCGAACCTGGCCCTCCAACGTCTGACGACCCGTGAACCGGACGACGACATGCTGGAAGTCGCCATCGCCGCGCTGAAGGCCGTTCTGGAAGGTGAAGAGGTTTGAGATAAGTTTCAGTCCAAAATGATCCAGGAAACGAGGATAGGATATGTCATTTCCCAAACCCTTTTATCGTTGGCGACCGCATCCGTGGCATGGCCTGGAGGTCGGCCCAAATCCGCCCCACATCGTACACGCCTACGTCGAGATCACGCCATTCGACCTGGTGAAGTACGAGATAGACAAGGCGACCGGCTATTTGCGCGTCGACCGGCCTCAACGCACATCCTCCCAACCGCCCACCCTGTACGGTTTCATCCCCCGCACGTTTTGCGATCATCGCATCCACGCCATTTCCCCCAACACCGAGCGGGGGGACGGCGATCCGTTGGATATATGCGTCATCAGCGAGCGACCGCTCAACCGGGCGGAGGTGATCCTGAAGGCCCGCGTCATCGGCGGCATCCAGGCGATTGATGGGGGGGAGGCGGATGACAAGATCATCGCCATCCTGGAAAACGATGAGTTCTGGCAGGAGGTTGAGGACATCTCAGGGCTCCCCGACATCCTGGTCGAACGGTTGCGACACTATTTCAGCACGTACAAGATGCGGATTGGGCAGGAAACGCAAATGACCATCGAACAGGTCTACGACGCTGATCACGCGATGCGGGTCGTGGAGGCGGCGATGGCGGATTACGAAGAGACCTACGGCAGCTGATCGCCGCCGGTTTTCACAACGCTCACGCGGAGCGCTCCTCGGCTGGCTGGGGGTCCTGGGTATAGCGGCAGGCCGGGTAATTGGCGCATCCCCAGAACACGCCCCGCTTCCCCTTCCGCTCGACCAGGTCACCGCCGCAGGCAGGGCATTCGCCCACCACCACGGGCGCGCTCCACTTGCACTTGGGGAAATTGGCGCAGGAGCGGAAGCGGCCAAATTTCCCCTCGCGCAACATCACCCGCCCCCCGCACGCCGGGCACGTCTCGCCGGAGAGAATCTGCGCCTCCTGTGCTTTCCCCTTGCGCCTCGCCGTTTTCCCCACCTGGATCGCGTGGAATCGCCGGATAGTTTCCTCCGCCTCCTCCAGCGCCTGTGAGAAAGGCCCGTAAAACGCCCGCAGAACCGCCCGCCAGTCCGCCTCACCCCGTGCGATGCGATCAAGGTCATCCTCCATCTCGGCGGTGAATTGGATGGCGAAGTGTTCGGGGAACTGGGCGAGGAGCAGGTCACACACGATCAGGCCCAACGGCGTGGCCTCCAGCGACTTGCGCCGCCGCCGGGCCACGTAATCCCGCTTGATGATCGTGCGGATGACGCCGGCGTAGGTGCTGGGACGACCGATGCCCAGCTTCTCCATCCGCTTGATCAGGCTCGCCTCGGTGAAGTGGGACGGCGGCCTGGTGAAATGTTCCTCCGGGAAGAGCCCGTGCAATTCCAGGGGCTCGCCGTCGACCAGCGGCGGGAGCTCCTGACCGGCGGCCCCCTCGTCCTCCGAGGCCTTTAGATCGCCCGCCTCGTATGCCTTGAGGAAACCGGCGAAGATCAGCTCCCGCCCTGTGGCCCGGAAGACGTAGGGCAGGTCCCGACCGTCGCGGGCGCAACCGACGTCGACAGTGGTCACGTTGTAGACGGCGGGCATCATCTGCGAGGCGATAAAACGACGCCAGATCAACTCATAGAGCTGGGCCTGGTCGGGCGAGAGGTGTGGGCGCATGTCGCGGGGCGTCCGGCGGGCGGAGGTCGGGCGGATGGCCTCGTGAGCCTCCTGGGCCGCCTTGGAGCGGGTCTTGTATTGAGGCGGCCTGGACGGCGCGTATGATTCACCCCAGTAGTGGACGATCACCTCGCGAGCCTCCACCTGGGCGGATTCCGCCACGTGGGTGGAATCGGTGCGCATATAGGTGATTAGCCCAACGGTTCCCTCCTCCGGCAGGTCGATTCCCTCGTAGAGTTGTTGGGCGACCCGCATCGTCTTGTCGGCGCTCCAGTGCAGCCGGTTGGCCGCGTCCTGTTGCAGCGTGCTGGTGGTGTACGGCGGGTAGGGACGGCGGGACCGGCGGCGACGCTCGACCTTGAGCACCCGGTAATCGGCGCCCGCCAGGTCCTCAATGATCCGCTGGACGTCCGCCTCCGTCTTGAGGTCCGGCTTATCCTTCTTGGAAGGGCCGACCCGGATCAGCCGGGCGCGGAAACGGCGCTCGTCGTTAAGCTTGGAGAATTCCGCGTCCAGCGTCCAATAGGCTTCGCTCACGAAGGCCTCAATCTCCCTGTCGCGCTCGACGACCAGGCGCAGAGCCGCCGTCTGCACCCGCCCGGCGGAGAGCCCCTTGGGCCCCTTGATGGCCCGCCACAACAACGGGCTGACCTGGTAACCGACCAACCGGTCGAGGATGCGGCGGGCCTGCTGGGCGTTGACCAGGTCCATATCCAGCGCGCCCGGATTGGATAGGGCGGCCTGCACGGCCTGGGGCGTGATCTCGTGGAACGTGACGCGGTGCACCGCTTTATCTCGCACGTCGAGCGCCTGGAGGACGTGCCAGGCGATGGCCTCCCCCTCGCGATCAGGATCGGTCGCCAGGTAAATGGCGGACGCGCCCTGAAGCGCGTTCCGGAGCTGTTTGAGGATCTTGCGCCCGCCTTTGCGCAGGTGATAGGTGGGCCGGAAACCGTGCGCCACGTCCACGCCCAGTTGCTTCCGCGGCAGGTCACGGATGTGGCCCATTGAGGCGGTCACGCGGTAGCCGCGCCCCAGGAATCCCCGGAGCGCCCTGGCCTTGGTGGGGGATTCGACGATGACGAGCTTCACCCTTCGACCACCGCTTGAGTACCAGATTCCCGCTTGTTCCGCTCCCAGGGCCAACGAAGGGACTGACGTTTGCCCAGATCGACGGCTACGGTCGCCCCCCCCATCACGAAGGCCAGCACCCCGATCAGCAGCCACGGCCGAGCGGTAGGGATGTCGGAGGCCGGCAGGGGGATAGCGGTCGCTGTGGGCGCGGCGGTCGATGTGGGGACGGGGGTGGACGTCTCGGTCGGGAGCGGGGAAGGGGTGCTCGTCGGCGTGGGCATAGACGTGGGCGAGGGGGTCGGGGTGGACGTCTCGGTCGGGGTTGGAGAGGGGGTAGGCGTGAAGGTGACGGTCGGCGTGGGGAGCGCGTCGGGGTCCGCAGCCTCGGCGGTCGCTTCTGGATCATCCCCATCCATCTCAGGCTCGTCCCCCTCGACAGGCGGGGTAGTGGGCGAGGGCGCGACAGGCGCGGTGTGCGCGTCAGAGGCGGCCTCCTCGACCAGCATAAAAGGCGCGCCGCCGAAGCATTCCGGCGAACACGTCATCGGCGGGAGTTCGACGAAATAATAGCCGTGGTCAGGGTAGATGTAGCGAGTGGCCCCCCAGGGATCGACCAGCAGCGCCCTGGTAGCGCGGGCGGCGACGACGGCGGTCTGGGGTTCGGTCGTGCGCGACCAGACGACGGTCGTCGTTTTCGCGCCTCGGTCGATGGTCACCAGCGAGATGTCGTCGCGCCGGTCCCAACTGCCGCCCTTGAATCCAGACAGGTAATGGGCGGCGACCTGGTAGGCGGTGAAGGCCGCGCGCCGCCCGCCGTCCATTCGCACCAGCCCAAAGGGCTCCGGATCGGCCTGTTGATCGGTTGACGTATCGACCATCTTGTAGACGGCGATACGCTGGGCGCCGGCGGCGATCTCCAGGCTGAAGGCCTGGATGATAAAGAATGCCTGCGCCTCCTCCGAAATGCGCGAGAGGTAGGCGTTAGTCTCGCTGATCCAGAAGGGTTTGTAGATGTTCCGGTTGTGCATCTGGCGATAATAGTGGGTCGTGATGTCGTAGATTTTCTCCGGCTCGTGGTAGAGGTGAAGCGTGGCGACGTCGAAATAATAGTTGTTGGCCGCCGCTCCGGGGTCGGCGACTAACGTGTCCAAGAATCGACCGAACCAATGCTCGTCGTGCCAGTGGGTGATCGCGGGCAGGTGGATCCGGGCGTTGGGATTGCTCTGCTTGGCGACAGTGTACGCCACGCGCAACAACTGGACGAAATCCTCGACCGATCCGCCCCACGTCATATCGGGCGAACCGGCCGGGATCTCCGGCTCGTTCCAGATCGTCCAACGGTTGATGCGGCCGGCGTAACGCGTGACGATGGCGCGCACGAAAGCGGCCCAGCGATTGTTAGGATCGTCCACAGGCAGGTACAGCCCCTGGGGCACGCCGGCCCCCAGGCCCACGTCGGTGGCCCAACCGGGTGTGGTGATGAGCAGCCCGACGACCTCCCGTCCCTGGGCCAGCTCGTTAGCCAGGACGGCGTCGGAGATGGGGACGACGTTCCACTCGTCGGGGCCGTGGGGTTGAATGCGATTCCATTCGAAGGTGACGCGGGTCCAGCCGGCGCCCAGCGCGGAAGCGGCGGCCGGCGCGTCGTATGTCTCAATAGCCCCAAATCGGCTATCCGGGCCGTCGGCGGCGACGGGGGATGGAGGTAGCGAGGTGATCAAGATGGCGGCGGTGATAATGAAGACGACGATCCAGCGCGCCAGTCGAATCGCGCTTCGTTTCCGATCAACCCCGGTAATCGTTTTCGGAGGGTCTCTATGAACTTTGTTTGTCAAAGGTGTAAAACGTTGTGTCACTATTCTGCGCTTCCTTTACGTCCACATTCGGCCTATGAGCCAACACCCATTCACAGGTATGGCGTCTAAACCACGTTATATTCGACGATCTCTTTGCCTTCCTCGAACCGGGTAATGCTCAGGGCGCTCACATCGAGCGTGTGGGCCTCCCCTTCCAGGATCTCCTCGGCCAACAACAGGCCGCAGGCGGGGCCATGCTGGAATCCATGGCCGCTGAAACCGCCGATGCAGTAGAATCCCTCAAGCGCGGGAATGCGGCCCAGGATGGGATGCGCGTCCGGCGAGTTTTCGTATAATCCGGCCCACCGGCTGGCCAATCCCGCCCGCTCCAGGAGGGGCAACCGTTCCATCGCGGCTTCCAGGTGGACCAGTTCCCACGTCTCATCCACCGACTGGTCGAAGCCGACCGGTTCGTCGGGGTTCGCCATGCCGGTCAGGACGCCCAACCCCTCGCGGTGGAAGTACAGACCTGTGGCGAAGTCGATGATGAAGGGGAAATCGGGCGGAATTTCCGGTATGGGGCCGGTGACGACGATCTGGCGGCGCACCGGGACGATGGGAATGTCGACGCCGGCCATGCGACCGACCTCGCCCGCCCAGGGGCCGGCGGCGTTGACGACGATCGGGGCGGCGATCTCCCCCCGGTCGGTGAGCACGCCGGCGACCTTCCCGCCCTCGACGCGGACGTCGGTCACCGTCACGTCGGTCATCAGCCTGGTGCCACGTCGCCGCGCCCCGGAGATGTACCCCTGCACCACGCTGCTGGGGTCGGCCAGGCCGTCTCCCGCGTGGAAAGATCCGGCCAAGACGCCCTCCAGGTCGAGCAGGGGCGCCAACTCGGCGATCCGATCCGGGGCCAGCCATTCCGTGTCCACGCCCAACCGGCGCTGCATATCCACGCTCTGGCGGAAGATGGACACATCCTGTTCGTTCGTCAGGAGGAAAAGGTAACCGCAATAGCGCAGGTCGATCGGCTGTCCCAGTTCCTCCTCGAAACGGTCCAGCATCGGCAGGCTCAATTGAGAAAGACGGACGTTGATCTCACTGCCGAATTGGTAACGGACGCCGCCGGCGCACTTGCCCGTCGCCTCAATGCCAAAGAATGATTCGCGCTCCAGGAGCAGAACGCCCTCACAACCCTTGAGCGCCAGGTGATAGGCCACGCTGGCGCCCATCACGCCCCCGCCGATGATGACTATATTGGCTGTCTCAGGTAAGTCCACTTTGATCCTCCGTTTTTTTCCTCTTTTTCATCCTACAGCCCTCTTATATTCCAGAATTTACCCCCCATTTCGCTCGCCCTGGATCGCGTGCAACCTATGGATCGCCGTCCAGGGCAAAAGTGAGCGAAAGAAAAGCCAATGAGAGACTATTAAAAAATTCATTCAGAGGCCCGTCCTCGGGCCGATCAGCGCCCCCAGGACGGTGGCTAGTGGTCTCTCCCATAAATTCTTGGGGTAAAGACTTCCGAAGTCTTCTGACTCATTCTGAAGAAGGCTTGCCTCTCTATCAGGCCAGAACGTCGT
Source organism: Anaerolineae bacterium (assembly GCA_034437315.1). Lineage (GTDB taxonomy): Bacteria > Chloroflexota > Anaerolineae > B4-G1 > B4-G1 > DSAR01. The sequence goes on from DAOTUC010000073.1 coordinate 24,612, forward strand.
TTATCGATCCTAAGCACCTTCAAGACTTCGGA
>DAOTUC010000074.1:0-6437 GCA_034437315.1 Anaerolineae bacterium
GCCGGCGGCACCAACCTGGTGATCTGGATGAAGATGGAGCAGTGCGCGCCGGCATACGTCGTCAACGTCGGCAAACTGCCTGGGCTGACCGGCCTCTCGTTCCAGGATGAGGGGTTGCGCGTCGGCCCGCTGACCACGATTCGCGCCCTGCGCAACGCGCCCCGGGTCCAGGCCGTCTACACCGGATTGGCCGAGGCGTGCGCGGCCTTCGGTTCCGCCCAGATCCAGATGATGGGCACGGTGGGCGGCAACGTGTGCAACGGCTCGCCCGCTTCCGACACGGTACCAGCCCTACTCGCTTTCGATGCCCAGCTGACCCTCACCGGGCCGACGGGTGAGCGTAACCTGCCCATCGCCGACTTCCTGCTCGGCTCGGGCCAGACGGCGCTGCAACCGGGCGAACTGTTGACCGACATCCACTTGCCCCAACCGCAAGCGGGGACCGGGAGCGCCTTCGTCAAGATTTCGCGCGTGGCCGCCGACCTGGCCAAGGCCAGCGCCGCCGCAGTCATCGTCCGCCGGGGCGACGAGATCATCGCTTGCCGGTTGACCTTCGGTTCGGTCGGCCCGACGGTCCTGCGCGCCCACCAGGCCGAGCAACTGCTGGCCGGCCAGACGTTCAGCGCGGACCTGGCGCTGGAGGCCGGACAGGTCGCCTCGGAGGAGGTCGCGCCCATCGACGACGTGCGCTCGACCGCCCGGTACCGGTGCCAGGTCATCCGGGCCCTGACTCACGACGTCCTGCAACTGGCCTGGGAACGGGCGAACCGCCAGGGACAGGTTGCGGAAGTGGAAAAACTCGATCCAGCGACGGCCCCAGGCTATCAAGAGGCTCCGGCCGAAACGTTGCATGTGGCCCGGGGTGAGACGCACGAGATCGAGCTGACCGTCAACAGGCGGCGCCATCGCCTGGCGGTGCGGCCCAACGAATTGCTGCTCAACGTGCTACGCGAGCGCCTGGAACTGACCGGTTCCAAGTACGGTTGCGGCCTGGGCGAGTGCGGCGCGTGCACCGTCCACCTGGACGGCCAACCGGCGTTGGCCTGCCTGGCGCTGGCCGTGGCCGCCGATGGGCGCGAGGTCACCACCGTCGAGGGTTTGCAAGGGCCCGATGGCGAACTCTCGCCCTTGCAACAGGCCTTCATCGACCACAACGCTTTCCAATGCGGTTACTGCACGCCCGGCATGCTCATGATGACCCAGAAGCTATTGGAAGAGATCCCGACCCCCTCCGAAGACGACGTGCGAGATTACCTGAAAGGCAATCGCTGCCGGTGTACCGGTTTCGCCAGCATTGTGCGCGCGGTCCTAAGCTGTGCTGAATAAGGAGGATTGAATATGCTAGGAAGTTTTGAACTGTTAATGCCCGAGACGCTGCCGGAGGCCATAGCGATGTTGAACGACGGCGCGCCCGACGTGAGGCCGCTGGCCGGGGGCACGAACCTGCTCCCCGATATGCGCGGCGGCCTGCACCGGCCGGGTGTCGTCGTCAACGTCGCCGGGCTGGACGATTTGCGCGGCATCAAGCAAGAGGATGGCCACATCGTCATCGGCAGTGGGGTGACCATCGCCGAGTTGCTGGATAGCCCCTTGATCGCGCAACACGCGCCGGTGCTCCGGGAAGCGGCGGCGGTTTTCGCCAATCCGCTGGTGCGCAACCGCGCCACGGTGGGCGGCAACCTGGGGAACGCGTCGCCCGCGGCCGACACGGCCCCGCCGCTCCTGGCCCTGGACGCGGAGGTGGAGCTGATGTGCGTCGACGCGGTCCGCCGCGTCCCCATCGAACAATTCTTCGTCCACGTGCGGGACACGGTCTGCCAGCCGCCGGAACTCCTGACGACGATCCGCTGGCCGATCTCGGCGCCCAACAGCGTCGCCCGTTTTCAAAAGCTGGCGCTGCGCAAGGCCGACGCCATCTCGGTGGTGAACGTGGCCGTGCGGGTGACCTATGCTGAAAATGACGAGGACGATGTCTGCGAGGACGTGCGGATCGCGATGGGCGCGGTCGCCCCCACCCCCATCCGCGCCCACACCGCTGAGGACCGTCTGCGCGGCCAGAAGCTGAGCGCCGACGCCATCGCCGAGGCCGCCCGACTCGCCGGCGAGGCCACGTGCTGCATCGACGACATCCGCAGCACAGCCGAGTATCGCCAGCAGGTGGCGGAGGCGCTGGTGAGACGATTGTTGGTAGGGATAGGGGGTAGGAAGTAGGGAGTAGGGAGTAAGAGGAGGGAGATATGGGGCAGATTCGGCGTTTTCAGCAGTTGACTGTTTGGCAGGAAGCGCACAAGTTGGTGCTGATGGTATACGAGGTGACGAAGCAGTTTCCTCGCCACGAGCAGTATGGTCTCATCTCGCAAATGCGCCGGGCTGCCGTCTCAATCCCGGCGAACATCGCCGAAGGATTCAAACGCCACGGAACCCGCGACAAGATCCGTTTCTACAATATCTCGGAAGGCTCCCTGGAAGAGCTGAAGTACTTCTTCATCCTATCCAAGGACCTGGACTGCGTTGACTCCGCCGACCATCTGATGGAACAATCAGATGGTCGGCCGTTTACTCAATGGACTCATCAAAAGCACCCAACGCCGCTTACCCTAATCCATACTCCATACTCCCTACTCTATACCCCATACAGAGAGGACATCTCATATGCAACCCAAAATAATCACCCTCAATGTCAATGGACGAAAACACCACGTCGCGCTCACGCCCAATGTGACGCTGCTCCAGGCGCTGCGCGACCTGGGGTATACCGACGTCAAGAACGGATGTGCAAAAGGGGATTGTGGCGCGTGCGCCGTGTTGATGGATGGCAAAGCGGTCAATAGCTGCCTGGTCCTGGCCTGGCAGGCCGACGGGGCGGAAATCACCACCGACGCCGGGCTGGGCACGATGGAGGATCCCCATCTTTTGCAGGAGGCCTTCGCCGACACCGGTGCCGCCCAGTGTGGGTATTGCACGCCGGGCATGATCATCGCCGCCAAGGCGCTCCTGGACCGCAACCCGAACCCGACCGAAGAAGAGATTCGCACCGCCATCTCGGGCAACCTGTGCCGCTGCACCGGTTACAGCCAGATTATCCAGGCGATCCAGTTGGCGAGCGAGCGAATGAGGGAGTAATACATATGACCAAGTATACAGCAAAACCCCTACCCGAGGTCGAACTGCCCGAACTGCGTGTCGTGGGCAAGCCGTTACGCCGGGTGGACGCCCTGGGCAAGACCACGGGCACGACCGTTTACGCCGGCGATTTCTATATGCCGCACATGCTGCACGCCAAGGTCTTCCGCTCCAGTGAGGCCTCGGCCCGCATCACGCGGCTGGACGTGAGCAAGGCCCGCGAGTTGGACGACGTCGTCTGCGTGCTGACGGCCGACGACCTGCCGGACGGTCGATTGGCGACCGACATGCCGGGGCAGACCGGCCAGAAGCAGCGCAAGGGATCCGACGCCCCGGTGCTCGCCAGTGATCGGGTGCGTTTCGCCGGCGAACCCATCGCCCTGGTGGCCGCCGAGACGTTGGCCGCCGCCGAAAAGGCCCTTGACCTGATCGAGATCGATTACGAGCCGCTGCCGGGCGTGTACAACCCGGAGGACGCGCTGAAACCCGGCGCTCCCGTGGTCTACGAGCCGGACAACGTCGTCTCCACCTGGAAGATTCGCAAGGGGGACCTGGCGGCCGGCATGGCCGTGGCCGACGTCATCGTCGAGAACACCTTCCGCGTACCCTTCATCGACCACGCCTACATCGAGCCGGAGGCCGGCGTCGCCTGGGTCGACGACCAGGACGTGATCAACATCCGCGTCTGCACCCAGGTGGTGGAGCATTTCCGCAGCATCGCCCGGGCCGTGGGCGTGCCCCACAACAAGGTCCACATCCAGGGCACGCTACTGGGCGGCGGTTTCGGCGGCAAGGAGGACATCACCGTCGAGATCTTCCTGGCGTTGTTGGCCAAGCGTACCCGTCGTCCCGTCAAGCTGGTCTACACCCGCGAGGAGTCGATCCAGGCCCATTCCAAGCGCCATCCCTTCATTATCACCCATCGCACCGGCGTCAAGCGGAACGGGCGCATCACCGCATCTGAGATCAAGATGATGTCCGACGCCGGCGCCTACCCCTACCTGAGCCCCTACGTCCTGCTCTACGCGACCGTCGCTTCCTGCGGCCCCTACCGGGTGGACCATCTCCACGTCGATAGCGTATCGGCCGCCACCAACAACCCCTTCACCAGCGCCTTCCGTGGCTTCGGCGCGGCCCAGGCGGCCGTGGCCTACGAGCAGCAGATGGACGAGATCGCCAGGGCGCTCGACCTGGATCCGCTGGAGGTACGCCGCGTCAACTACCTGGAGACCGGCGACCGCACCAGCACAGGCCAAGAGATCACCAGCGCTGTGTGGCTGGAGGAGACCGCCACCCGGGCATTAGAGGCCCTGGGCGATAAGCCCGCCGACGAAGGTCCGATCAAGTATGGGCACGGTTTCGCCTCCTATCTACAGAGTTATGGCCGCATCACCTGGTTCCACGACACCTCGCGCGCGTGGGTGGGGATGGAACTGGACGGCGCCGTCGTCATCCGCTGCGGCGTCCCCGACCTGGGGGCCGGGCAGATCAACAGCTTGTGCCAGATCGCCAGCGAGGTGCTGGGCGTCTCGCTGGAGGATACGACCATCTACAGCACCGACTCCGCCCTGACGCCGTTGGCCGGCACCTCGACCGCCACCCGGCAGCTCTACATGTCTGGCAACGCTGTCTATCACGCCGCCGGCAAAGTGCGCGAGGTGCTGGTGGAGCGCGCCTCCAAGTATTTTGAGGTCGATCCGGACAGGATCGATCTGGCCGAGGGCCAGGCGTTCGTCAAGGACGAACCCGACCACACCCTGCCGCTTTCGGAACTGGCCGCGATGTGCGCGGCCGAGGGCATGCAGCTTTCGCACCTGTACTTGTTCAAGGCGCCCTTCACCGCCACTCTCGATCCCGAAAATCTCCAGGGTGACATCTATCCCGATTTTACCTTCGGCGCGATGGCCGTCCGCGTCGCCGTCGATACCGAGACCGGCGAGGTCACGCTGGACAAGTGCGTGGCCTGCCACGACATCGGGCGGGCCATCAACCGGGCCGCCGCCATCGGCCAGATCCAGGGCGGCGGGGCCCAGGGGTTGGGTTACGCCCTGATGGAGGAGGTGCAGGTCGAAAAAGGCATCATCCAGACGCCGTCCCTCGCCGAATACCTGATACCCACCTCCCGCGACATCCCGACTATCGAACCCATCGTGCTGGAATCAGGAAGCGGCGTGGGACCCTTTGGGTCCAAGGGCATCGGCGAGCCGTCGCTCACGCCGGCCGCCCCGGCCGTCGCCAACGCCGTCGCCGACGCCATTGGCGTGCGCATCCCCGATCTGCCGCTGACGCCGGTCAAGGTGTTGAAGGCGATACAGCGCTAAACCTCGTCGAATTACTAAAGGTTGATAAACTGTTGGGTAGCTAGATCCGTGTTTCTCTGTGGTCACTGTGTCTCACAGAGGAGAAACCGGCAATTCCTTTTGCATAATTTGACAATGGTACATTAGACCAGGAGCTTTTCCCAGCGTAACGTGGGGCCTTGACAAAACAGAAAAGAGCGGCCATGCTAGTAGGCATCAACTTGGACAAAGGAGGCCTGCTATGCGTGACCGCTTCTGGCTTATTAGGAGATTCAACAATTTAAAATCTCCCAAAATATGGTAATCTGGTGGTCTGATTGCATGCGACAAAATCTATTGGACGACATCGCGGATGGACAAAGTCAAACCGATGCCACCTTCAAGACCAATCGTCTGTACACTCGTCTGACTGCGGTCGAAGTGCGAGAACAGCTAATCAAGCAGAAGGGATATAGCGACGACGAGTTGCCTACCGAAGAGACGATTCGGGTCAAGCTCAATCAGCTGGACTATGAACTCGGGAACGTGCAGAAGAGTCGGCCTAAGAAGAAGATACCCGAGACGGATGCTATTTTCGAGACATTAGACGAGCTACACACGACAGCGAAAGAGGACAAAACTGCGTTTCGAATCGCTTGGGACGCCAAAGCTACGATTCTCAGCGTGATTTTGGAGGGATTATTTTTCTGGGATCCTACCCTGCCCGGCAGTATCAACGCCAGGAGATCCCCGTGATCGCCTGATTTCGGACAATCAGTCGTCACTCCTAGAGCGCTTCAAAAGTTTGACAGAGTGGGAGATTTGTGATAAAATACGTGGGAATTGGGGGCGTAGTGTAGTGGTTTAACATGCCGGCCTGTCAAGCCGGAGATCGCGGGTTCAAATCCCGTCGCTCCCGCTGCGACAAAGTCGCACCAGTGGGTAGAAAGCTAAAGTAGCCCGGATGGCGGTTAGCTCATATCCCTGGACGTGGACTCCTGCGAGTGTCTTTCGCAGGAGTCCGTTTTGTTGTAA
>DAOTUC010000075.1:0-12783 GCA_034437315.1 Anaerolineae bacterium
CACATCCTCCTCTGCCACTGCGATATCTCCATTAACCTTCACAGCCTTAATCGTACCACGCTCAACGGCGCGATTCAAAGCGCCAACGCTGAGTCGATAGCGTTCAGCGGCTTCGGAGAGAGGGATATAAGTTAGGAGTTCTGCACCTGAAGTCATAAAACCTCTTGTTCTATTCCAGAAAACCCCCCACAGATGGACGTTCCGGGGGGTGTGTCTTCCTCTATGAGTTTTTCAGGTGCCGAGAGACAGATTTGAACTGTCGACTCCCTGATTTTCAGTCAGGTGCTCTACCAGGCTGAGCTATCTCGGCAAATCGAAAACTATTTTATCCTAATCAGCAGATTTGTCAAGCGAGCGCCGGGCGAAGGCAAGCGCTTCAGCGCGGGTTTGCACCTCTCCGGCTGCTTGGGCTTCCCGAAGCGTTTCCAGGATTTGCCCGATCATCGGGCCGGGGGAGAGCGCGAATGTGCCTATCAGATCGTGACCGGTGAGCAAAGGCGGGGGTTTGATGGTCTCGTGGTAGCGTTCAAAACAATGGGTCAGCAGTTGCTCGACGACCGATAGCCGCCGTTCCCATCGGTCATTCTGCAGATTAGGGCCATATGTGGAGAGATGATCGGCTAAACTGAGCAGCGCGACGTCCACGCCAGCGCACCCGGTGGCCCGAAAATAGCGATATACAGCCCGGCGGGTGAGTCGTTCGGCGCGGGCCAGGTGGGCCGGACGCAGGTGCTGTCCGATGATCACGTGGATGCGGGCGATCTCGTCTCCGCTGAAACGCAGGGCGTGCAGTCGCCGGGCCGCGATCTCGGCGCCCACCGGTTCGTGGTTGTAGAAATGGATGCGCCCGTCCTGCTCGTCCTGTGACCACGTTTCGGGCTTGCCCACATCGTGCAGAAGCGCCGCCAGTTTGAGCAAGAGCGCTCGGTCTCGCCCGCCGCTAACCTCGACCGCTAGATGTTCGCGCACGTCGGCGGTGAACTGGTTTAAGGTCCGGGCCAGGTCGCCCCAGGCGGCGGTGGGCGCGCCGGACCTGGCAGAAGGGGCAGGATCTTCAGCGCCGGTGATTGTCGCGATGACCGTTTCCAGCGTATCCACCATCAACAGGCTGTGTCGCCACACGTCGAAACGGTGCGGGAATGACTGGTCGACCCCCTTGAGCGCCAGCAGTTCTGGCAAGACAGGGTGGAGGAGGCCGAGCTCGTCCACCTGTTGCAGCGCTTCGATGGCGCCGGTGAGAGCCAGTATCTTGACAAATTCGTCGCGCACTCGCTCGACCGACGGTTCGTTAAGGAGAACCGCGTCCCGCCGAATCCACGACGCGGTCAGCGGCTCAATCTCGAAGTGAAGCTCCGCCGCTATTCGCACCGCGCGCAACGTCCGCAGCGGATCGGCCCGGAAGGCGTCCTCGCTCGTGGCCCGGATGCGCCGAGCCGCCAGGTCATCAAGTCCGCCGCTTGGATCGAGCAGCGCGCCCTCCTCGTCCAGGGCCAGCGCGTTGATCGTGATGTCCCGCATCATCAAGTCGGCGACCAGGTCGTTCCCCCGCAAAAGCGCGAAATCCAGGTCCAACCGAACGCCGGCGTCGGTTTTCAGAACCACCCGGCCGGCGCCTCGTTCAACGTCCAGGGGATAGTAAGCGCCGCCAAGCATATCGGCCACGGCGCGAGCTAACTGGAGGGCGTCTCGTTCCACGGCGAAATCCCAATCGTGCAAGGGGCGTCCCAGCAGGACATCCCGCACAGCGCCGCCGACGAGCCAAACGCGCGTATGGCGCGCCTGGGCCATCTGGCGCACGGTTTGCCAGGGCCATTCAGGTAAAGCGATCTCTGTGTCCAATTTTTTCAATTTGCGATCTCCTCCAGGTGTGGCGAGGCAAAGAGTCAATCTACCTTCTCAATAAACCGAGGGCTTGTTCGTAGTAGGCGCTTCAGCGCCTCTAAAAGTAGCGCGCGCACTACTAGCGCGCGCATTACGAACAGATTCACCCCAAGTTATTGAGAAGATATGAGTCAATCTTATACGGGGTCATCGGTAGGCGTCGTCTTGGCGACTGGGATGAAGATGACGTCTGTCGCTCGTTCTTTGGGCCGATTGCGTTTAGCAGCCCGCCGGGCCTCAGCCGCCGTCCAGCCCACGCCGGCCACATGGTCGTCAATCAAGGCCACCCAGCGTCCGGCATAGGGAGCTAATTCCTGCCATGAGGGCTTGCATTTTTTCATCTATCAAATCTCGCTCGACAGGGGTCCCTTTGAGAGGGATAAGCGCGCGATAAACGAAGGGCGCTATAAACAAACAGTGGGCGCTTCCCAATGATCTCCCAACGATCAAAGAAGCACCCACCTACAAAATATCGTCTCGAAAAAGTCGGGGCGCCGGGATTTGAACCCGGGACCTCTACAACCCCATTGTAGCGCGCTAGCCAAGCTGCGCCACGCCCCGATGTATCTCTGCGCCGCTTCCGCGACGATGTATAGTATACCTCAATTATTTTTCTTGGCAAGTCAAGCATCAAGACTTGTCTCCTCCTTTTAACTGGTGTATACTCTATGCAATCTAGCCGCCCTAAACCTCCTGCAGATTCGCGAACTGCGGGAGGTTGATCAGCGATTGGGTGGTTGGTTATGAGATGATTTTGTCTTTAGTACACCTGCTCTTGAGCAGGTGTCTGGGTAGTCACAGAATAGCTTTGAACACCGGTGGTCGCTTCAACTTATGTCTTTGCCTTTAGATCAGCCACGATTCCAGGCTTTACAGGCGCCTTTTGTTCAAATGAACGAAGATGTCTCTGACGTTGGATGGTCGCTGAAAGCGTCTATCACGCGCATTAAAGAGGCGCTCGATTTAACGAACGTTTTTTTCTTTCTGGTCGACCCGGACACGGATGATTTCTATTTGGCCGCATCCGCCTTATCCTCCGCCGCCGAGATCGACTCAGCCCCTATTAGTCCAAAAAATGACCTCTTTCAACAGGCGCTTGACGCTCAAGCGCCTGTTTCCATCATCGACGCCGGAGAATGGAATGATCGGGCGGCTTTCCGGTTAACGCCTGGCGCCCTTTCTGTGGCGCTCTTTCCGCTGCGTGTGGGGGGAAATGTGGCGGGTATGCTTATCTTGGAAAGCGACCGGGAAAGCGCCGCCTTCGCGGAACCGGTTCAAACGTTGATCAGCCTGTTGGTCGATCAGATTGCGATCATCCTGCAAGCGGGTTGGCGCGTTCAACATCGAAGCGAGATCGCCGCGCAGGGGGAGCACAATGTATTGCTTATCAACCGCCTTTCGGCGACGCTGAACGCATCTTTGGATGCTTACGAGGTGTTGAATATGACGATCATCCATCTCGTCGAACTCAGCGGCGCTGACTATGGCGGCGCGCTCATTTTTGGGCGACACCTGGGGCGAGATTGGTCAGATGGGCAGGTCGTTGCTGAGCACCCAGGCGATCACTTTATCGATCAACGCCTGCCTTTGCCTGATTCCCCTTCGATTCGGCGTATGCTGGCGTCGGGCGGCCCGTATGTCGTCGAGAACGTCTCCGAGGATCTGCTTTTATCTCCCTTGAGCGAGCGGCTCTCATACTTGCGACCTCGTTCGATGCTGCTCGCGCCGATGGTCGTTCATCGACAACTTATCGGGGTGTTAATCTTGATTTCCCAGACCTCGCCGACGCCATTTTCCGAAGCGTGGGTCGAGATATGCCAGAGCATCGCCTGTCAAGCGGCAGCGGCTGTATCCAACGCTCGATTATTGCAGGATATGCAGCGGCAGAAACGCGCGTTGACTTACAAGAGCCGGGAAATGACGAAAGAATCCAGGACGCTCAGCGCTATTATCGACAACATCGCTGACGGCGTGCTCGTCACGGACCGGTGGGGGCGTATCCTCCTCGCCAATCCCGCGTTCCAGGCGTTGATTGCGCCCGCTTGCCAGCAGTTAGCGGGTCGTCCATTGCCCGAATTGCTCTCGGAGGCCGGTCTGACGCCGTTCCTCCAGCGGGCGCTCGAAACGCCTCACCAGACTTTCACCGCTCACCTGGCGCTCTCCGATGGTCGGGTGCTCAAGACTTCGTCCACTGCCCTCACCCTTCCGCCGCCTATCGCCAGGCCAAAGGGGGATGAGCAAATAACCGGCGTGGTCACCATACTCCAGGATATCACCTGCGAGGTCGATCGAGTAAAGACGAATTTTATCGACGCTGTCTCTCACGAACTCTGCACGCCGCTCACTGCGATTCTGGGGTTCGCCAACCTGATTCAACGGGATTTCAACCGGTGGATCGGACCCCAGATCGACGGGGAAAAAGAAGCGCGCATCGCTCAACGGATTGTGGATAACCTGATGATCATCGAAAGCGAGAGTCGTCGACTGGGGCAGTTGGTCAGCGATCTGGTCAATGTCTCCGCGGTAGAGGGCGGGGAAGTCGACGCTTTATCATAAGTCAAAATCAACGTCGTCAAGGCGACCAGCGCTCGGATCAGTTAGCGAAAATATGATGAACAAAGACGAAAATCGACTGAAAAAGTTATTGCCAGCTCACAACCTGAAAGCGCTTCTGCGATGCTTCGGGACAGTATTGGGCCCCGATGTCCCATTGGCCGTCGTGGATGGCGATGGGCCGAGCCCCGTTCTGTTCAGTCACCTGGCCTTTCCTTCAGAGCGCATCCAGCCGCTTGTCGAAGCGGCTGTTGAAACGGATGAGATCGTGCATCTTCCCCAGGGAGCGGCAGCGTGCATGTACGTCGAATCTGAGCCGGCGGGCTTCATCCTCGCGACTGGCCTATTGCCGCCGGCCCCTCAGATTGACGCGCTCCTGTCCGCACTGCGGCAGAGCCTGGAATCCCTGGCCCAGGCGACACTGGAAAGGAGGGCGGTCGCTCACGAGGCGCTGGCCCGTTATCGAGAGCTCAACCTGTTATATGATCTGGGAGAGACGTTGGCGACTTGTCTGAATGTTGACGAGTTGCTCCAGCGGGTGGTCACCGAGGCGACCCGCATCATACAGGCCCGGCAGGGGGCGCTCCTCTTGCTGGACGGGGACGGCGGTTTGTCGGTCGCTGCTCAAACGCATCCCAGCGATACGTCGACGCCATTCTCCACATCAATCGGGCGCGCGCTGGCCGAACAGGTCGCCCAGAGTGGCAAATCTCAGATCGTCAATCAAACCAGCATCACCGAAGGCGTCGACGTCACGATTTCGCTCCTGGTGACGCCAATGCATACATCGGAAAGAAAGTTGGGCGCAATCGTCTTGATCGACAAGGTGAGAGGGGGAATCTTCACCGCTGGCGATGAGCGATTGCTGTCGGCCCTGGCGTGGCAGGCGGCTATCGCCCTGGAAAACGCCCGCCTTTTCGATGATGTGCGTAAACAGCGGGATGAGATCGGCCGGATGAAACATTATATGGATAACATCTTCGCCAGCATCGCCAGCGGCGTCATCGTCATCGACAGTTATGATATACTGACGACTTTCAATCGCGCGGCAGAGAAAATCCTCGACCTATCCGGTCAGCAAGCGATCAATCATCCCTACCAGCAAGCGCTTAGTTTCCTGCGCTACACCCCGTTGCCTAATCTCATACGGGATGTTCGCCACCACCAGCAGGCCTACGTCGCCCAGGAGATTTCGCTCAATTTACCCCAGGGCGCGCAACGGTACCTCAGCGTCAGCCTTTCACCTTTTCAACGCAATCAAGAGGAGAGTCAAGGGGTCGCTATCGTGATGGAGGATGTGACGGACAAAAAGATGTACGAGCACGAACGGTCGATGCTCCGGCGATACCTGCCGTCCGGCCTGGTCGAACAATTTCCCCGGGACCTAACTCAACTGGGGCTGACTGAAGAGCGCCGGGTGATCACCATCCTCTTCGCCGACATTCGAGGGTTCACCAGTTTCAGCGAGGTCAATCCGCCGGAGCGGGTGATGGATGTGTTGAACAACTATCTCACCCTCGCGGAGGCTGCGGTGCGCTTCAACTGGGGTATTGTGGATAAATATATGGGGGACGCCATTCTGGCGTTGTTCAACACGCCTCTGTTGGAACAGGAGGATCATGCCTGGCGCGCCCTGCGTATGGCCTGGACGTTGAGAGAGGCTATCCAGGCCTACCATGACCATATTTCCCCAGAGGAACAGCTCTTTATGGGCTTTGGGATCTGCACCGGCGTCGTCATCATCGGCAACGTGGGGACTGAGGGGCGGATGGAATATACAGCTGTTGGGGATACGGTCAACGTCGCCAAACGCTTACAGGAAAAAGCCCAGCCCGGCCAGGTATTGATCTCTCACGAGACGTGGGAACGGGTCAGGGATCGCGCCCACGGGCAAGCCCTGCCGGCGATGCGCGTCAAAGGACGCAAGACGTTCACTCGCGCCTATGAAATCACCGAGATAGATTACCTGGGGTGGTGATCGCTCATCCGCGCCCGCGTGCATCTGATGATCATCTTGTAGCGAGGATAATGGAAATTGCAAACGTCTATGATTGCTCGCATCGTGTTGGGATTGGCGCTTTCGGCCGTCAGCGCCGGGTTGCTGGTGCTGGCCTTTCCACCGTTTAACCGGTGGTTGGTCAAGCGCGCGCCGGGATAGCGGGGAGTTCTCCATAACAGAAAGGGCCGCCGCGTTCACCGGCGGCCCTTTTCGCTGTGAGAGAACCCACCAGGCCCGATTTGGCAAAGCCCCACGTTCATGGTAGGATGACTGTATGATGGAAAAGAGATTCGAGGAGATTGACCACACCGCCGACCTGTCGATTCGCGTCTGGGGGAGCGATCTGGCTGAATTGTTTACCAACGCGGCCTACGGCCTGGCCTACCAGCTGGCCGTGGATCCCGATTCGATCCCCGCCGCCGTCGAGCGCCAGGTCGAACTGGAGGCCTACGACGTCGAGACCCTGCTGGTCGATTGGCTGGACGAACTGCTCTACCTGGGAGAACAGGACGCGCTCGTGTTCACCGATTTCGATGTGGTGGAAATCACGGACCATCGGCTGCGGGCGGTCGTCCGCGGCGGCCCACCGGCGGAACATCGAAGCGCGGTCAAGGCGACGACCTTTCACGAGTTGGAGATCGTGCAGACCGGCGAGGGATACGAAACCACCATCGTCTTTGACGTGTGAGTTTGTAAGGAGGAAAACTTATGTCTGACCAAAGAACAGCGGAAAAGCAGGACTTTCAACGCATCGACAAGTACATCTGGGAACTGCCACAGGATTTTCGAGACGATATGCGTGTCCCCGCCCGCCTGTTCGGCGACGCGGAACTATTCGACGCCGCCTTCGGCGACCAGACCGTCGATCAACTGACCAACGTCGCCACCCTGCCGGGCATCGTCCGCAGCGCAATGGCCATGCCGGACTTTCACCAGGGCTATGGCTTCCCCATCGGCGGGGTGGCCGCCATTGACGCCCAAACAGGCGTCATCTCGCCCGGCGGCGTCGGGTTCGACATCAACTGCGGCGTACGCCTGTTGGCCTCGCACCTGGACCAGGAGGAGGTCGCCCCTCACATAAAAAACCTGACCGCGACCCTGTACCAGACCTGCCCCAGCGGCGTGGGCGGCAAAGGGCGCCAGCAAGTTTCCGACAGGGAGATGGAAGACCTGGTGATCAACGGCAGCCAATGGGCGCTCAAACGCGGGCTGGCCCGGCGGGAGGACCTCGAGCACACCGAAGAACGGGGCGCGCTGCCCGACGCTGATCCTGCTCAACTCAGCAAGCGGGCCATCGAGCGCGGGCGCGTCCAGATCGGCTCGTTGGGTTCCGGCAACCACTTTCTGGAGATCGACGTCATCGAGGAGATTTACGATCCCGACGCAGCCGACGTCTTCGGCCTGCGACCGGGCCAGATCGTCGTACAGATTCACTGTGGATCGCGGGGCTTCGGCCACCAGGTGTGCAGCGACTACGTGAAACGGCTCCAACCGGCGGTCAAGAAATACAACATCCAGTTGCCCGACCGGCAGTTGGTCTGCGCGCCGCTCAGTTCCCCCGAGGGCCAGGCGTATTACGGCGCGATGGCCTGCGCTGTCAATTACGCCTTCGTCAACCGGCAGGTTCTGGCGAACGGCGTGCGCGAGGCCTTCGAGCGGGTGTTGGCCGGCAAGGTCAAGAACTTCGACCTCTTCCAGGTCTACGACGTGGCCCACAACATCGCCAAATTCGAGGAGCACGACGTGAACGGCGAGCGGAAGCGGCTGTGCATCCATCGCAAGGGCGCGACCCGCGCCTTCGGGCCGGGCGATCCAGGTGTGCCCGCCGATTACCGGGACGTGGGCCAGCCGGTGTTGGTCCCCGGCTCAATGGGCACCGCCTCCTACGTCCTGGTCGGTACAGAGAAAGCGATGGAACTGACCTTCGGCTCGACCTGCCACGGGGCCGGGCGCACGATGAGCCGCACCCAGGCCCGCAAGAAGGTCTGGGGGGCCGACCTGAAGAAGGAACTGGAGGGACGGGGCATCGTCGTCCACGCCGGGAGCAACAAGGGGTTGGCCGAAGAAGCCCCCCTGGCCTATAAGGATGTCAGCCGCGTGGTCGAGGTGGTACACAACCTGGGCATCGCCCGCAAGGTCGCCCTCCTCACGCCATTGGCTGTCATCAAGGGCTGATCGGGTTGGAAACTCAACCTTTCAAAAGCACGCCAACTCACACCCCTTCAATTCATCACGAACGCAACCTGCTCCTGGTAGCTTTCGCGTTCCTGCTCGTCGGCGCCGTCACGCTGCTCATCGCCGGCGAGCAGGCCGCTGCCGGCAGCGACCTGCGCATCGACGCGCCTCTCCTGACGCTGGCGCTGCTCGCCTGGGCGCTCGCTTTCGCCGGCGCGCACTACGCCCTGAACCGTTACTTGCCCCACCGCGACCCGCTGCTGCTCCCCACCGCCGGGCTGCTGACCGGCTGGAGCCTGCTGCTCATCGGCCGGTTAGCCAGCAACTTCCTCCTGCGCCAGGCGGTCTGGGTGCTCGTCTCCGTCGCTGCTTGTCTGCTCGTCATCCGGCTGAGTGAAGACCTGCGCTGGTTGCGGCGCTTTCGCTACACCTGGCTTCTGGGCGGATTGCTCTTGCTGGCCGCCACCCTCCTGTTCGGCGTCAACCCCTCCGGTTACGGGCTGCGCCTGTGGCTGGGGGCGTGGGGCGTCTACCTCCAACCCTCTGAACCGCTCAAACTGCTGATGATCGTCTACCTGGCCTCTTACCTGGCGGAGCGAGGCGAGCTCCTCACGTCCGAAAGGCTGCGCCTGGGCCGCTGGACCCTGCCGCCCCTGGCCTACGTCGGCCCCCTGCTGGTCATGTTCGGGCTGACCATCGTCCTGCTGGCCTGGCAACAGGACTTGGGGGCCGGGATGCTGTTCTTCTTCACCTTTCTCGCCATGCTCTACCTGGCGACGGGACAATGGCAATACGTCTCCGCCGGGCTGGCCTTCTTCGCCCTCGCCGGGTTGGCGGGCTATCACCTTTCCGACCGCGTCGCCCTGCGCGTGGATGGATGGATCAATCCATGGCCCAACGCCGCCGACCGCGCGTTCCAGATCGTGCAAAGCCTGCTGGCGCTGGGATCCGGCGGCCTCTTCGGGCGTGGGCTGGGATTGGGCGACCCGACCTATATCCCCGCCGTGCACACCGACTTCGTCTTCGCCGCCCTCGCCGAGGAATTCGGGCTGCTCGGCGTCTTGGCCCTGTTGGCGCTTTACGGCGTGCTTCTCCTGCGCGGATTCCGCATCGCCATCCAGGCCCGCCGTCCCTTCGAGCGCTTTCTCGCCGCCGGGCTCGTCACCGGCATGATCGTCCAGGCCTGGATTATCATGGCCGGCAACGCCAGGCTGGCGCCCATCACCGGCGTCACGGCTTCCTTCCTTTCCTACGGCGGCAGTTCATTGCTGACCAGTTTTATCGCTCTGGGCCTTCTCCTGCGTATCAGTTCCCGGTATACTGGTGTATCGGTAGATCGGTATACCGGTATACCGGTTTACCAATCTACCAATACACCGATATATCACGTCGTCGCTGTGCTCTCTCTGGCCTTGATCCTGCTGGCTGTCCAGTGCGGATATTGGTCCATCGCGCAGGCCGACGAGTTGAAGGGACGGGAGGACAATCCCCGGCGCGTGCTCTACGAGCAACGCATCGTGCGGGGGCGCATCCTTGATCGGGAGGGGACTATGCTGGCCGACGTGAATATCTCCGCCGATGGCGTCGTCAGGCGCATCTATCCGGTGCCGGCGGCGGCCCCCGCCGTGGGCTACGCCAGCCTGCGCTATGGCGTCGGCGGCGTCGAGGCCGCCTTCGACGCCCAACTGCGGGGCGAGGCCGGCCGCAGCGCCTGGCAGGCAGCCTGGGCCGAGTTGCGCCATCAGCCCCCCCACGGACGCGACCTGCAACTGACGCTCGACGCTGCTTTGCAAACGGAGGCTCAGCGCGCGTTGAAGGGCCACGCCGGCGCCGCCGTGCTGATCGACGCCCATACCGGTGACATCCTGGTCCTGGCCTCCGCGCCGACCTTCGACCCCAACCGGTTGGGTGAGTTGTGGGAGAGCTTGCGCGAGGATCCATCCGCCCCGCTGGTCAACCGGGCCACCCAGGGACTGTACCAGCCGGGCGCTGCGCTCCAGACCATCGTCCTGGCCGAGGCCCTGATCCAGAACCGAGCCACGCTCTCCACCGCCGCCCCCGACGCCGAGGCCCCATTGCCCATCAATGGGATGTTGTTCGGGTGCAGCGTGCCGATTTCCCAGCCCTACACACTGGCCCGGGCCTACGCCGCCGCCTGTCCCGCGCCCTTCGCCGACCTGGGGGAACGGCTGGGCGCCGCCGGCCTGCGCGACGCGGTGGCCCGCTGGTCGCTCATCACGCCGCCATCGCTGACGATTCCGACCGCGGCGATCGAGACAGACAGGTGGCTTTCCCAAACGCTCAGCCTCCAAGATGAGGCGATTGGACAGGGAAAATTGACCGTGTCGCCGCTCCAGATGGCGCTGGTGGCGGGTGTGTTGGCTAATGAAGGGCGTATGCCAACCCCTCGGCTGGTGCTGCGCGTCCAGGACGCCGAGCGCCAATGGCAGACCTTCCCCCGGGAAAGCAGCGTTACATCCGTCCTTCCGGCGGATATCGCTGCGGAACTGTTAAGCGCCTGGCCCGCCCACGGTCCCGACGTCGTCGGCCACGCCGGCACGGCGATCTCGGGCCGAAAGCAGGGGGCGCTGGCCTGGTTCCTCGGCATTACGCCTTCGGATGAACCGCGGTACGCCATCGCCGTTCTCCTCGAGCAGACGGCTGATCCCCGGTCGGCGGCCGAAATCGGCGCGATGCTGTTGGAACAGGTCGGGCGCTAGCGTCTTCGCGGCGCGTTTTGACGACCAGCTTCCTTGGGATTTTGCTTACTGCGAACCAGGTTGCACCACGGTTGAGAACGTCGCCGATGTAAGCCGACCTTCGATCAAGCGGAGACCGGACAGCGCACGCTTTTGGCCTGCGGAGCAGTAGTTGAGCGACAACAAAACAGGTAGATAGGGACAGCCCTATCTACCTGTTTTGTGTCTATCTCAACCACGCTCAGGCCACGCGATCAGGCGATGGTCACCTCGTCCGAGAGATACACGTCCTGGATCGCGTTGAGCAGGCGGGCGCCCTCGACCATCGGCTTCTGGAACGCCTTGCGGCCTGAGATGAGACCCATGCCGCCGGCTCGTTTGTTGATCACGGCCGTGCGCACCGCTTGCGCCAGGTCGTTCTCGCCCGATGCGCCGCCGGAGTTGATCAGGCCAATGCGGCCCATGTAGCAATTGGCCACCTGGTAGCGCACCAGGTCGACGGGATGGTCGCTGCTCAATTCATCGTAGACCCGCGGATCAGTCCGTCCGAAGTTGATGGCCGTGAAACCGCCATTGTTGGTCGCCTGTTTCTGCTTGATGACGTCGGCCTCGATGGTGACGCCCAGGTAGTTGCCCTGTCCCGTCAGGTCGGCGGCGGCGTGGTAATCGACGCCCTCGTGCTTGAAGGCCGGGTTCCGCAGGTAGGCCCACAGGAACGTGACCAGCCCCAGTTCGTGGGCGTAGGCGAAGGCCTCACTGATCTCCATGATCTGGCGGCGCGATTCGGGCGAACCGAAGTAGACCGTCGCCCCGACCGCCACCGCGCCCAGGTCGAAGGCCTGCTGCACGCCGGCGAACAGCGTCTGGTCGTAGATCTTGGGATAGGTCAGCAACTCGTTGTGATTGAGTTTGACCAGGAACGGGATTTTGTGGGCGTATTGGCGCGAGACCGCCCCCAGCACGCCCAACGTCGAGGCCACGGCGTTGCATCCCCCCGCCAGCGCCAGCTCGACGATGTTGGCCGGATCGAAGTAGAGCGGATTCGGCGCAAAGGAGGCCCCGGCCGAATGCTCGACCCCCTGATCGACCGGCAAGATGGAGAGATAGCCCGTGCCGCCCAGTCGCCCGTTGTTGAAAATCAACTGCATGTTGCGCAGCACCGTCGATGAGCGATCGGTCTGGGCCATCACCCGGCCCACAAAATCCGGTCCCGGCGCGTGGATCATCGATCGGGGGATTCCCTGGCACTCGTGAGAGAGCAAACTTTCCGCCTCGTCACCCAATAGTTCCAAAATGTCGATATGCATTTCACCCCTCCTTATTTAACTACTCGCACACGTGTAACGACGAGGTTCTCTGGGATTTCGCATGGCGAGACCCTAAAGGTTTTGCTCAAGGCCGCGCAAACAACGTTTTTGCCTTAAACAATGACCTTTTTCCATCAAAACCAGCGCAAAAACCTTTAGGGTCTATGAT
>DAOTUC010000076.1:0-6902 GCA_034437315.1 Anaerolineae bacterium
CATCACCCTGGAGGTAGACGGTCGTCGCTACTTCGTCGGCGAGCGAGCCGCGCTACAGAGCGCCAGCGCCAGCCAGACCCTCGCGACAGCACGGACGGGCAGCGTCGAGCAGACGGTCTTGTTCCACGCTGCCGCCTCCGACTTGGTGCGCACGACGGCCGATCACGTCATCGTGGTTACCGGCTTGCCTGTAGCCGACTTCGACGAGCGTAAAAAAGCGGCCCTGGAGGCAGTGTTCCTCGGACGTGAGCACCTCGTCCAGCGAGAGGGCAAGCACCGGCGACGATTCCGTGTGACCAATCTCTACATCGTCCCACAGGCTTTCGGCAGCTTGTTCAGCCTGGTCCTCAATCGACGCGGCAAGGCGGAAAACGGCGACCTGACCCAGGGCCGGGTGGGCATCGTCGACGTCGGTACCTTCACCACCAATTTCATTCTGGCCGACCGGTTGCGCTACGTCGAGAGCGGCAGCGACTCGATCACATCTGGCATGAGCGAGATGTTGGGCAAGACGGCCAAGGACCTGAAGCGGGAGTTTGACCTGGACTGGATCGGACAGTTGGGCCGGGTCGATCAGGCGGTGCGCAACCGGTCGGTGGAGGTCTACGGGGAGCAGGTAGACATCGCCACCATCGTCGACCATCACCTGAACGACCTGGGGCAGACCATCGTATCAAAGGCCCTGTCCTTGTGGGACTACGGGGCCGACCTCAAGGCCGTGATCGTGACCGGCGGGGGCAGCCTGGAGATAACTCGCTACCTCCAAGCGGTCTACCCCCACGCGCAGCGGGTGGCGGGGGACCCACAGTTCGCCAACGTGGAAGGTTTCCTTCGAGCTGGACTACGACGCTTCAGATCCGTATAACGCGGGCGCGGATGACAAATGCCACCCATTTGGGTGACGGGTTGTCACCCAAATGGATGACAAATGGGTGACAACAGAAAGGCAAAAAGATGGGAAGAATATCTATCAGGTTACGCGACGGAGAAGACGACGACATCATTGATTGGTATGAACGCCAGGGCAAAAAAAGCGAGGCCGTCCGCGCAGCCATCCGCGCCTACATTCGTCTACAGAACGAGGATGTCCCATCGACGCCACCCGACGAACAGCAAAGCAACCATGACTTGGCCTGGCTCCCGGAAGCCATCGCCGCTACCGTGCACGAGGTGCTATCCTCTTTTTCCGTTCAGCACCCCTCACAGCCAACTCAAAGCGCCAACGAAACAGATGATGAGGACCCCATCGCCGGTGCGCAGATAGACGCCCAACTGGATCAATGGTTTTGATAATGGATGTATGAGCTATAACAGGAGGTCGAAATGTCAATTTTCGGTTACAGTAACGATGATTTGAAACAAGCACAAAGGGAGGCGCAAAACGCCATGGTGACCAGATTCAAATCGAGCGCCCGCCATAGCCATGGTCACAAACAGGGGCGCGAGATATTGAGCGAGCTGATCGACGATCTACGTGGAACGGACCCACAGCGCTGGTTCAACGCTCTCGCAGAGGAGTTGGTCGCGCTGATCGATCACCTTGCAAAGCAAGCCCACATCTCAAGGTCTGAAAAGCTTCATCGCGAGTCTTTGCAGTTACAGCTTGATGAATACCAACGCAACCCTCTAAGCAAACGTATTGAGAAACTGACCAAGGCGCGCGATAGCTATCAAGAGGACGCGAAGAAACTGCGTAAGCGCGTTCAGCAACTGGAAGAGGCTTTGGATCGCTCTCGACAGACGCATCAGGACGAGACGGAGGAGTTGAACGATTGCATCTCCGAACTCAACCAGATCATCGTCGAACAGCAGCAGCGGCTTGACGCATTTCGAACCTGACTCGAAAAAATACGCTCGAAAAAATAGACGGTACGTACTCATGACAATTGATTTTTTAGAACTTCGGGTTTTTTTGAGTGTAGGCGCGAGCGTAGCGAGCGCCTATCCAATGAAATCCCCATGTACAGCAAGGAAGGAGCGACATTGGCATGCACAGAAAAAATGATTCATCAACAACCCGCCAGCCCAGAACCAACAGGGTTCAGGCGGCATTGGAACAACGGTTCCCCGATGGACGTTGGTTGCCGACGCTGGAGGTTTTACGTCCCACCGGCGTGGCCGATTATGGTCAGATCCAGGCGGAGACCGGCCTGTCCCGCGGCAAGCTGGATGCCTTCATCACGCACGCCCGCGAGCTGTCCGGGGATGGCATTCTGTCCGAAGTCCCCTTCGCCGTCCCGAGGCCGGGGAAACGAGGACGGCCTTCTATCGTCTACCGGCTCGGCGAGACCGGCGCGCAGCTCTTGCGCGCCAACGGTCACGACGATGCCCACCCCTGTGGCCTCAATACAGAAACTACGATTGGCCACGCGCGAGGGGTGCTCGACGTGCGCTTGGCCGCGCAGGCCGAGGGACTCGCCGTCACCACCGAGCGCACGCTCTGTTACACCGACGGCGGCGACGAGTGTGTGCTCCGCCCGGACAATCTGATCACATTGTCCGGCGGCGTCCAGGCCCTGTTCGAGACGGAGCAGCGGGCCGATCTCACCTTGCTGCGTCGCATCCGTGAGAATGTGCGCAACAAGCTGGCCTTCTTTACCGCGCCAGAGGCGGCGGGTGTCTCACGCCACGTCCGGGTGTTGATCGACCTGCCAGAGGGCCCGGCCTGGGACCAGACCGTCGCCGTCTGGGAACGAGCGACAGCCATCGCAGCGGAGGAGTCCGGCGGTCGCCTGCCGTTCCACATCGCGGCGATGCCTATGCTCGATTTCCTGGCTCATCCCGACTGGGCGGAACCACCCGACGAACCCCGTTGGGAATCGTTGTTCGATCCGGCGCAGACCGCCGCTTTTGAGCCAACGGTCAACAACGAAGAAAAAGCATTGGTCAGAGCGCCGAAGAAAACGCCCCGCCGGGCCGACATCCCACCAGGGCTTGCGCGCCGCAGCGCCCGCGACGACTTCCTGATTATGGAGGCCTTCTGGTCCTATCTCCAACAGGAGGGCCGGAGCTTGTTGTATGTCCACGAACGCCCCCAGGCCCATCCTGCCTTCTTCCAGACGATGATGGTGATCTACGCCGCATCTCATCCTCCCGACGCCACACCCTGGGAGCGCGCGTTGCACCCCCACGCCTCATTGTATCTCTTGCAGCAATACCTGAGAATGCACCCTCAGCTACACAAGGCGCTCTCCAAAGCGGTCGCACGCGGCGGGGGGTCCACGAAATGGACGATTCCCACAATCGTACATCGCATGCAAACCGTGGCCCGCGTGTTTCTGCGCTATCACGGCCTACGCAGCGGCGGCGCGCTCCGGACATTCATCACCGGGTCGTGGGACCGGAACAACGAGGACGGTGACTTCAGCATACAGGTTTCCATTGAACCCGAGGTGCTGATGGGATTGGACGACGGTGTGGTGCCCACCCGCGAGGACGCGCGGGCCGCTGAGGAGGCACTGAGCTGGGTGTTGACCGCGTTGTTCGCCTACGCCGAAGACATCAACATCAGGCACGCGAGATTCTGGTAACAAGGAGACAATCCGATGGCATCCTTCAACTTAGATGATCAGTCTTACATCGCTTTGGCCCGACGGTCAGACCTTGATATCTCAGAGGATGCCCATATCTGGGCCGCCGTCTATGCACCCGGAATGACCTGCACAGCCTGGTCTCTCCATTACGACAAGGCGAACACACTTAAATACGGCTACCTGGCGCGTCTGGGCGATCAGTGGAATTTGATGGGCAGGAATTGCCTGATTAACTACCGCTCGAATGCGCGTCCAGGGCGCTGGAAGACGATGTTGGACAACCGGCATCCCTTGGCGGGCCTCGGTGTACGCGATGACTGGCGTAGCCAGACACGCCGCTCGTACTGGCGCGTGGTCCCTATGATCGGGCTGATGATCCATGTAGAGCCGCGCTCCAGAACTCGCAAGATGTTGCGCGGGTATCTTGACCGTATCACGTCGAACAAGCAACAGCTGACCGACGCTCAGCGGCAAACATTGTGGGACTTTATTTGCGAGAGAGGGGACTTCGTAACCGACGACCACCACGGCGACCTTGACCGGCACTACCGGGTGCTCAAGCAACGCCGCGACGCCGCTTTCCGCTTGGCCCGCTTGTCTGCCCTCCATCTATCGGCCGCAGATCGAGAGAGGGTCTGTTCGCTGAGGAGACATAACACTACGTGGCGCTACAATCGGATGAAACAACTGTCGGATAGTCAATTGAGTTTGCTAAAGACCTTGGAGGTGCGCTATCTCGAACAGCGTCGGGAGGCCACGCAGGCGCTTATCCAAAGGCTCGTCGATAGGTTTCAATTTAACCGGCGAGACCCCATTGATGCCCGATGAATTCACCGATGGAAGCTTCGCCCCCCATCGAATGTCTCATCGGCATACAATGGACTTGAATAGAAAAGGAGAAACAAATGGTACAAGTGAAACAAAGGAAACTAAAGCGCGTCGTCATCAAGGAAGAACTCGTGGCATTGACCGAGGACGCCATCTCAGCGCTCATCCTCAACCAGTTCCTGTATTGGAGCGAGCGGGTGCGGGACTTCGACCGCTTCATTGATGAAGAGCGACGGCGTGGCGCAGATCCGAACATAGAGCCAACAAGCGGCTGGATTTACAAGTCGATTGCAGATTTGGGAGAGGAAATCATGCTGAACGCCTCCGAGGCGACTATCCGGCGGCGCATTGATGACCTCGTCGAGGCTGGCTACCTCGAAAAGCGTGAGAGTCCCCAGAAATGGGACCGGACATTACAATACCGTCCCCATATCTACAACATCCAACAGGCGCTTTTCGAGATCGGGTATGTTTTGGACGGTTACCCATTGCAGTTCGAGTTTGAGACGCCGGACGACTCAACGCCTCCCGATGAAAAATGCATCGTGCGGGACGGCGAATCGACCCGCCACCACGACGAATCGACCCGCCACCACAACGAATCGGCCCGCCACCACAACGAATCGGCCCGCCACCACGACGCCTCGACCCGTCACAGTGACGCCTCGATCCGTCGTGGTGAACAAACAATACCAGAGATTACAACAGAGACTACAACAAAGAATACAAACAAAGACAACAACAAAGACCCGCGCGACGCGGGGACCACTCGCGATGGGCCTCGCGACCGGCCTCCCAACGGAGGTGTTGTTGTTGCTGATTTTTCTGAATCGGAGCGCCGAGCGTTCGAGATGTTACGCGATCTTGGATTTCAGCCGGAGCGGCTAGCCCGCGAGTACGCGGTCAAATCCCCAGAATCCGCCTACCGGTGGGCGATCTATGCCCGTAGCCAGAACCTGGGCGCGGGCTTCGTCCGCAAACACCTGGACGCCGGTGACGATGCGCCTGATCTGAATGCGAAGCGTCCAAATACGGCGCCGTCGCTCCCTCCCCCGCCGCCTGCTGGCAGGGTGTATCGCTGACGCCGATGCAAAGTGATTTGCATTAATTGGCCGGATATTTGCAACGAATCTTGAAGTACAAAAACGCAAGGAGTTTCACGTGTCAAAACAACAGGCAATTCCTCACAATGCTGAGGCCGAGGAAGCGGTGCTGGGATCGCTGCTGATTGATCCCTCGATGGGTTACATCTCCGTCGCGCCGATTCTTGAACCTGGCGATTTCTACATCCAGAAAAACGCATGGGTGTACGATGCGGTCCAAACGCTGAATCGGCGCGGCGTGATGCCGGACTTCGTCACGCTGTGCGACGAATTGGAGCGCCGGGGGCAATTGAAAGACGTCGGCGGCGCCGCATATCTGACGAAGCTGATCAACACCGTCCCCTCGGCCCTGCGCGTCGAGGGTTACGCGCACATCGTCGAGCAGGCCGCTATTCGGCGGCGCTTGATCCTCGCTGCTTCCGAAGTAGCCAAGCTGGCCTACGACGAGGAGATGGACATCGGCGCGGTCCAGGCACAGGCCGAGGAGGCGGTCTTGAACACCCGCCGCAATGGCGTGGGAGATCACGCGATTCCTGACGTCATCGAAACCGTGTATGCACAGGCCGATGAGCGGATGAACAACCCCACCGACTGCCCCGGATTATCCACCGGCCTCCGACCGTTGGACGGACTACTGGGCGGCTTGCAGACCGGCTTCTACATCCTGGCGGCGCGGCCCTCGGTTGGCAAGACGGCGCTGGCGTTGCAGATCGCCTCCAACGTGGCCGCCGCCGGCGAACGGGTGATGGTGTTTACCCTCGAGATGTCCCCCGAACAGCTTGTGCGGCGGCTGGCCTGTTCCTGGGCCGAGGTCTCGCTGCGGGAGCTTCTGCGGGGCAAGCTGGACCCAGAATCCTACGCCCGTTTCACGCGGGCGGTGGGGGAGATCAACGAGTGGCCGATGAGTCTTCACACGGGGGACGTGACGCCGGGCGTCGTCCGGGCCAAGGTGCAACGGGAACTTCTGCGGGGCGACGTCGCGTTAGTCATCGTCGATTACCTCGGATTGCTGTCACCGGATCAGCAGACATTGAAGAGAGCGGAGACGCGCAACTTGGAACTCGGCGGCATTGCGCGCGGGTTGCTGCTGGCGGCCAACGCCCTGGACACCCCGATTCTATCCATTCACCAGCTCAATCGCGGCGTCGACGCCCGCCCGGACAAGCGCCCGATGCTGTCCGACCTGCGGGAAAGCGGGCAGTTGGAGGAGCACGCTGACGTCGTCCTGATGTTGTACCGCGAGGGGTACTACGATAACGGCAATGGTGGTGTCGACAATGAGCGAGCGAACGTGATGGAGGTCTGGGCGCGCAAGAACCGCCTCGACGGCCCCTCGGGTGAGCGGTGCGAGTTGTTCTGGCGGGGGGCGATGATGCGATGCTACGAGATGGAAAGCGGGGTTGTGGAGTAGAGTCCGCGTGTGCGCGTGCGCGGGGGT
>DAOTUC010000077.1:0-20524 GCA_034437315.1 Anaerolineae bacterium
ACCTCGACCGCTCCATCATTGTGCTTCTGGCAAGCAAGCTGCGCACCTGGAAAGAGGCGTTACTCATCGTACAACCAGGCACTGTCTTGCGCTGGCATCGCGACTTGTTCAAGCGCTTCTGGACCCGCAGGTCAAAACCCAAGCAAAAGCAAGGTAGACCTCCGTTGACAGACGATCTTGTGGCCTTGATCAAGTGCATGGTCAAAGAGAATCTGACCTGGGGCGCAGAACTGCTGAAATTGGGAATCCGGGTCAGTAAAAGCACGATTCAAAAGTACATGAAGGGTGCGCGCGAATCTCGGACCTCGAAGCAAACCTGGGCCACCTTCCTGCGCAACCACGCCAGCCAGATCTGGGCCTGCGATTTCCTCCAGACCTATGACATCTTCTTCCGCACGATCTTTGTGTTCGTCATTATCGAACTGAGCTCGCGACGTGTGGTCCATTTCGGTGTCACCAGGAATCCCACCGATCAGTGGACCGCCCAGCAATTGCGCGAAGCCACACCCTTTGGCGAAGGACCTCGATTCCTGATCCGCGACAACGACGACAAGTTCGGACCTTCGTTCACACAGGTTGCCAAAGGATCAGGAATCGAGGTACTAAAAACACCCTGCCGAGCACCCAGAGCAAATGTGATCTGTGAACGCTTTCTGGGCAGCCTGCGGCGAGAGTGCCTCGACCACTTCCTGATCTTGGGCGAGCGACATCTACGCCGACTGGTGAAGGCGTACCAGCAGTACTTCAATCACGCTCGGCCTCACCAAGGCATCGAGCAACACATCCCGTGCCAGCCAGAACGGCTAGAGAGGCCTCCCGCTGGCGGCAAAGTCGCATCTCGCCCCGTGCTGGGTGGTCTGCATCACGACTATTTCTGGCAAACCGCAGACAACGCTGGGCAAGCAGCGCACCAGCCCTCGAGCTGTCTCCACTAACTGCTCACACTGCCGGACATTCCCCTCTATCTCCGGTATCCTCTTTCCACAGACCGGATAGATGGTGCGCGCCAGCTCTCGACTATTCGATGCCGGTTTCTGCTCCCTGCCAGCTCGAAACCCCCCTCGATCGGTCTCCAACTCGCCGAATTGAGGCAATACCTTCCTGAGCAACCAACACGACCCGCCCATTCTCTGCTTCCCACAACATCTGAGACGCGCGATTCTCAATCCATTGGGGCTGGCTTCGGAACGGATGGGGTTTTCGGCCAGGACAGGTAAGTTGACCTTTCCAGTCAGCTTCATTATAATAGGCTTTGACTTCCGAGGTCTCAAACTCTATAAAGACAGCAATTCAAAGATGGAGAGATGATGCGTGAATATCAACGAGTGGTAACCCAGCAACAGACGAAGGAAATCTGGGCGGTGGCATTGAGTCTCGTCGTGCTCACCCTGTGCGCCGGCGTGACTTTGGGGATATATACCTGGTCCCGTTCCGGGGACGAGGAGGAAATAGCGTCGACCGCGACCGTCGCGCTTGGCGCCGAGGCAATTACGATATCCCCTACGCCGACGCCGACGTCGGCGTCAATAGCCCCTCTTCCCGCGGCTACCGACATCCCGACTCCCATCCCAACGCCGAGCGTCGATCTGTCCCCCACCGCCGTGCTGTCCCCGACGACCGCCTCGCCGCCGTCCATTTCCTCTCTGGATGCGCGGGGGGATGTGATGGTCTATGACACCGGCGAACCGGTCGCGGCGTTTCCCGGCGGCATAGACATCCAATCCGCCAGCGTGGGGGCCGATTTACGGGTCTCCCTTCGGCCCACGGATGACGCGCCAGCCGAATTGGCCGATTGGGCGACCGGCGACGATGTGCTGTTGTGGCTGTCTTTGCACGACCCCATCCCCAATCCGCCGGACGCTTTCACCGATTGGGTCTTCGTGCTGGACGTGGACAGCGATCCGGCGACTGGTCGTCCGTCCGGAACTGTGCTAATCAATCCGGATCTGGGATACGAGGTCGCCATCGGCGTTTCGTACAACGAGACCAGCGTCAATTATGAGCCGTATTTCCTGGTCTGGGACCCGGGCCAAGGCCGCCTGGTTTCAGCCAACGCGCCCCGGTTTATGGTGAACGAGTCCCGCACACTGATTGGATGGGTGTTGCCAATGGCCTCCTTGACGGAAAGCGTGGAGCAGGTCGCCGGCGCGACCCTGTCGCCTGGAGCGGTGCGGGGACGGGCGGCGGCTCAATCAATCGCGGGCGGGCGAAAGGTGATAGACGTCTACCCCGAATTGCCCGAATAGGCCCTGGCATACGGTTAAGTTAAGGCGCGAGTTTGCGCGCCGCCTCAAAGCGCCAGCGTCACGTTCAACGCCGATAGCACCTCGTCGATGGGATTGATGACTGTGGCGACGTCGGAACCGGCGAAGAGCAACCCCACGACCCGTTTCTCCATATCCAGCACTGCCGAACCGGAATCGCCCGGACGGCTCATCGCGTCGGCGACCAGTTGCCCCTCGAAGAGGGCGGATTGGCCGTTATAATCGATGCGCAGCGTAGCGTCGATCTGGGTAATGACGCCCTGGGTGTACGCGGTCGTCCGGCCGGTCTTCTGCACCGGGTCGCCCAATCCCGCCTCATCCACGCCGATCGGCGCGCCAATGCCCCATATCTCGTTGCTCGCCATCTCGGGAGACAACGGGCGGGCCAGAGCGGCGTCGACACGGTTCCGCCCCGGCGTCTGTTTCGTCGCCTGGAGCCGATGGCTCGATCCAAAGGCTGCCGCAACGGCGTTCAACAATTGGGCCGCGTTCTCGGCGAAAGTACATTCGGCCGGCCTGGACCCAAAATCTATAGGGACGTAATCGTCCAGCGTGGCGACGTGATCGCCCATCACACCGCCGTCGGACGCTCCCGGTTGGAGAATGGCGTCGCCCGCTTGCCCCTGGTTCACGTCGGCCAGGACGTGGTTGTTGGAGAGGATGAAGACCGCATCATCGCGCTGCACCAGGCAACCGAAGGTGCCGGCCGTGATCCGGTAATGGCCCACCGAGACGCCGGGGCAGACCACCGGTCGCCACCGGTCGCGCGGCCCCAGGTCGAAGGCGCGCAACAGGCCGGTTTCCAACACGTCTGTTTGCAGGCCGTTGATCGTCGTTGGCACCATGTCCGCCGTCGCCAGCGCCGATGGTGGTTCCTTGCGTTGGACTGAGATGACGAGACCTAATTGCCCCGTGTTTACCCCTTGACTGAATTTGTACCCGACCCCGACCCCTACGACATTGCGCTTGTCCAACAGACGGCCGGCGTGATTGCGCTTCACCTGCCTTGCCTGAGCGATCAGTTGTGTCGCCATCTTATCTCCCTCGCTTTAATTTCTGTTATAACGCCCGTATCTGTCCCAGCGCCTGCACGTCCACGGGGACGCCATCCAGTGTGCTGGGGATCACGTCCTCCGAGGCTAACTCGGAGGACGGTACTTTGTGCGTCACCGAGACCACGATAGCCGGTTCGCTGGTGAGAGCGCCTCGGCGCTGGCGGAGCCCAACGGCGACGCCGACCACGTTGGCTTTATTCATCAATTCCGATTCGTGCGCCGCCTTGATCGCCTTTAACTGTTCCACATCACGATTTCTCGCCCTCTTTCTCATTCTCATTCTCATTTTCTTTTCCTCACCTGTCGATAAGCGACGCTGCGACGCAGAAGCGCGTTATTCCTCCGGCGCCAGTTCGTCGATCAACTGATCCAATCCCGCCTTGATTCGGCGTCGAGCCCAGTCCTGGTCCTCTTCCGGTAGCGAGAACGTCTCCAATAATTCGTCAATGACCGGGTCCCGGTCCGATTTTGACGTCTGTTCTGCCTGATGCATTGAGCGCACCCGCCGCCGGGCCATAGCCAGGTAATCGCTGATCGGGTAAGTGCTCGATTGGTCGCCGAGCGGGCCGCGACCGGGGACGAAGGTCAGGTCGGCGAATCGGGAGCGGCGCAAGGTCGTCAGCGTATCCAGCCACGCCCGGCTGTCGGGGGTCGCGTCCATATAGGGCGGTTCTCCCAGCACCAGCGTATCGCCGAGGAAGATGACGTTCTGGTCCAAGAAGCGGATCCAGGCGCTGCCCGGCGCTGCGCCATCGACCTTCTCGATGACCATCTCCTCACCCGGCTTATGCAGCGTCAGGCTCTCGGTGAACATCATCTCCGGCAAGATGCCCTGGAGGCCCTCCAACTCCTGGGCGTCCTCAGGGTAGCGCCGCCTCCAGCCATCGACGACGCTGCGCCAGAAGCCATCGGTGTAACCGGCGGCGTGATCGTAGGCCGCTCGCGCGGATATTACAGGTATCCGACCCATGTCGGCCAGGATACGGGCCCCCAGCAACCGGTCGGGGTGACCATCGGTGAGCGCCACGTAGAGAATGGGCCCCCTCGCCGCCTCCTCTATCTGTCGCTTCCACTCGCGGGCGTCCTGGGGCAATGGCGGGGCGTCAATCGCCACGACGCCATGGGGTAAGTCGATAAATCCGACGTTAAGACCTCGGAACTCGGTCGAGACGTAAATGTTGCTTGCGATTTCTCTCATATCATTTTATCCTTTTCAGAGTGTTTTAAATAATTGCTCTAGCCACGGTCTCGGGGGCGCTAATCGGCCCGAGGACGGGCCTCTGAGCGAATTTTTTAATAGTCTCTTCATTCATAACAGCCCATTGAGCACTTGCCGAACGTGATGGATGTCGCTCTCCTGGACGGCGCCCTGAGCCAGATGCGGCCGGCCGCCCCCTTTGCCGTCCAGGCGGGCGCAGGCTTCCCGGAGCAGCGCGTTCATATCTGGCGCGTCGGCGTCGGCGGAGCGGGCGAAGACCAGGTGGGTTCGTTCCCCTCCTCCGGCCAGGAGCGCGACGATGGGCTTTCGCCGGGCCTGATCCTGGGTCAGCGCCAGGGCCAGTGCGCGCAACTGGTCCGGCGCGCGTTGTTCCCAGACTTCGCACACGAGCCGATACCCCACTTGCCCCTGGGCCCGCTCCTCGGCCGAGGCGGCCAATTCGCTCGCCTCGACCGCCAGCAGTCGCTCCTGGGCCTGTCGCAGTTCGCGCCGCTGTTGTTTATTCTCCGCTTGCAGCCGTTCTATCGCCTGTTCCAATTCCCAATAGCCGACGGTGAGGGTGAGGCCCAGTTGGACGACGATGTCGTGCTTGTTTGCATAATCGCGCCACGCCCGCCCGCCGCAGAGGAAGGAGACGCGCGTTTCCGCGCCTCGAGATTCCAGGCCAACGATTTTGATCAGGCCAATCTCGCCTGTGCGCGTGACGTGGACGCCGCCGCAAGGGTTGAGGTCGAAATGGGCCGCCTCCGGGAGGTCGCCGATGGCGACCAGGCGCATCGCTCCTTCCACGGTCGGCGGTCGCCGCAGGGGAAAATGGGCCGCCTCTTCAGGCGAGACGACGTGGGTCGTCACAGGGCGATTCTCCCATATGATCCGATTCGCCAGCGCCTCGACCGGCGCGACATCGTCCGGCATCAACCCTGCGGCGGCGACGTCGATGGTGACCGCGTCGCTGCCTATGTGAAAGCCCACCGTGTCGGCGTCGAGGATCTGCTCGAAGGCGGCGGACAGGATGTGCTGCCCGGTGTGTTGCTGCATGTGATCGAAGCGGCGGGCCCAATCTACGCGCCCCTCGACATCGTCTCCCGCCTCGAAGGGTGGCGTTTCGGCCAATAGGTGGACGACCGCATCATCCGCCTCTCGTGTGAGCACGTCGATTATAGGCAGGCGGTCCAGCGAACCGTGATCGGCCGGTTGACCGCCGCCGAGGGGGTAGAAGGCGGTGCGGTCCAAAATGACGGCCGGCTGGCCTTCCCAGGTCAAGCGCTCTGTCACACGGGCCGAAAAACGGGCGCAATATGCATCGTCGTAATACAAACGCTCGGTCATTTAATTTTCCTTTCCTTTGCCCCACAGGTGTTCAGGGAAGCGTGAAATAGAATTTGGAGCCGCGGCCCGCCTCGCTCTCCAGCCAAATGCGTCCCTGGTGGGCCTCTACGGCGAGCTTGCAAAACGCTAATCCCAGCCCGGCGCCTTTGACGCCCTTGACGTTTCCCAGGCGGGTAAAGCGGTCGAAGGCACGATGTTGAAATTCGGTTGGAATGCCGGGCCCGGTGTCTTGAACAGAAAAGCGCACGTCATCGTCCGCCATCTCCACCGCCGCGACGATCTCGCCGCCCGGCGGTGTGAATTTGATCGCGTTGTCCAGCAGATTGGTCAGCACGCGCAAAATCATATCCCCATCGATCAGCACGAGCGGCAGGTCCGGGGCGGCACGTTTGACCAATTGTTGTCCCTTGTTCAGCGCCATCGGGTGCACTTGCTCGACCGCTTCGCGGAGTAATTGGGCCGGCTGGACCAGCGTTTTTTGTAACTCCGTCTCACCCGATTCCAAACGGCCCAGGTCGAGCAGGGAGTCGATCAGGCGGTACAATTTGCGCCCGCTGCGCAGGGCGATGCCCAACAATTTCAATACCGGCAAGGTATCGTCCGCCTCCTCGATCGCCGTGCGCACCAGTTGAATGCTGTTCATGATGCTGCCCAGGGGGTTGCGCAGGTCGTGGACGATCATGTGGGTCAGGTCCTCGCGCATCTGTTCCAATGCGACCCGTTCGGAGATGTCGTGGCCTACCCATTGAATGGCGTCCCGCCCGTCATAATCTATTTTGACCATGTAGGTCTCTAGCGTGCGGCGCTCTATGGGGCGCGCCAGCGGCGCTCTATCGTCCAGGCTGGTCGCCGGCGCGTCCAACGTCATCTCCATCCGGTGTTGCTGCCCTGTTTGCACCGTCTGTATCATCTCGTCGAACACTGAGCGCTCCACGCCGAACACGGCCCGAAAATCGGCACCGATCAACTGCTCGCGGTATTGGTCCAACATCTCGCAGGTCCGACGATTGACGTTTATGACGTCGCCGTCCAGATTCAACACGACGATGGGATTGGCGCTCTTGTCGAAGAGGCTCTCGTAACGCCATTCCAACTGTCGAACGCGTTCGTATAGCGCGGCGTTGCGAATGGCGGCGGCGGCCAGATCGGCCACGGACAGCAACAGACGCTGAGCGTCCTCGTCGAATGCGCCGGTGTGTGGGTTGAGCGCCTCAATGACGCCGATGGTCTTATCGCCATCCTGGATCGGCACGACCAGCATCGTTTGCGTGTGGAAATCGGTCGTCTCGTCAATGCCGGTGTAGAAGCGTTTATCATCCTGGGCGGCCGTCACCAGTTCCACTTGACCGGTCTGCACGACGTAGCCCGCGATGCCTTGACCGGGCGGGAGGCGCAATCCGATCACCGCCTCGGCCGCCTTTCCGACCGCGACGCGAAAGACCAATTCTCCCGTCTCCTCGTCTACCAGAGCCGCCGAGGCCGCGTCTACCTGGAAGTAGGCCCATACCTGCGTCATCAGCGAACGTAATACGCTCTCCAGATCGAGCGTCGCCGTGAGCACCTGGCTCGTCTTGTGGAGAAAGGTCAACTCGCGCAATCGTTTTTGCACGTCAACCCCATCTTCTATTGGCTGTTTATCTCGCCCTTCATTGATATAGCGCGCCATCTCGTTCTTCATCGGTGGAATACGACCTCCTCCCGTCCCTGGAGTTTATCGAGAATTTTATCGGTGATCAACGTCAGGTGGCTGAAGTGGAGCACAAAATCCAAATCGTCGCAGGGTATGCTCAACACTGGGCAGAGGGTGAAGCCATCGATCCAGGTCTCATAGAGCTGGTTGAGGCGCGCCAGATAACCGGTCTGGATGTTCTGCTCGTAGGAGCGTCCGCGCTGCCGGATGCGTGTCTCCAGCGTCGAGACGGAGGCGCGCAGGTAGACGATCAGGTCCGGCGGAGGCAATATCGCCGTCACCACCTGATACAATTCTCGGTAGCTGCGATAATCCCGTTCGGCCATCAGTCCCTGTTGATATAGATTGCGGGCGAATATCTCGGCGTCTTCGTAGACAGTGCGATCCTGGATGACCGATTCTTCTCGCCTGATAAGCTGCCAATGATGCCGCAAGCGGCGGGCGAGGAAATAGATCTGTGAGTGGAAGCTCCAACGTTGCATATCGTCGTAGAAATCAGACAGGTACGGGTTATCGTCGACCGCCTCGAAAAAGGGGTCCCAGGCCAGTTGATCGCTGAGTAGGGAGGCCAACGTCGATTTGCCCACGCCGATGTTGCCCGCAATCGCCACGAAATGTTTCATTCGATCCCCTCCCCCGCCATACAGTCTGGCGTTGAATCCTCGGGCCCGGCCAGTGGCAGGATGACTGTGAATGTGCTGCCTACGCCGGGGTCGCTCTCGACGGAGACGGCGCCGCTGTGGGCCTCGACGATCTCCCAGACGAGCGCCAGGCCCACGCCCATCCCGCTAAAGCGCCGGCTGGCGCTGCCATCGACCTGGTAGAAGCGCTCAAAGATGCGGTCGATGTGTTCGGCGGATATGCCGATCCCATCATCGGCGATGGGGATTTGGATATAGTCTCCGCTTTCCCAGGCCTGAACGTTCACCACGCCGCCTCCGGGGTTGAATTTGATCCCGTTTTCGATGAGGTGACTGAAGACCATGGCCAGCCGTTCCCGGTCGCCCTGGATCGGCGGGAGGTGGTCGGGCATCTCGTCCTCGAACGTGACGCCGTTGCTCTCGGCGTACAGGCGGAAATCCTCAATCTGTCGCCGCACGACCTCCACTATTGAGATCGCCTCAATGTTCAACGTCATCCGCGGAATGATCCGGAGCATCGTCAGATCGTGAATGAGACGGGCTAAATTGTTTGAGCGGGCCAGGATTATCTCCAGGGCCTCCATTTGCTCATCTGCGAGTGCGCCCATATCGCCCTGCAGCAGCAACTCGGTGTAACCGTGGATCAGGCTTAAAGGCGTGCGCAATTCGTGGCTGACATTCTGCACCAGTTCTGTTCGCAGGTGCGCCGTTTCTTGCAATTCTTTGTACGCGTGCATCAATTCATCGACGTGCCGCTGAGTCGTCTCGTAGAGACGAGCGTTTTCAATCGCCACTGCGATCTGGTCGGCCAACATCTCCAGCGCTCTGCGGTCGACCTGTCCAAAGGCGTTCAATTTGGCGTCTTGAGCATCGAGCACGCCAATGACTTTGTTCCTGACGATCAGGGGGACGCATAATTCCGAGCGCGTCGGCGGGTGTTCCAGGTGACCGGTGATGTAATGCGGGTTTTGTTTCACGTCGTTGACCAGATAAGGCCGCCCAGTCTCGGCGGTTTTACCCATAATGCCCACACCGACCGGCTGGCGATAATCAGACGTCATCAGCGGCTCAAATTCCCCCGCCGCAGCGCGGATGACCAAATCCTCATCCCGCTCGTCCAACAGGCACAACAGGACGTTGGCATAGCCAAAATGACGTCGAATCGCTTGAACCGTCTCGCGCAGTATCTGTTCCAGATCCAGGATTGAGACAATCTGGCGCGCGATCTGGCTGACCATAGACAGCAGCAGCGCGTATTGGCGCTCTTCCCGAAACAGCTGGACATTTTCGACGGTTATCACCGCGCAAGCCGCGATGCCGAGCGCCAGTTCGATCTGTGTGGGGCTAAACGTGCGCTCGGCCTCGATCTGATCCAGCGCCATCAATCCGACGATCCGTTCCCGGCTGATAATCGGGATGAGGAGCAAATTCACGATGTCAAACGTTTCCAACCACTCGCGCATCATCGGAGAGGCCTCGCGCGTTGCGAAACTCAACGGTTGTCCTGTCTCTATCACCCGCTGCACTTCCGGCGTCTGGGCGGTTAATTCTTGACGCCACCGTTCCGTGAAAGCCTGTCGTTGAGCGGGGCAGGTCGATGGCGCCGATTGATCGGCGCTGTTGGCAAATTGTTCCACAAAGAGCGGGTCTGTTTCGCTGCTCTCCGATAATAAGATGGTGAGGCAACGATAGGCGCCGCACACTTGAGCCGTGCGCTGACTGATCCGGCGCAACACCTGCTCCAGGTCTAACGTGGATGTCATATCCCGCCCAATGTCGATCAACGCGGATAGCTCTCGATTGCGCTGCGTCAACTCAGCGGTTCGTTCGAGGACCTTTTGTTCTAATTCAGCCTGGTAGGCCCAATTTTCCTGTTCCAGGCGTCGCTTTTCGTCCAATAATCGCTTTCTCTCGGCTGCCCGTTTCACCACTCGAAGCAGCGCTTCCGGCGCGATCGGCCGGGTGACGTAATCGTACGCTCCCAGGCGCACGGCCTCGGCGGCGGTCGCCAGATCCGGCTCGTCTGTCATCATCAGCACCGGGATGTCTTCGTCAAATTGGCGCACGCGCCGCAATAGCTCCAGGCCATCCACCATGGGTAAAGCGATGTTGGTCACGACCACATCTACGCTGCCGACGGTGTTGGATGAAGGCATGAGGCTAAACGCCAGGAACGATTCCGCCTCGAAGAAATCGGCGACGGCGTTGACCTCGTACCCTTCATCTCGCAGGAGGGATTGGAATGTCTGTCGGACGATGATGTCTTCATCGACGATTAGGACGTGTGTCATCTCAGGTTCTCCGCTGCTAAGGGGATTTGCAAGTGCTTAATCGCTGCCCGGGTGGGCGTCGGGTTTGACGGCGCGGGCCACGCGCGTCAGGCCCTCCATCGCGCTCTCCAACGCCTCGGTCAGGGCGGCGCTCGGCTTTCCTCGGGCCAGCGCGCTTCCCAACCGGCTCAGCGCTTCGTTAGTCGCCAGGAAATCCGCCATCACCTCCCAGGCCTGCGAGGGCGGCGCTTCTCCCGGCGGGCGCTCGACCGGGCCGCCGGGCGCCATCTCGGGCAGGGCGCGCTGGTGGACGCCAATCCCCAGCGCCGTTCGTATCTGCCCTTCGACGTAGGCCAGCGCGCCTGGATCCTGGACGTAATCCAACGTATCCACGTCAATCGTCAACAGCGGCGTCTGGGTATAATCGGAGAAATGTTGTTCGTAGGCCAGGCGCAGGTCGTCGATGTAGGCGCGGTCCATATCCCGCTCGTAGGCCCGGTCTCGCATCGCGATCCGCAGCATCAACAGGTCGGTGCTGGCGCGCAGGTAGACGACGAGGTGTGGGGTGGGGATGCGGTCGGCCAGGACGTGGTAAAGCTGGTGGTAGATGTCTAATTCATCCCCCACCAGGTTCATGCCAGCGAACAGGCTATCCTTGGCGAAGATGTAATCGGAGATGAGCGGCCCATGGGCCAACGTTCCGCCTATCGCGCGTTGTTGGCGGTAACGGCTCAACAGGAAAAACATCTGCGTCTGGAAGGCGTACCGGGCGCGGTCGGCGTAGAAATCGGAAAGGAAGGGGTTCTCCTCGAACGCTTCCAACGACAATTCGGCGCCAAAGCGAGGTTGCAACAATTGGGCCAACGTCGTCTTGCCCACGCCGATGACGCCCTCTATGGCGAGAAAGAACGGTCCCATCAGGATAATCTCCTCAAGATAAGGCGTGTTTGCCGGGCGGCTACCCGGCGACCTCCTCACCGTAGGCTAATAACACGCCCACCATCTCGTCGTCTCGCGCCTCGGCGTAGACGCGCAACACCGGTTCGGTGCCGGACGGTCGAATCAACAGCCAGGAGTCATCTGCCAGGACGTACTTCACGCCATCCAGGGAATCGACCGACTCGACCGTCTCGCCGCCCAGCGAGTTGGGGGCCTCGTCCATCAGGCGGGCGACCATCTGGGCTTTGGCGATGGGGCGGCGCAGCGGGACGTCGCGCCGGGCGTAGCGGGCGGGCCCGAAGTCGGCCTGAAGGGCGTCCACCAATTCGTGCAGCGGCGCGCCGGCCGCAGAGATGATCTCCAGCATCAACAGGCCCATCAGGATGCCGTCTCCCTCCGGAATGTGGCCCTTGATACTCAGCCCACCCGATTCCTCTCCGCCGATGAGCACATCGCCCTTCAGCATGTGATCGGCGATGTGGTTGAAACCGACGGGCGTCTCCACCAGCGGCAGGTTGTATTTCTTCGCCAGGCGGTCGACCATACGGGTCGTGGAGAGGCTCTTGACGACTTTGCCCCGCCAGCCCCGGGTCTCGACCAGGTACTGGAGGGTCAGGGCGAAGATGTGATGGGGGTCGACGAAATCGCCGTTGGCGTCCATCGCGCCCAGGCGGTCGCCGTCTCCATCGGTCGCCAACCCGACGTCGGCGTGGTAGGATTGAATAGCCGCTCCCAGCGCGCTCAGGTAGAGGGCGATCGGTTCGGGGTGGATGCCGCCGAAACCGGGGTTCATCTCGCCCCGGATCTGGTGCACCCGGCAGCGGGTGCGGGCCAGCATGTCGGCGATGCACTTGCGCCCCGACCCGTACATCGCATCGGTGACCACGCGCAACTCGCCGTCTGATATGGCGTCGAGATTGACGAGCTGTCCCAGGTGTTCGTAATAGGCCCACGCCGGGTCGAAGCGTTGAATGAGCCCCTGTTCCAACGCTTTGTGGTAATTCATCACGTTCGGCCCGTGGACGATCTCCTGGTTGCGCGTCAGGTGTATCTCGACCCGGTCGGCGTGTTCTGGCAGCGCGGCGCCGCCAAATGCGGCCTTGAGCTTGAGCCCGTTGTAGCGGGGTGGGTTGTGGCTGGCGGTGATCATCACGCCGATGGCCGCTTTTTTGTTGATCACGGCGTAGGAAATGGCGGGCGTCGGCGCGTCAGCGCGGGTCAGGTGGGCGACGATGCCGTTGCCCGCCATCACACGCGCCACCTCGGCCGCGTAACGGTCTGAAAGGAAGCGGGTGTCGAAACCGACCACCACTTCTGGTTGTTCGTTATCGCATTTCTCCAGCACGTAATCCGCAATCGCCTGGGCCACCAGGCGCAAATTAGCAAAGGTAAATGTATCGGAAATCACGGCTCGCCAGCCGTCGGTGCCAAACTTGATTGTCATGGGTTTTCTCCTATCGTGTATCGCTTATCGTGTATTCGCTCATTCGCTCATTCGCTCACGGGCAGGGTAAATGTGAATGTCGCGCCTTTTCCTTCTTCGCTGGCGACGGAAATTTCTCCGCCGTGCGCCTCGACGATCTGCTGGCTAATCGCCAATCCCAATCCGGTTCCGACCACCTTGGAGGCGGCGCCTGGCACGCGGTAGAAGCGTCCGAAAAGGTTGGGCAATGCATCGGCCGGGATGCCGGGGCCGGTATCCGCGACGCTCACGCTCAAGACATCTTCCTGGGAAGCGGTCTTTTGACGGGACACTTGCACTGTCACGTTATCGCCTCGTTTGCAATATTTGATGGCGTTGCCTACAAGATTCAATAACAATTGGTGTAACCGTTGCGCATCGCCCATCACGCCGGGGAGAGAGGGCGGCGTCTCCACCGCTAACACGATCCCTTGTTCGTCTGCTTGCGCTCTCAAGACGTTGAGCGCCATGTGAATCACCGTCGCAATATCGACCGGGCAGCGGTCCAGCGCGGCCCGCCCTGATTCCAGCCGGGACAGATCGAGGAAATTGCTGGTGAGCTTGATCAGGCGCTCCGCCTCGCGCTCGATGATGCCGGCGAACTGGGTGTACTGCGTGAAATCCAAACCGGGCCGTTGGATCAATTCGGCGTAGGAGACGACCGACGTCAGCGGGGTGCGCATCTCGTGCACGATCTCGGCGATGAAGTCGAATTGTTGGAATAATAGCGCGTTCTGCACCGCCACAGCCGCCTGGTCGCCCAGAACCTTCAGGAGATCCACATCATCTTCGGTGAATGTTTCGTCGAATCCATTGCCGCCTACCTTGTTGACTGCTTCCAGGACGCCGATGACGGTATCCCGAGAGAACAGGGGGACGGCGAGGATCGAGCGGGTGGTGAACGTGGATTGCGCGTCCGCCTTGCTGGAGAAATCAAAACGCGGGTCATTCTGCGCGTCATCCACGATCAGGGATTCGCCTTTTTGGACCACCCAGCCGGCGATGCTGCCCTCCAGCGGCACGACGATCGAGTGGATGCCGGGTAGATTCGTGGCTGCTTCAAAGTGGAGTTTCCCGGTCGTGCGATCGACCAGCAGGATAGAGCCGGCCTCGCTCTCGGTCAGTTCCTGGGCGGCCGTCACAATCATATGGAGCAAGGGGCGCAAGCTCAAGACTGAGTTCAAGGAGCGGCTGATTTCAATCACCCGTTCCAATTGTTTTACACGTTTTTCCATTGTCGCCATATTTGGCGTCTCCTTCTGGCGGATTAGAGACTGTTAAAAAATTCGCTCAGAGGCCCGTCCTCGGGCCGATTAACGCACCTTATTTGAGAAGGTACGGGTTAGTCACTTATTCTTGTTCGTCTCGATGAGGGTGCGCGGCCGCGGCCGCGGTCGCAATACGGGGCAAAACGTCGGCGACGTCCCCGTGAATGAGCACATCGGCCACGTCATCCAGGTAGGTCTTGGATAGGTTGACGACGATCAACGCGCCCGCTTGCTCGTAAACCAGGAGCGGCAATTGGGAGGCGGGAGCCACCAGCAAAGACGAACCGACCACCAGCATCAAATCCGCCCGACGCACGTGGGCCATCGCCCGGGCGACCTCCTGGGCCGGCAATTGTTCCCCGAAGAGCACGACGTTTGGTTTCATCAAGCCGCCGCACGCCTCGCAGAGCGGCAGTTCGCTATCTTGCAGGAATGCGCCCAATAGTTGCGTGGTGGGCGTCGCTTGGTAACAACGTAAACAGGTCGCCTCTCGCATGTGCCCGTGTAGTTCTAATACCTCTTGCGACCCGGCCTTTTGGTGGAGGTCGTCGATATTCTGCGTGATGACCGCCTTGAGATAACCGTCGGCCTCCATTTTCGCCAGGGCCCGATGGGCCGGATTCGGTTCCGCCGTCATCAGTTGTTGAATCATCGGGCGGATCCACGCGTAAAAGCGATTCGGATCGCGTCTGAAGCTGCGCAACGAGGCCACTTCCATCGGGTCGAAGCGCGACCACATCCCGCTTTCAGGTGAACGGAAGTCCGGGATGCCGGAAGGGGTGCTGCTGCCGGCGCCGGTCAGCGCGATAGCGTAGCGCGACGCCCGCAAGAGCGAGGCGGCCCGTGCGATGGCTTCGGTGTGTTCGTCAGTGTCTTTCAGTTCATCAATCATAATGACCGTGGCGTGAACGTGCAACTAGATCAAGCGTTATCGACGATGTGTTGAGATGTGTTGAGATGTGTTGAGCTGTCGCGCGAATCTGCTGGTGGGAGGCCAGGGCGGTCGGCTGGGCGATGGTCATCGGGATACGTTTTGACGCGCTCTAACTCATCGTCGACGACCAGAATTTTTTAGGCATCGTTCATCCCCCTCCACCTGTAATGTAGCATAGAAAGCGGGACTTGGCAAGATGGGCCGTATTATGCGCCATCCTCCTGGGCAAAAAAGTGCCTCACGTCGGCGATGCGGCGAGTGCGGCGCGCTTTGGGCAGGCTGGCGACGACTTGTTGCCCGTAGCGCTTGGTGTTGACGCGGGAATCGAGGATGGCGATCACGCCCCGGTCGGTCTCCGTGCGAATCAGGCGCCCGACCCCCTGTTTCAGCGCCAGAATCGCCTCCGGCAACGTCACCTCCATAAACGGGTTGCCGCCCCGGTCGCGCACCAATTGTTGTCGGTACTGGACTACCGGGTCGCGGTGGGGGGCGAAGGGCAATTTGTCGATGATGACGAGGGAGAGCGCCGCGCCGGGCACGTCCACCCCCTCCCAGAAGCTGCGGGTGGCGAAGAGCACCGCGCCATCCTCGTCCTCCTGGAACAATTCGAGCAACTCGGCCCGCGACATACCGCTTCCCTGGCAATAGCAATTGTACTCAAGATGCGGGTTGATGAGGTCGTACAACTCATTCATCCGGCGCGTGCTGGTGCACAACACGAAGGCCCGGCCCCGGCTGGCCTGGATCAACCGCCATATCTCGCGCCCCAGTTCGAGCACGTAGGCCTCCTCTCCCTCGCCGTAGCGGGGTTCGAGGCCGTGGGGGGTGTAGAGCAACGTTTGTTCCGCGTAATTGAAGGGGCTCTCGATCACCTGCTGGAGGGCCTGTTCGCCTGGCGCGCCGGTCAGCTGGCAGAAATAGGTGAAATGGTTCGCCGTGGTCAGGGTCGCGCCGGTGCAGATGACGCGCTTGACCGGCTTGAATAGCGTGCGTCGCAAAAACTCTGCGACTTGTAAAGGCTCGCTGCATAACGTGATTCCCGCTGGCCCCGCTTCTCGCTCCTCGCAATAGCGGACGTAATTGTCCGGCGTCGGTTTGGACAATGTGCGCACCTGATCCGCCAACTGGGCCGCCCAGTCGATGACGACCTGGTGGCGCGCCATCTCTCCTTCATCCTCAGCCTCATCTCCATCGAGCGTGGGGGAATAGGCGCGCAACAAGGCCTTGTGCACCTTGTTGAGCCGGTCAGCCAGCGTCAATCCCTCTTGCAATTCCTCCTGGAGGGCCCAGCGGCGGGCGTAGGGCGACGGCTTGTCGGAAAGCGCTTTATCGGACAACGCCTGGAAGAACTGTTGATTGAGCCGCACCGTCTCCCCGCGCAGGCGGTCGGGGGCGTGGCGGATCACGACCTGATCGTTGATGAACTGGGGGATCGTCTCGTAACCGACGACGATGCGCAGCGCGTTGACGACGTAACCCTCCAGCGCGTGGGCCTCGTCCACGACGACGACGGGCCGCGGCGACAGGAAGGGCAGCGCCAGGTTGAAGGCCAGCAGGGCGTGATTGACGACGACCAGATCCGCCTCCTCGGCCGCCATCTTGGCCAACTCGTAATAGCAGCGCCCGAAGTGGGGGCAATCCTTTCCCACGCACTCGTGCTGGGCGGCGGTGACCATCTCGCGCAGGCGGCGGGGAAGCCGCAGTTCCTCCACGTCTCCGGAGGGCGTGTCGCGCAAGGCCCGCACCAATTCGTCGAGGTCGTCCGACAGGCCGGGCAGGCCGATCTGCTGATGGGCCTGTCGCAGTTTGAAAAAACAGACGTAATTGGAACGTCCCTTGAGCAGCGCGGCGGAGAAGGCGCGGGGGACGAAGCGGCGCAATGTGGGGATGTCCTTCTCCCATAACTGGGTCTGGAGCGTCTTGTTGGCGGTCGAGATGAAGGCCCGCACGCCCGAGGCGATCACAGGTATCAAGTAGGCGAAGGATTTGCCGCAGCCGGTGCCGGCCTCTAACAGGGCCGGCCGTTCCTCCATCAGCGCCTGGCGGACCAGATTCGCCATATCGACCTGCCCGGCGCGGTAGCGGTAGCGCTCGCCGAGCGCCTGGGCGATCAATCCGCCCTCTTCGAAAGCCGCGCTCACGTCGGGCGCATCAATCTTTTGCGCTTTTGGTGTGAGCGCTTCAACCAGATTTTTTTCCGATAGGTGCTTCATCAATGGGTCTACGGTGTTCATGGTTATTCATTCCTCTATCGTGTATCGTGTGTCGCTGATTCGCTCAATTATATCACGCCTGTTTTTTTCTGCCTAGCTCTCCGACTTTTTCGGTCCAACCTCCGCCAGTTGATCTGACCAACTTGCTCCAATTTGAGATACTGATATACTAACACCATGACACACACGTCTTCACACCTGTATATCCCTGCAAACGAGTGAGAGATTATATCGAGGGAGGTGGCATGTGTTGGACCTAAAGCGGCCTGATTTAGCAGACGTCGCGCCCGATGTGCGGGCCTACATCGAGGCGCTGGAAGCGGAGATGGCGCGCTGGCGGACGGATCGAAGGCCCTCCAAGCGCGACGCCGGGGAGGCGGAGGCGACGCCCGACGAGCCGCCGACCACCATCAACGTCGTCACCGTGAGCCGGTCGGGGATGGCGAAACGGACCCCTCGTCATCTCTATTCCCGGCAGCGCCGGGGCGGGATGGGCGTCTTCGACCTGGAAACGTCCGAGGACGACCCGCCGGCCTTCCTGGCGCTGGTCGACGAGGAACAGAACCTGGTGATCGTGACCGATCAGGCGCGCGTGTTCCGCTTGCCGGCGACCGACATCGTCGAGACCCCCGTGCACAACCGGGGGGAAGCGCTCTCCGTCA
Organism: Anaerolineae bacterium; assembly: GCA_034437315.1. Taxonomy (GTDB): domain Bacteria; phylum Chloroflexota; class Anaerolineae; order B4-G1; family B4-G1; genus DSAR01. Next base: position 17,947 of record DAOTUC010000077.1, read on the forward strand.
GGCGGGCGTTTAACGCTGGGGAGCGGGTCGCGCTGATCCTGCCCGATCGCGGCGAGACCTACGTGGCGCTGCTCACCCAGAAAGGTCACGTCATATGGCTGGCGGGCCACCTCCTGAGCGATAAGCTCCGCGCCGGCATCGAACTCTACGATCCGGCCCGCTTCGGCGCGCCGGCCGACGCCTGCTGGACCGCGGGCGACGACGATCTGTTCATCGTCACCCGGCAGGGGCGGGGCATCCGTTTCCCCGCCCGCCTGGTCCCGGCCCAGGGCTGCCTGGGCATCCAATTGGGCCGGGACGACGTCGCCGTCGCCGTCACGCCCGTGCAGCCGGATAGCGCGGTCTTTCTCCTGGGCGCCGACGGCAAAGGCATGGCGCGTTTGATGTCTGGCTTCCGGCCCAACAAATCGCCCGGCGGCGGCGGAAAAATCGCGATGAAGACCGATCACCTGGTCAGCGCGGCGACGGTGGAGGGGAGCGACGACGTTTTTTCCGTGTCTCGCTTGGGCAAGATTATCCGTTTCGACGTCGGCGAGGTCCCGCCCAAGGAGAACCCCGTCAAGGGCGTCAACTGTGTGGCCCTGCGCGCCGACGAGGTCGCGGCGATGGCGCTCGCCATTGATGCGGGCGCCCCAATGGCGGGCGCGGGATAAAGGAACCGTGATATGTGTGATACATTCGTCGCTTTAGGCAACGCGACAATCGACGGCGCGGTCATCCTGGCGAAGAACAGCGACCGGGAACCGAACGAGGCCCAGACGCTGACCTACATCCCCCGCGCCCGGCACGCGCCCGGCGCGATGGTCAAATGCACCTACGTCGAGATTTCCCAGGCGGCCGAGACCTACGCGGCGCTGCTCTCGCGGCCCTTCTGGATCTGGGGGGCGGAGATGGGCGTCAACGAGCGCGGCGTCGCTATCGGCAATGAGGCGGTCTTCACCAGAGCGCCCTATCGCAAGGAGCCGGGCCTGATCGGCATGGATTTCGTCCGCTTGGCGCTGGAGCGGGGCGCTTCGGCGCGCGAGGCGCTGGACGTCATCGTCGCGCTCCTGGAAGAGCACGGGCAGGGGGGCGATTGTGGTTTCGATCACCAGATGTTCTATCACAATTCCTTCCTCATCGCCGATCCGGACGAGGCCTGGCTGTTGGAGACGGTGGAAAGGCAGTGGGCGGCCGAGCGGGTGCGGGACGTGCGGGTGATTTCCAACCGGCTGACCATCGGCCGGACGTGGGACCTGGCCTCGCCGGATCTCGCGGCGCGCGCCATTGAGGCGGGATGGTGCAAATCGAAGGCCGATTTCCACATGGCGCGTTGCTATTCCGATCTCTGGATGACGCGCTTCGGGGGAAGTCAGGCCCGCCAGTGTCGCGCCATGCAAATCCTGCGAGCGCAGAAAGGCGCGATCTCCGTGGAGACGATGATGGCGGCGTTGCGCGATCACGGCCCCCGGGAGGGGACGGAAGAGACCGGCGATCCCACATCGACGCTCTGGCGAGATCCAGGCCGGGGCTGGCTGACCGATAAGCTCTGCGTGCACGCCGGCTTCGGTCCCACGCGACCCGCCCAGACAACTGGCTCGATGGTCGCCCATCTTGCGCCGGGCCTGACGACCGTCTGGCTGACCGGGACCGCCGCGCCGTGCACCGGCGTGTTCAAACCGGTTTACCTGATGGGCGGATTGCCCGATGTCGGCCCTGAACCGACGGGCGTGTACGACGCCGAATCGCTCTGGTGGGCCCACGAACGGCTCCATCGGGCGGTGATCCGGCGCTACAAGGCCCGTCTATCCGCCTATGCCGCCGAGCGGGACGCCTTGGAGGCGGAATTTCTCGCGGAGGCGTCGGCCCTGGCCCGGGAAGTAGGGCGCTTGAGCGCTGGTGAACTATCCGAGCGACAGGCTTCCCTGACCGCCTCCTGTTTTGCGCGGGCGGCCGAGGCCGCCGAGGCGTGGCGCGAGCGGGTTTTGGCGCTCCCGGTGGGACGACCGTTACCGAGGCTATTTGACCTGGCGTGGAATCGTTTTAATCAACGGGCGAAATTTGATGGGGGCCTGATAAGGATGGGTGATGAATAACGAAATGGTGCGAATTTACAACGGCTTCGCTTCGCAGGAATTGATCGACCGTCAGAATGTGTTGACCCAGGCGATTCTGAAATCGGCTCCGGTGGGCGTGGTCATCGTCGATGAAGATGGACGCATCCTGCTGGTCAATGACCGGGTGGAAGAGATGTTCGGTTACGAGCGGGAGGCGCTGGTCGGGGAGATGGTTGAGATGTTACTCCCCCATCGTTTCCGAGACGTGCACGTCGCGCACCGGGCCGATTACCTCGCAGAGCCGCGCCAGCGGAGGATGGGCATCAATATGGATCTCGCCGGGCGGCGAAAGGGTGGGGAGGAGTTCTCGGTCGAGGTGGGCCTGAGCTACGTGAGCGCGGAGGATGGCATCATCGTGATGGCTTTTGTGATCGACATCACCCGGCGGAAGGAGATGGAGGAGGCGCTGCGCGAGCACGCGGAAGAACTGGAGCGGCAAAATGCTGAGTTGGACGCTTTCGCTCACACTGTGGCGCACGACG
>DAOTUC010000078.1:0-7735 GCA_034437315.1 Anaerolineae bacterium
TCATAGACCCTAAAGGTTTTTGCGCTGGTTTTGATGGAAAAAGGTCATTGTTTAAGGCAAAAACGTTGTTTGCGCGGCCTTGAGCAAAACCTTTAGGGTCTCGCCATGCGAAATCCCAGAGAACCAACATAGATAGACTACCAAAGCCTACATTTTACTGAAATTAGATTAGAGGAGGAGATTATGGTCAAGATCAAGCAGTTAGCCACGCGCCAACGTTGGCGTATGGCAGCTTTGTTGATTTCGCTATTGCTATTTCCCATTACTCTGTTCTACCTGTCGCCCTACCTGCCCGTTGCCGGCGCCGCCGAGGGGGTCCTCAACGGCAGCCTGGTAGTCTTTGGATTGATGTTTGTCACGGCGCTCTTTGTGGGACGGCTGTGGTGCGGCTGGGTGTGCCCGGGCGCGGCGCTCGGCGAGCTGGCGATCCCCATCCACAACCGCCTCTTTGGCCCCAAATGGCTGGGCTGGGTCAAGTGGGCGATCTGGATCCCCTGGATCAGCCTGATTGCCTGGCTGGCGATCCGCGCCGGCGGCTACCGGCAGGTGAATCTCTTCTTTCACCTGGATGGTGGGCTGACGGTGGAACAACCTTATTGGTACGTGGTCTATTACCTGGTCATCGCAGCGTTCCTGGGGCTGGCGCTGCTGTTCGGGCGGCGGGCGGGCTGCCATACCATCTGCTGGATGGCGCCGTTTATGATTCTGGGGCGCAAGTTGCGTAACCTGCTCAACACCCCGGCGCTGCGTCTCGAGGCCGAGGCGAACAAGTGCATCGACTGTCAACGATGCACCATGGCTTGCCCGATGAGCCTGGACGTCAACAAGATGGCGCGCGCCGAGACGATGGAGCACAGCGAGTGCGTGCTGTGCGGGTCGTGCGTGGACGTGTGCCCCAAGGATGTGATCCACTATTCGTTTAGCAGGGGGAACAAATGAACAGAATTCTGATCGTTTACGCTACCTGGACGGGCGCGACGCGCGGGGTGGCCGAAGCCATTGGCGATGCGTTGCGCAGCGCAGACACACAAGCCGACGTTTGTCGCGCCAGGGAGGCCAGAGACGTCGGCACGTACCGGGCGGTGATCGTCGGCGCGTCGATCCACGCGGGACAACTGCCGGGCGAGATCAAGCGCTTTGTCAGGCGTCACCGTAAAGAGTTGGCGCAGATGCCGGTGGCCCACTTTATCGTCTGTCTGGCGGCGTCCGACGAGACGGAGGAGAACCACCAGACCGTACAGGGTTACGTCAACAAACTGCGCCAAGTCGCGCCGGAAGTCGCGCCGGTCGATGTGGGCGTTTTCGCCGGCGCAGTATTGGACGATACCCCCGAATACAAGCGGCTGTTCCCGCTGCTCAAGATTCCGGTCGGCGCAATGGCGAGTAATACGCCCGATCACCGCGATTGGGACGCCATCCGCGCCTGGGCGAAAACCGTGCGTGCGAAACTGGGAGGCGCAGCAAGTTGAAAGCCTCTGCCAACCTGCCGGTCACGTGTGACCTATCCCCCGTCTACACGGTCTCGCTCGTCACGGCGCTTCCGTCGCCGGCCTACTCGCTCCGGCCGGCCTCTATCCCACCGAGGCGCTGCGGCAGTCTTTTCTCGCCAATGACGTGGTCAACTTGCTGCTCGGCGCGCCGGCGCTGACGCGGCGCGGCAGGCTGTTAGGGCTGCTCTTCTGGCCCGGTGGACTGTTCTACGCGACCTACAACTATAGGCGATTACAGAATTTGGCTCTTTGGGATTTTGCCTGGCGCTAAAAGCGAGTGTGACACCCGCGCCCTATATCTGTGGGCAAGACGCGATTTCGGCCCAAATATAGGGCGCGGCGCATCCCAACCATGCGAAATCCTAGAGACCCAAAAAGTCAAAAGCGCGACTACTTGATGTTTCCCAAATCATCCTCTAGCCACTTCTTTTCCTCCGGATCAGCTACCGTCTCTGCTACTCGTCGCGCTTCTTCTAGATACTTCCCCATCTCTTCTAGGTTTCCTGCCACTTGCTCAGCCCGAGCCATCGCTTCATACGCATATCCTAGATAAAATGACGAGACGTCTTCTCCCTGGCTCACGTCCAGACACTTCTGTGCATATCTCCTCGCATTCTCTCCTTGCTCAAGCACAGCGTAAATCCTTGAAGTTTGCCAGTATGAAACAGAGATGTTCGTTGGCTCACAATCCTCTCGTTGTGTCCAGTGCCAATGCGACGCTAGACTCAACCGCACCATTTGCTCATCTTCTTCGGTAGTACGGTCAGGTTCATCTAGCAATGCCCACGCCTGATTGAAACACGCAACGGAAAAATGCTTATGTGCCGCATCTAGATCGAAATTGGGTTTCTCCATCACATTATCCTCCTCATTAGCAATTTGTTCTAGTTGGTAAAGTTACTTCTACAGTAGCTGTCACGATGGAGAGGGTAGTCTCTTGCCCTCTCTCCGCACGGATTGATCCCGTTTTCGGCCAAACCGGACCGCTTCCGGGCTACGTGGCGCCTTCTCCATAACTGGAACGCTCGGTATGGGTGGATGGTTGTCCTTACCCGATCGGAAACGCAGTTTCCACGGGGACATTTCACCCCTCAAGAAACGTCAAGTTCGCTTGGTGCACCAACGGCCTGCGGTTGAGCCGCAGCGCTGGGGATTGCCCGACCCCCCTCGCAACAGCAGCGAGCGGCTGAACCGAACGGCGCTGGCGGGCTGGATGCTCTGATTTAGATTGGCGCCAGCGTTCCAGTCCAGATCAGCCAACACAGAACCGATTTAGCCGAAAGGCTCAGAATGATATAGACCCGTTCGCCAAACAGGTAATCCTTCCAAGGGCCTACCTTCTTGTATTGTAAAACCATATTGATGGCGAAGATATTGAAGAATACAAACAGTGTCGGAACGATGGCGTACACAAAATCGGGTGGCTTGGCATCGCCGGAGTTGACAGCGCCCACGAAGTACAGCATGATGACAACCCACGGCACGATTCCTGCAATGCACCCGTAAATGAATGCCGTCCAGTCGACCTTTTGGGTGTGTTGATTATGTGGCTCCATCAAGATGCCAAACAGGTTCATTGTAGCGTTGAGCGTGAAGATCAGGATGATTGCTCCCAGATCCCAAAGCCCAATCAGCATTCCGATCAACACGATCATCAGCGAAGAGCTGAGCGCATATTCATAAAAACGAACTGGATTCATGCCTTTCTTGAGGTTTTCAACGTATCGTTCGTAGCCCATGGTCGCCAGATAGACGTGTGCTACGGCCGAGATGAGCAAGAACATGGCAACCGCATCACGCTCGTTACCATCGACCGAGAGGCGAACCTGATTGAGGGCCAGCAAAGCGGCGCGCTCTCGCCGGTCTGGAATCACACCATTCGCTTCCACCCGCTTGAGCAGAGCAAAGCGCACAATACCGACGAGATTGAAATCCGGGCTGCTGACCGGGGTCGTCTGGGCCTTTGCCCACCTATTAAGAGTGTCTTAATGCCTACTAACACGTATACCGGGCTACTGATATGCCAATATCCGACCTACACGTCCAGGTTCTGCACCTCTCTGGCGTGGGTCTGAATGAAGCGTCGCCGGGGGGGCACGCTCTTGCCCATCAGCATGTCGAAGGTGCGATCGGCCACCGCCACATCCTCAATGGTGACCTGCAACAGGGTTCGATTTTCCGGATTCATCGTCGTATCCCAGAGTTGTTCCGGATTCATCTCACCCAGGCCCTTGTAACGCTGCAAGCTCACCTTATTCCCCTTGAGCTTTTTCAGCATCGCTTCCTTCTGCGCCTCGGTGTAGACGTACTCGGTCTTTCGGTTGGCCGAGATGCGATACAGCGGCGGCTGGGCGATGAACAAGTGACCGTGTTCGACCAGCGGCTGCATGTAGCGGAAGAAGAAGGTCAGTAGGAGCGTGCGAATGTGGGCGCCGTCCACGTCAGCGTCCATCAACAGGACGATGCGGCTGTAGCGCAGGCTTTCCAGGTCGAATTCCTGTCCGATGCCACAGCCCAGCGCCGAGACCAGCGCCCGCACCTCTTTGTTGTTCAAGATGCGGTTCAGGCGGGCGCGCTCGGTGTTGAGGATCTTGCCCCGGAGCGGCAGGATGGCCTGGAAGTGCCGGTCGCGTCCCTGTTTGGCGCTGCCGCCGGCGCTGTCCCCCTCAACGATGAACAGCTCTGTCTTGCTGGCGTCCCGCTCGGAGCAATCGGCCAGTTTGCCGGGCAGGGTCAGGCTCTCCAGGGCGCTTTTGCGAATGACCAGATCCCGCGCCTTGCGCGCCGCCGCCCGCGCGCGTGACGAGGTGAGACATTTCTGGGCAATGCTGCGCGCCGCCCGCGAATCCCGCTCCAGGAACTCCTGCAAAGCCATTGTGACCACCGACTCCACCATGCCGCGCACCTCGGCGTTCATCAGCTTGACCTTGGTCTGACTCTCGAACTGCGGATCGGGGTGCTTGACGCTGACGATGGCGGTCAATCCCTCGCGGGTATCCTCTCCGGTGAAATTGGGATCCTTGTCCTTTAATACATTCGCCTCGTGAGCGAAATCGTTGATCGTGCGTGTCAGGCCAGAGCGCAGCCCAGTCAGGTGCGTGCCGCCGTCGATGGTGTGAATTGTATTGGCGAAAGCGTATACCGATTCGGAATACGCGTCGGTATACTGGAAAGCCACCTCGATGACCACCCCGTCGATCTCCTTTTCGGCGTAGACCACATCGTGGACCGGTTCTCGATTGCGATTCAGATACCGCACGAAGGATTGAATCCCGCCCTCGAAGTAAAATGTCATCTGGTGGGGGAAAGGCGCCTCGCGCTCGTCGACCAGCTTGATCGTCACCCCCTGAGTGACGAAAGCCATCTCTCGCATACGCTGCAAAAGGGTGTTGAAACGAAATTCGACGTCCTCGAATATCGTGGGATCAAAGTGGAAACTGACTGTCGTGCCCTGTCCCTCCGCCTTGCCGATGTCGGCCACCGGCGCTGTCGGGATGCCGCGTTCGTAGCGCTGAAAATATTTCCTGCCGTCGCGGGGGTTGTCGACCGTCACCTCCATCCACTCGGAAAGCGCGTTGACCGCCGAGATGCCGACGCCGTGCAATCCGCCGGAGACCTTGTAACCGCCGCCGCCGAACTTGGCGCCGGAGTGCAGGACGGTCATCACCAGTTCCAACGTCGGTATGCCCTTTTCGGGATGGATCGCCGTTGGAATCCCCACGCCGTTATCACGCACGGTCACGCTGGAATCGGGGTGGATGGTCACGTGAATTTCGTCACACCGCTCGGCCAGCGCTTCGTCAATGGCGTTGTCGACGATTTCGTATACCAGGTGATGCAGCGCCTTGACGTCGGTGCCGCCCACGTACATCCCCGGACGTCGTCGAATCGCCTCAAGGCCCTCCAGCACTTGAATGTCTGCCGCGCCGTATTGTTCAGGGCCATTTTTCGCTCGTTGTTTTTTCTTTGCCATAGGTGCTCCTAAGACATACTTGCGATAGCCTGGCGCAATTCCGCGAGTTGCCCGACCCGCTCCTGATAGAATATGAACGTCGCAGCTGTCAGTCCCGTCGCCACACAACTGTGGCCGAGGATGCCTATCAAAAGCGACCAGGAATCTAATAGCGGAAGCGACCAGATGACGCTTAACCCTTCATAGATGACCAGAATCAACACAATCAGCCCCATAATTGAGGGAGATTGCACTTTCATCAACACAAAACTTTCCCACGTCGCCTGCCATAACCCGCGCTCGCCGACCAGCAAGCCGGGGATGACGAATACCAGGTGTAGCCCCAGGTAGACCCCCAAACCCAGCCCCGCCATCCACACCACGATACTGAGCAAGGGCGAGAGGAGGGCCAGGATGCCGACGAACACGGTCCATGCGCCGCCCAATACTCCCCCGATGACGAGCAGGCCGAAGGCGAACAGGAAGGTGCGCAGGAATTTCCCCGTATTGGTGCGGACGACGTGGGACGAATCTGCGCGCCCGTCTTCCTTCTCCTTCTCCTTCTCCTTCTCCTTCCCATCCACGTCATCGGGAGAACGAAAATCGCGCACCCAGTGGGCCAGGCCGTTCGAGTAGAGAAAACCTAGCAACAGGCCGATGGGCGCCAGGAGCATGATCCAGCCCAACATCGCGCCGAAATTCGAGACCGGCCAAACGGTCAGTTCTCCCAGGGGAGAGATGGCCTCGGACAGGCGCCAGGCCATCAAACTGGGCAAATTGAGCAGAGGGACCGCGCTGAGCAGTGAGATCAAGTCCAATTGTTCACCGATAGTTTCCAATGCCTGGATCGCCTGGGCAGCTTGATCCGCCGTCAACGAGTTGGACATGGCCTGAGATCGCATCATCTGGGTGACGCGATCCATCAGCGGGCCTAACGAAACTTGCGGGCCGAGCCACAGCAGGAGATCCAGCAACACGGGGAGCGTGATGAGCCACAGGCGACGCCCCACAAGCTCAAAGCCAGATCTTATGCTCCCTATCACGCCCAACGGCAGCTTTTTATCGTCTTGAATATTCATAATCCATCCCTATCATTTTACCACAAACATAGCCATGTGGAAACCCTTGACTTTGGCAGACGTTGGTTGCGCATTGGCTATTCCGCATTGGCTTGAATTGCAGAAGTTTGGGGTTTGCGTTAGAATGGGCGTATGCACAGAAAATTTATTTTGCCGCTTGTCTTGATTCTCATTTTGTTCAATCCTTTGATGGATGGGCGAACCGCTCACTCGTCGCCCGATGCGCCGGAAATCGGGCTGTTTCCGGCGTGGTGGTCCGGATGTTTCCCCGACGGTTCGCGCGCTCGCTGGCAGCGGCCCGCTGGCGCGCCCGATGTTGCAGCCGCTGTTGCGGTTGCGAGCAGCGGGCGCATCACTATCACGCCCCGGTCGTTACACGTCGAGGCCCACATCCCCCAGACGGTCACCCGCTACCTGACGATCACGCACGACGCTTCCGCCGTACTCCATTATAGGATAGAAGAGGTCTCGCCCCCGGTAACCGCTGGCGCGTCCCATTCGCTTTTGCTGCAATCAGAATCTGTTGGCGCGAATGGCCCGCGTGTGGAACCGGCGCTCCAGGCCGCGATAGAGCGCAGCGCAGACGTCGGCTACATGCTCTCTTTCCACCAGCGGGCCGACCTCTCGCCGGCGTATGGCATGGCTTGGCGCGCGCGCGGGCGTTTCGTGCTCGACGCGCTGCGGAAGAACGCCCAGGTCGCCCAGGCCCGCGTGCGCGCTTACCTGGACAGGCAGGGCGTCGCATACCAGGCCTTCTGGATCAACAACGCGATCATTGTCGTCGATGGGTCTTCCAGGGCCGTTTTTGAGGGGCTTAAAGCGTTTTCCGAGATCGAAGCGCTGACCGCCCAACGTTCGTTATACCTGATCGAGCCCTCCCCGTCCCCGTTTTCTCTGTCCCCAACCGCGCCCACCGTCGAAGCGAACCTGGCCCACGTCCAGGCCGATCGGGTGTGGGACGAGTTGCACGTCACCGGGGAGCACGTTGTCGTTGCAAACATCGACACCGGCGTCCGCTACACCCACCAGGCTCTGGCGGCGCGCTATCGGGGCAATCAAGGGGACGGCCTGTTTGAACACGCATACAACTGGCTCGATCCGGCCTCCGGAAACAGCGCGCCGGCCGATGAGCATGGTCACGGCAGTCACACGATGGGCATTATGGTCGGCGATGACGGCGGCGCGAATCGGGTGGGCGTGGCGCCGGGCGCTCA
>DAOTUC010000079.1:0-7751 GCA_034437315.1 Anaerolineae bacterium
CCCCGGTGAACGGCGGCCGTAACTATAACGGTCCTAAGGTAGCGAAATTCCTTGTCGGGTAAGTTCCGACCCGCACGAATGGCGTAACGAGTGGAGCACTGTCTCAACGAGGGACCCGGCGAAATTGAAGTCGCGGTAAAGATGCCGCGTACCCGCAGCAGGACAAAAAGACCCCGTGGAGCTTTACTGTAACTTGGTACTGAGTATGGGCTTGGTTTGTGCAGGATAGGTGGGAGGCAATGAATCTGGGGCGCCAGCTTCAGTGGAGCCAACCTTGAAATACCACCCTGACCAAGTCTTTGCCCTAACCTCTGCCGTAACCCGGTAGGGGGACAGTGCCAGGTGGGCAGTTTGACTGGGGCGGTCGCCTGCGAAAATGTAACGGAGGCGCCCAAAGGTTCCCTCAGGCGGAATGGAAACCCGCCTAAGAGTGTAAAGGCATAAGGGAGCTTGACTGCGAGACCTACAAGTCGAGCAGAGACGAAAGTCGGGCTTAGTGATCCCACGGTTCCGAGTGGAAGGGCCGTGGCTTACCGGATAAAAGCTACCCCGGGGATAACAGGCTAGTCTCCCCCAAGAGTTCATATCGACGGGGAGGTTCGGCACCTCGATGTCGGCTCGTCGCATCCTGGGGCTGGATACGGTCCCAAGGGTTGGGCTGTTCGCCCATTAAAGCGGCACGTGAGCTGGGTTCAGACCGTCGTGAGACAGGTCGGTCTCTATCCGCTGCGGGCGTAGGGGACTTGCGGGGAGCTGCTCTCAGTACGAGAGGACCAGAGTGGACAGACCTCTAGTGTGCCAGTTGTACCGCCAGGTGCATCGCTGGGTAGCTATGTCTGGCAGAGATAACCGCTGAAAGCATCTAAGTGGGAAACTCGCCCCTAGATTAGGTCCCCCGTCCTTGTAATAGGAGTAAGACCACCGGAAGACTACCGGTTTGATAGGCGGGATGTGTAAGCACAGCAATGTGTTCAGCTAACCCGTACTAATGGTCGAGGACTTAACACTGTGGTGCGGAGAACTTGAAGTTTTCGTGTTCAATTGTATATTAACAACTTATAAATGATCAAGAGGTCTCTTGGTGATTCTAGCGGCGGAGGTACACCCGGTCCCATACCGAACCCGGCAGTTAAGCCCGCCAGCGCCGATGGTACTTGGGGGGCAGCCCTCTGGGAGAGTAGGTCATTGCCAAGAGACCTTTTTGCTTTATTAAGTTGTCGTTGTCATTCAATCGTGTTATTCGTAAACCCAGCGCCCCACACTGTGGGGCGCTGGGTTTTTTATTGCATACTGCCTCTTACATTTACATACCGCTGCCTAACTTGGCTAATTTTTCCATTTTTCGGTATTTGGACAGACTGTGTGAGTCGTGTGCGCCGATTATTCTTACCTCATCCCCATGTTCACGGATTAACGTCCTCAACCGGGGGACGTGTTCGCCGATCAATTGACGCACGAGCCAATTGGGCGTCCCGTCGGATAGGCGATAGGGATCGGCGGCTGGATAGAAACGGGAGACGGCGTCTCCACAATGGAACAACCATCCGCCGGGGGTCTTGATCGCCACGCCGCAATGTCCTGGCGTATGGCCTGGCAATGGAATCATTCGAACTTCTGGTTGTAATCCCTCTTGTACCTGAAAGCTGTCGAAATCAAACCATTTCTCGCCGTCATTTTCGTGGACGATCCAATGGGGCCCGTGTGACCAGTGATCGGTGATGTAACCTCTAGTCATCAGCCCACGCTTCCGCATGGCGATCTCGTACTCTGGACGGAAGATGTGCACTTGGGCGTCTGGGAAGTCTGATAACCCGCTGGCGTGATCTAGATGTAGGTGTGTCATTACGATGTGTTTGACGTCCGCCACCCGGTATCCCAGCCGTATAATCTGGCGGGCTGCTGTCTCTTCCAGGTCGCGCGGCATACATACCAATTGTGTAAATAGGTGCATAAACCATGTGGGTGTTGTGTAGTCTTTGACGCCTATTCCAGTATCGACCAGTAGAAGGCCATCGTTCGTCTCGAGCAACAAGCAATAGATCACGCCCCGTATCAAGTGAAAATATAGGAACATCGTCCCGCAATTTAAATGGTACAATCGCATATCTGACCTTTCAATTTCTCATAGGATTTGTGAGTTTCTTAAAAAATCGGGGTGAGGGAAGGAATGGGGTGTGGTATTTTCGCGCTTTGAAGGCCGGGTGAATTATTTTTCGATCCAATAAATTGGCGCGTCTCGTTGACGACAGACGCCATCGTTCATCTCGAAGATGATTGACCCTAATCTTCCTTCTCGCTTGATGGTATGTAGCGCCGCCGATACGCCTGCGCGCGTCGGCGCGCCGTGAGCGGCGATGTCCTGTGCTAATGCTTCCAGTAGAATCCAGGTCGCTTCGTAGGCCGGGAGGGCGAGCGGCCCGGGCGGGACGCCATTGGAGATTGTCTGGTAGGCCTCGGCGAAAGATTGTCCGCCCAGTGTCTCGTTCAGCCGGGGCCATGGCGTGAGGTAGATCGCTCCCCGGGCCGCCTCGCCGGCTATGGCGGCGAAAGCGTCTGCTGCCATATCTGGCCCACCTACGAAGTCGCCTGTCCAGCCGGCAGCTCGCAACGCTGCGATAGTCTCCCCCGCTGTCACCGGGTCGGCGTCGCAGAACACGACGTCGACCCGGGCGTCCAAAATCGCTGTCGCTGTTGGATGTGTTTCACTTGCACCGATACCCTCTACCAAGATGACCGGCGCTATGCGCACATCCCTTTCCGTCGCTCGGCGTTTCAGCGCGTCGCCCAGTTGACCGCCTTCGGTCGCCAACGCCGCCTGGTCTACCGCCAATGTCTCCAGATGGTCGAGCCAACTGCTCGCCATTACATCGGCGGAAGGCCCCAGATGGCAAACGAGTGGGGCGTCGGGTAAATCTCCCAGGGCGACCGGCGCCGCCAAGGGGATGCCGGCCTCGCTGTAGAGCCTGGCGGCGGTCGCCGTCGTCGTCTCGCGGAAATGCCCGAGCGCGGCGACGACGGCGTCATCGACGGTCAATTTCCGCGCTTGTGTTATCGCCATCTCCGGATCCGCGCCATCGTCGTAGGCTACTAGCTCGACAGCGTACCCACCTACTCCACCGACGGCGTTGATCTCTCGTATTGCCATGCGCGCCGCGTAGATCACGTCGTATCCCACGTAGCGATAGCGGCCCTCGAAAGGGGCTACCAGTCCGATCTTGATCGTCGGGCGCACGGCGCAAGGAAACTGACAGGCGGTCAATAGAAACACAAAGCACGTGATGCGTAAAACGTGATGGGTAATGCGTAATGGGGCGTTTAAGCTATCGCGTGGCATCCGTCGTATGTATCCCGTGTCTCATTTTGACAGTTCTAATCGGAAGTCTCCAGTAACTTATGTGTGGGGAGGCTATCAAGGCGCTTGCCCGCCGCACATAGCGTAGTTGCTGTTGTGTTCTTCCTGTGTCTCCGCGAAGAGGTGGCTGCCGTCTTCTTTGGTGCAATCGGCGAGGAAATAGTAGTATGCGGTCTCGGCGGGATAAGCGGTCGACCGGATGGAAGCCAGCCCTGGGCTACAGATTGGCCCGGGCGGCAATCCTAAGTTCTGATAGGTGTTGTAAGGGGATTCGAAATTTGTCGCTTCTAGGGTGAACGGAGGCCACCAGTTGCCTGGCGCGCCCATGGCATATTGGACAGTAGGGCAAGCGCCTAGAAACCAGCCGTCTCGCACTCGGTTGTGATAGACGCTGGCGATGGTCGGGCGCTCCTCTTCCAGCACCGCTTCGCGTTCCACGATGCTAGCCAGCGTGACCAATTGGTAGACGTTCAGCCCGCGATTGGCCGCCGCCGAGCGCATATCCAACGTCACGCGCTCGTCAAAGGTGTCCAACATCCGGGAGATCAGATCGAAGGCGGCGGCCTCTTCCGGCAGGCGATAGGTCTCTGGGAAGAGGAAGCCTTCTAAGGTTGCATCGGAGGGTAGATCGGCGAGAAGATCGTGGCCCAGCCCGGCGTTGCGCCAGCCGGTGGTCGCCAACGCCAGGAACTCGTCGGCCGGGATGGTGGTTTGATTTGCCACTGCGTTAGCGATTTGTTCTAACCGCATCCCTTCCTGGATGGTGACTATCTGTTCGTTGCGCGTTCCTTTCTGGAGGGCCTGGGCTATCTCAGGGATGGTCATTGTCTGGCGCAGGGTGAACTCCCCGGCCTCAATGCTGGCGTCCATCCTGTGGTACTGGACGTAGCGCCGGAACAGCTCGGCGTCGGAGATCAGGTCGGCTTCGCGTAAGCGTTTGCCGATCTCGGCCGGCGTCTCCCCGGGCTGGATGGTGAAGGTCATTGGCGTGTCGTCGCTTCCAGCGGGCTGTGTTAACTCATTAGCCTTGGTCTCTAGATAAGCGCCGATGAGCACATCGTTCGAGCCTGATATGCTCTCCAGAGAGATTTCTCTCTCTCCGCCCGGCCCGTCGCCGATGAATGCGCGGATGCTGAGATAGGCGAACGCCAGGGCGACCATAGCTCCGGCGAAAACCATGATCCGCGCGCCTAATTTGACGTATTTTGAAATAGTTTCGAGTTCTATATCCATAGGTGTTCCTGTGTATATGTGTCGGTAAACCGGTCTACCGGTCTACCAATCTATCGGCCTGTCAGGTAGCTTTGCAGGATCACGGCGGCGGCGATGGCGTCGATCTGGCCATTGGAACGGGCGCGGCGGCGCTCTTTCTCGCTGTATTGCTGGCGCATAATTTCCTTTGCCTCGGCCGTTGTATACCGCTCGTCCCACATCACCACATTCACGGGTTGACCATGGGCCGCCAGGTGCTCTGTTAACGCTTCCACGTAACCGGCTACTCGCCGCGCCTGTGGCCCCTCTGAGCCGTCCAGGCTGACCGGATGCCCCGCCACGATCAACCTCACCTGGTATTCCTTGACCAAGGCCGCGATGGCTGCGAAATCCTCTGGTTTCGAGCGGCGGTCCAGGGCTTGCAGCGGTCGGACGACGATGCCCAGCGGGTCGCTGAGGGCGACGCCCACCCACCGGTCGCCTACGTCCAGTCCCATCATGCGCACGTCTTGATCTCCATCACGGCAGCGCCAGCGCTTGTTCAGTCACGGGCGCCTGTTCCTTGGGCGCGACTTGTATATCAATCCGTAAAGGCAGAATCGGCATACGATCGAGCCACGCCAACCGGCCTGACCAGCGGGGCCAGAGTGTCAATTGCGGATCCCTGGCCAATGGGAACTCGTCGATCAGGCGCTTGCGCGCTACATCTACCGGTTGCCCTTTGACCAATTCCATTGCCTCGTCGGTATTCAGGGAGATTGCGGCGTAACCGCTGGCGGTGACGAAGAATGTGAACTCGCCTGGCCCCACGCCCTCTTCCGCCATCTCACCCAATTTGAAACGGGCGTCAATCAGTTTGTACGCTGGCGGCAAACGACGTGAAAGTTGCGCGTATGCTACGTTCTTCGCGTTGTCCACGTCCACGGCCCACCCGCTGACCAGTATCTCCATATCCAGACCTACCGTCTCGGCCTGTTCGGTGAGGAAGCGGTTGTACGACTCCTTGGGCATAGCCTCAATGCGCATCGATTCGCGCAAAAGGATCTCCGTCGTTCCCAACATTTGTTCCATCTCGACGTAGGCCTGGTCGAATAAGCGGTCGATCAGCAAGCGGCGCACCCGGTCATAATCATCCTGGATGACCACGCGCATCTCCTGCGCCTCAGCGCCGCGGGTTGGTTCTGGATTGATGACTCGCACGGCCGAACCCGCTGCGCCCTCGACGCGGTTGATCTGGAATGCCCCTACGTTGCCCACGCCTTCTTGCAGACCTTCGACATGCACGGTCGCTTGCCCGCCGGCCGGCACGGTTACATCGGCCGTCGTGCGGAAACGGAAGGGATAGCTGGTTGAGGATGTACGCACCACTGTCCCAGATCGTACGGTGTAAGGCTGTGGCAGTAGATTGGTGAATAATACGGTCCCTGTCGCTTGACCTGCGATCACGTCCATCAGGCCGGTCGTCTCCACCTCGGCGTAATCGGAGACCTCCACACCCAGGCGGCGCGCGGGGATGAGTCCCAACTGGTTGTTCACCGATTCGATGTCTAGATCCACCGACACCGGCACAATGGTCGAAAATTCCTCGCCGGCTGGCGTTAGTGTCACGCTCGCAGTCGGTACAATGGTATAGGCGCTGGCGGCGAGAATGGTTAACACCAGGATAAAGATGAGGAAACGGAATCCTAATTTCAGCCAATCGACCCACCGGGGCAGTGGACGCATAGCCCGTGGTTGGATCTTTATTTCCTCGTCCCACCAATGGCGGGGCGGCGGTTCGACCTTGTTCGGCGATTCTCCCCGCCACACAGGGTTCTTTTGCGCCCGTTCGACGCTCGAAAAGACGGGAAATCCGCACCCACGGGCTAACTGGCGACGCGCCGGATCGGGCGACACAATCGCCGCCTCCATCTGATGCCGTTCCGCCTCGCGCCGGAGGAGGTCGAAATCGACCGGGTTGGACAGGAAGCGCATCTCCCACGGCACTTGCAGAATCACCCTTCCCCGGCCTAACAACCGCAACCGGTGCCGGATCGAGGCGAAGTCATCCTGGGGTTGGAGCTCAATGACCGAGCCAGTTCCTAGATTCATCGCTTGTCGCTTATCGCGGATCGTCTATCATATCTTGCAACAGGCTGGGGGCTTTTTGCAGCGCTTCGTCGAGCCGGCTGGCGTCGCGTCCGCCGGCCTGGGCCAATGTGGGCCGTCCACCGCCGCCGCCGCCCACGACGCGGGCGATGTCTTGGACCAATCGGCCCGCGTTGATCCCGCGCTTGACCAGATCGGGCGTCACCGCCGCCACGAGGACCGGACGATCTTCTTGCACTGCTCCGAGGACGATCACGCCGGAATCGATGCGGTCGCGGAACCAGTCGGTCATCTCGCGCAGGACGTCCATACTGGGCGCGCTCACCTGGGCGCTCAATAGCCGGACGCCATTCACCGTTTCCACGCGGTCGAGCAGCCCCTCAAACTCGCGATGGGCCAACTGGCCCTCCAGGCGGGCGATCTCCTTGCGCGCCGATTGTAACTCGTCCTGAAGGGCTTGTGCTTTGTGGTCAACCTCGTCCGGCAGCGCGCCCAGGTGAGCGGCGGCCCGCTTGAGCACGCCCAGTTGTTTCTCGACCAGTTCCACCGCCTTGCGTCCCGTCACCGCTTCGATGCGGCGTACGCCGGCCCCCACGCTCTCCTCAGAGACGATGTGGAACAGGCCGATCTCGCCTGTCTCGTGCAAGTGGGTGCCGCCGCACAGCTCCCGACTGATCGGCGCGCCCGGCCCGCCGATGCGCAACACGCGCACATCCTCGCCATATTTTTCGCCGAAGAGAGCGATGACGCCATCCTGAATCGCTTGCCGGTACGTTTCCTCGGCAGCGACTACCGGATAGTTGACCAGAATCGCCTCGTTGATTGAGCGGGTGATCTCCTTTAATTGTTCCTCGGTCACCGGCTTGGGGTGGGTGAAATCGAAGCGCAGCCGGTCGGGCGTCACCAGGGAGCCGGCCTGTTGCACGTGTTCGCCTAGGACGTAGCGTAATTCGCTTTGCAGGAGGTGAGTCGCCGTGTGATTGCGGGCCACGTCCATCCGGCGGGCGAAATCGACTACCGCCCACGCCTCGTCGCCCACCTGGGGTTGGCCTTGCTTGACCTGGCCCACGTGGACGATCAGGCCGGGGACCGGTTCCCG
>DAOTUC010000080.1:0-4446 GCA_034437315.1 Anaerolineae bacterium
TTTCGCGCCAGCCATCCGCCCATCGAGCCCAACGTCGGCTATCGCATCGAATACGCGGGCCGGGTGATCGTCATTTCCGGCGATACCGTGCTTACGTCCTCGCTCGTGGAACACAGCCGTAATGCGGACTTGCTCGTTGCGGAAGCGATGAACAAGGAGATGGTGCAGTGGATCGAAAGTGCGCTGGAGGCTATGGGCGATACGGTCAATGCCAAGATTATGTTCGATATACGCGATTATCATATGGATGTCAGCGACGTTGGGGTGTTGGCGCAGGAAGCGAATGTCCAGCGCCTGGCCCTGAACCATCTGGCGCCGAAACCCCGGTCCAAACGGCAAGCGGGAAGGCTGTTCAAAAATCCCATAACAGCGCGCTACAAAGGGGACCTATTCGTCGGCGAAGACGGGATGCAGATCGTGATCCCGGTTCCGTAACCATCCGAACAGGTGAACCTATGAAAACAGTTATGAAGAAACCCGCAAGGACGATGCTTGCGGGTTTGTTGGTCGCACTCCTGGGCCTCGTGCTTTTTGTTCATCGTCCGGGAGATGCATCGCCATCCTGCCTGGACTTCTACGCCGGGATGGAGAATCCCGCCACAGCAGCGCACGATTGGTGCGCAGCCGGGGAATATTTCTCCTGGAAATCCACGTTGCCCGAAAACGTGAGTTTTGACGCTTTGCGTATCTTTCACATCTGCCAGGGCGATCCAGACGCTCCGGCCATCCTCATGATCCACGGCTACCCCACCAGCAGCTTGGACTTTGCTGATCTTGCCGGAGAACTGAGTAAGGATCACTACGTTTGCGCGCTGGATACGCCCGGCTATGGTTTTTCGGATAAGCCCAGAGTTGGCTATGAATACTCCCTCTTTGACGATGCCCGTCTGGTGGATTACTATGTTCGTGCAATCGTGGGCCTGAAGGAGTTCACGCTCTTGACCCACGACAAAGGCGACAGCGTGGGGCTGGCCCTATTGCAGATCTATCAAGTCTATGAAGACAAACCCTATACAATCAACCACCACTTCATCACCAATGGCAACATCTATCTACCCCTGGCGCAGTTGACGACCGGACAAAAAGCGCTTCTGAATCCAACCGTAGGCCCATTCTTGTCATCCATAATAAGTGGGGATAGAATGACCGGCGGAATAGCCGAGCAGGTCTTTGCCAAACCATTATCCCCAAGTGAAATCGATGCCTATACCTCCATTTTCGAGTATCAAGATGGCACGGACGTACAGCACGAGATCATCAAATATCTGAATGAGCGTATGGAAAACGAAATCACCTGGTTGGCCGCGCTGGAAAGCAGCGCCATCCCCACCACCCTCATTTGGGGCGAGCTCGACGCGGTCGCGCCGGTTGCCGTGCCCGACGACGTATGGGCAAACTATCTCGAAAATCGCGCGACGCCGGCTACCTATTGGCGCATCCCCTGCGCGGATCATTATCTCCAGGTGGATGAACCTGACTTGGTTGTGGATGTTTTACGCGCAACCTTAGCAAACGATGGCATCCCACCCGAGATTGAAGGGGCAACCTGTAACGCTGTAAGAATACATTAGGAGAGGCAGGAATGACCGAACGCGAACAACTGGAACAATCCATCGCGGGCCTGGAAGCCCAGCGCACCATCCTGGGCGACGCCGTGGTAGAGCCGGCGATTGCGGCCTTGCGCGAGAAGCTGGCCGCGCTCCAGGCCGAAGCCGCGCCCGCCGAAAAGCAACGCAAGCAGATCACGGTCCTCTTCGCCGACGTCTCCGGCTTCACCGCGATGTCGGAGACCCTGGACGCCGAGGACGTGACCGAAGTGATGAACGCCCTGTGGCTCCGCCTCGACACGGCCATCACGGATCACGGCGGCCACATCGACAAGCACATCGGCGATGCCGTGATGGCCCTCTGGGGCGCCGACCAGGCCCCCGTGGGCGGTATCCTCATCACCCACGCCACCTACCGTCACGTGCGCGGGGACTTCGAGATGGATGCCCTGCCTCCGTTGGCGGTCAAAGGCAAAGTCGAGCCGGTGCAGTCCCACACCCTCTATGCCGTCATTGACCCGGATGGTGTCATCACCGAAAGCGTGGAGACCAACAACACGCTCACGCTGACCACGGTCACGCCGGACGTGGCGGTTGCCAGCGTCAAGACCTACTACTACGATCAGCACAACGTCGTGCCGTTGGCCGTGGTCGCCAACAACGGCCCGGTTACCGCGTCCAATGTCCTGATCGAATTCCGGCAGGATGCCGTCACCGGCACCGTGCAGCACACGGCCACCATCACCGAACTCGTGCCCTACGGCCTCCAGGCCATCACTACAACCTGGGACGTCAGTGGTTGGACTGAGGGCGACCACACGTACTACGCCGTCGTAGACAGCGGCGACGTACAGGCCGATCTTGCCCCCCACACCGGCGGCCCGGTCACCGTCACCATGCGCAACTGGGGCACGGCGGACGCGGCGAACGTGCTGGTCACACTCTACGAGGGGCCGGTCATCGCCACCGGCGCTACAGCCTTATACACCTGGACCGTCGCCAGCCTGCCGGTCGATAGCGACGGCGATGTGCAACTCAACACCACGTTAGATCATCGCCCCAACCGCCTCTTCGCCATCGCTGATCCAGGCCGCGTCATCACCGAGGTCACCGAGCACAACAACGTCGCCCTGGCTAAATTCCCCATCTCGCATACCTTCCGCTACCACGATCTGGAAGGCGTCGTGCCCGCGACGGGCACCGTCACTTTGCAGGGCGATTGGACGAGCGACCCGCTCACACTCACCGGCGCGGCGGATGTGTACTCGGTCACGATCAGCACCGGCGAGACACCGCTCCGCTATCGCTACGCAGTGGACGGCAACCTGGCGCTGCTCAACACCGTCACTCGCACCATCACACCAACCTTGTCCACGGTTTACGACGACTATCGCGCCGTCACTGCCGATGATGTGCAGTTGATCGGCCCGGCGACGCTCAGCACAACCGTCGGTGCGCCGACCGCGCCCATCACGGCTCAGGTTACGCTGGTGGACGTCACGCCGCTCACCGGCGCCACCTTCACCGCCGAGATCGGCTACGGCACGAGCATCACGCTCACCGAGTGGACGTGGGCGCCCATCGGCTACCTCGGCGACGTGGGCAGCGCCGACCAGTTCACGGGCGTCATCACCCCGAACGCCAGCGGTACCTACTCCTACACCGTCCGCTTCGACGGCAACTGGGGCGCGACCAATCCCAACGCTGGCTGGCGCTACGCTGACCTGGATGGTACTGGCAACGGATTTAATCTCAGCAATGTGGGGGTCTTGACTGTGCCGTAGCAAAACAGCGCGCCGCACGAAAATACACAGCCCGACCCCTATTTAGAGGTCGGGCTTTTTCCTTTGCTACCCGCGAAACCTGCGCGCCTATGGGGGGAGGCAACCCAATCAACGCGCCGCGGGAAAGTCTGACTCGGTGATACGGATAAGGGGCAGAGTTTTTACTGAGGATCCTACTGTTGCCAGCTTTCCAGGAGTTCTGCCGGCGTAGTCAGATGGGGCAACGTCGCTTCGCAGAATGGCGCGGGCAACTGCGCGGTCATCGCGTGGAAGCGGCGGTCGAGGGTGGGCAAGGCAGCGCGATAGCCATTGATCAACGGCTGATCGCTGGTTGCCAACCAATGGACGCCCAACAAGTCACCGGCTTCGTTGCTGCCAAAACTGGCCAGCGCCGTCATCGCAGCATCTTCGCGCGCTAGTCCTGCGCTCTCCCGGATGCGCCGCGCCCAACGCGAATGATACCGGGTAGGCGACAAGACTGGCATCGCGTCAAGTACGATCCGCGCCAGGGGGGACGGTTGCAGGCGTTGGAGCACGTTAAAAGAGTAGCGGCTGATAAAGAGGGACACACCACGTTCTTCGGCAGCCCGCCAGAGCGACAGCGCGCCGCTTTCCAGAGGCGTCAAGGGACGCTCCCGGCCATAGTATATCCCTTCCAGGATATAGCGGATGAGGTTTTTATCGAGCAGGCAGCGCGGAGGGCTGGACAGGGTGTTCATACGTGGCTAATGCCCGAAGTGCTTCGGCGTGCGCTGCATCCCAAATCTGCGCCTGCTCCGCTTCCGGCGCGGCGAAAAACTCGGCGACGGTCAGGCCGCCCAGGAAAGGGTCATCGTCGCGCAGCGGAGGGGTGTCGGGCAACGCGGCAATTTTGGCGTCAAAGTACGCCAGCAAATCACGCTGCCCGGCCGGCAGCGCGGCCTCATCCGGGCGAATGGTTTGCAGTTCCGGCACCAACTGAAGCAACACCGCCTTCTGTCGCCGGTCTAACCGGCGAATCAGCCGCGCAAGTTGCTCTAGGGGCGCGCTGCGGGCTTGTAATTGCGTCATAGTTCGACCTCCATCCCTCAACTGGTAACACTTTGCTACTTGAATCCGGCGCAAAAGCACGTTGC
>DAOTUC010000081.1:0-25587 GCA_034437315.1 Anaerolineae bacterium
ATCATAGACCCTAAAGGTTTTTGCGCTGGTTTTGATGGAAAAAGGTCATTGTTTAAGGCAAAAACGTTGTTTGCGCGGCCTTGAGCAAAACCTTTAGGGTCTCGCCATGCGAAATCCCAGAGAACCCAACTGCAAAACCTGCCTTCGCAGGTTAGTTTATAGTCGGCGTAGGCCGACTTTGCAGTTGTGGCCCGCGAATTTATTCGCCGGGGACAAATGTGCCATTGTCAAGTTAGACGCTTTATTGGTTCTGGCGCATTTAGGCTAAGCCTAACTAATAGAATCTTCGCACAGTGAACAATAGTCTGGCGGTCAATTGACTCGTTTTTTAGCTCTGGTTCCGTCCAGGTTAGGGGTTAAGAACAATGAATCTCGGTTTGCAGGATATGGTCGCATTGGTGACCGCGTCGAGCGCGGGGTTGGGGCGGGCTGTGGCGCGCCAGTTGGCCCAGGAGGGGGCTTACGTCACGATCTGCGCGCGCGACGAGGAGCGGTTGCAGGAGGCGGCTGAACATATCGAAGCGGAGACGAGCCATCCCGTATTGGCGATCCCGGTCGATGTCTCTGATCCGGCCGCGGCCAATCTGTTGGTGAGCACCGTCGTCGATCATTTTGGCCGTTTGGACCTGTTGTTTATCAACGCCGGTGGGCCGCCGCCGGGACGTTTTCTCGACCTTTCAGTTGCGGATTGGGAGGCGGCGGTGGAATTAACGCTGATGAGCGCGGTGCGGCTCTGTTACGCCGCCCTGCCGGTGATGAAGAAGCAGCGCTCAGGCGCGATTTTGGCCTCCACCTCAATTACCGTCAAACAACCGCTCCCGAATCTGATCCTATCGAACAGCCTGCGCTTGGGGGTGACCGGCCTGCTCAAGACGTTGGCCGATGAAGCGGCGCCCTTCGGTGTGCGCGTCAACGAGATCTGTCCAGGTTGGACCCGCACCGCGCGGGTGGAACAGTTGCTGAATGATCGCGCGCAGCGGAACAATACGACAGCGGCGGAAGAAGCGAAGAAGATCGCTGCGGCGATCCCGATGGGGCGCATGGCGACGCCGGAGGAATTCGCCCGCGTGGCGGCGTTCTTGCTCTCGCCGGCCGCCTCGTACGTGAACGGCGTCAGTCTGCTTGTAGACGGGGGGATGCACCGAGGGGTGACGTGAAACCTGAGTCCTCTTTAGGACCGAGGGATTGGCCCTGGCTGACCGGTGTGATGCTGGCGGGCATACTCTTATTGTTGCTCTTTTCCAGCGTCGCCCAGCGCGTCACCGGCGGACAGGGAGGCGCACCGCTGGACGACGCCTGGATTCATTTCCAATTCGCCCGCAACCTGGCGCGGGGGGATGGGTTTTCCTTCAACCCCGGTGAGCCGACGTCCGGCTCGACGGCGCCGTTGTGGACGGTGTTTTTGGCCGGCGTCTACGCCCTGGGCGGACGTTTTCCCACCGCCGGGCAGTACCTGAGCGGCCTGTGTTTCCTGGCGACGCTAGCGGCGACCTATTGGGTGGGTCAGCAGATCACCGGCGCGCGCTGGGCGGCCGGGTTGGCGAGCGGCGTCGTAGCCGTCAACGGGCGCATGGTCTGGGCCGGGCTCTCGGCGCTGGAGACGTGCCTGTTCGCGGCGTTGAGCCTGCTGGCTATCGGCGCCTATTTGGACGATCGGCGCGTGAATCACTATCGCCTGCACACGGCGGCTCTTTTTGGCCTGGCTGCCCTCAGTCGCCCCGAAGGATATTTGCTCTTTGCCTTTTCCATGGCCGATTTTATCCTTCACCGCTTGCGCCAACCATCACAGGACGTAAGCGCGATTTTCGTTTCCCTGCGCCAGCTATGGCAACCATTGCTCCTTTTCGCCGCGCTCGTGCTCCCATACCTGCTTTTTTCACTGCGCACCAGCGGGCGCGCGCTCCCCAACACTTATCACGCCAAGGCGACCGTTAGTCTATGGCCCAGCCGGGACTTCTTGAGTATCGCCGCCCGGTATCTGATCCTGGATAACGCGCTCCTGTTGCCGTTCTACGTCCTGGGAGTGGGAGCGGCCTGGGGGCGGGCGCGCCTGTTGAGTCTGTGGAGCGTGGGGTTGCCCCTGGCCTATGCCTTCCTCCACGCGGTGCTCTACCAGCACGGGCGCTACCTGATGCCGCTGATCCCGGTCAACGCGCTGCTGGCCGTCCTGGGACTCCTGGAGGGGCAACGGCTGGCCCGACGGCGGGGCTGGCGCTGGCGCTTTTCCGGAAGATTTGCCTTTCTGTCCGCCGCGCTCGTCATCGCCGGGACCGCCTGGCGCCTGCCCACGATGGCGCGACTCTACGCCTGGAACGTGCACGAGATCAACCAGATGCACGTCGCCGTTGGCCGGTGGATCGCCGATCACACGCCGCCGGACGCCGTGCTGGCCCTCAACGACATCGGCGCCATCGCCTACGTCTCGGAACGGCGCGTGCTCGACCTGGCGGGCCTGGTCACGCCCGAGGCGGCGCCGATCTTGAACGCTACCAATCGAGACGCCCGCCTGCTGGAGATGATGATCGAGCAGGATGTGGACTACGTGGCCATTTTCCCCAACTGGTTCCCCGGCCTGGCCGCCCGCGAGGATGTCTTGGAACCGGTTTATCAGATGACGTTGGACCGTCGCACGATCGCCGGTGGAGAGACGATGGTCGTCTACCGCGCCCATTGGACGGAATGAGGTCAGGGCGCTATCTTTACTCATCAAAGGAGATGTTATGAATCACACACAACCCATTCACGTTGGCGTCATCGGCGGCAGCGGCCTGTACAAGATGACAGGTTTGGAGGACATTGAGGAGATTAACGTGCATACGCCGTTCGGCGAGCCCTCCGATACGGTCATCGTCGGTACATTGGAAGGGGCGCGCGTCGCTTTCGTCGCCCGCCACGGTCGGGGCCATCGCCTGACGCCAACCGAGGTCAATTACCGGGCCAATATCTTCGCCCTCAAGCAATTGGGCGTCGAGCGCGTCATTGCGGTCTCGGCTTGCGGGTCGTTGCGGGAGCAATTGCGACCGGGCGAGGTCGTCGTGCCCGACCAATTGTTCGATTTCACCAAGAAGCGGGTCTACTCCTTTTTTGGCGATGGTCTGGTCGCCCACGTCAGCGTCGATGAGCCATTCTGCACGGATCTGGGAGCGGCAATCGGCGACGCTGTAGCCGAATCCGGCGGCGTCGTGCACCGAGGTGGCCGCTTTATCACCATTGAGGGGCCCCGTTTTTCGACCAAGGGGGAGAGTTTCACCTATCGCGCCTGGGGGATGGACATCATCGGGATGACCACCTCACCGGAGGCTTTCCTGGCGCGGGAGGCAGAGATGTGTTACGCCGTGATGGCCCACATCACCGATTATGACGTGTGGCACGACACGGAGGAACCGGTCAGCGTGGAAGCGCTATTGGCTACGTTAGCGGCGAACACTGAGCTGGCCCAGGAGGCTTTGCGGCGATTGTTGCCCCGCTTGGCTGATGCGGAGCGACCGTGCGCCTGTGGGGCGGCCCTCTCGACGGCCCTCATCACCCAACGGGATTTGATCCCCGCAGAGACCCAGGCCCGTTTGTCACCCCTCGTCGGTAAATACCTGGATTAGCCGCCTTCTAGAAACCTTCCAAGCGGCTCAAATCCACGATACCGTTGGTCAGGGCGGCGATGCGCTGAAGTTGCGCCAGACGATTCTGGCGCACCGCCTCATCCTCGTCCATCACCATCACGCCGGATTCGCGGGCGAAATAATAGTCGATGACGTCCACCAGCGGTTCGAACGCCTCGAAGAACGCTTCCACCGTGCTTTCGGGAGAGATTTTCGCCTCGGCCTCGCGATAAGCCTGGTACAATTGCGTCTCCGCCGCTTCGACGAATCGCTCTGGATCCAGATCGAAGCGCGCCTCGAAACCCCGCGTGATGCGTACGCAACGGGCGTAGTTATCCAGGATGCGATCCCAATTCTCGCGGGCGACCCACCGGGCGAGCTGCTCGACCGATTGCCGCGCGCGATAGGGATCGTCTCCCTGGGCCGCCAGCACGGCGTCCACCACGTCGTAGTCGAAGCCCTCTTCGCGCAACACCCCCCGCAATCGCTCGACGACGAACGCCAGCGCGGAAGATTTGACCTCTTCGGCGACCGGGAGCGGCATCAGGCAGGCGGCCGCCTCCAACCCTTCCTGCACCGAGAAGGAAACGTGATGGGCCAGCAGGTTCTGGATCAGCCCCAGCGCGTCTCGCCGCAGGTGATAGGGGTCCGACGAGCCGGTGGGGGCCAATCCTACCGCGAAAAGCCCGATCAGGCTATCCAACCGGTTAGCCAATCCCACGACCAGGCCTGGCTTGCTCTGCGGCGCGACGTCGCCGGCCGAGCGGGGCAGGTAATGCTCGAAGATGGCCCGCGCGACCGCCTCTTCTTCGCCGCTCTTCAGCGCGTACTCCCGCCCCATCACGCCCTGCAAGCTGGTCATCTCGACCACCATCTGGGTCACCAGATCCGCCTTGCAGAGGTGAGCGGTTCGTTGAGCGGTTTGCACCTCCTCATCGGTCAGCGCCAGCATATCGGCCAACTGAGGGGTCAATTTCTCCAACCGGCGGGTCTTGTCCAGCATGGACCCCAGTTGCTCCTGGAACGTGAGCGTATCCAGGCGGGGGACGTAGGCTTCCAGAGGCTGTTTGACGTCCTCGCGATAGAAGAAGTCGGCGTCGGCGAAGCGGGCGCGGATGACTTCCTCGTTGCCGTGGCGCACCACGTCCAGGCGCTCGGCGTCCCCGTTGCGCACGGCGACGAAATAGGGCAGCAGGCGCTCGCCCTGGTAGACGGAGAAGTAACGTTGGTGCTTCTTCATCACGGCGACCAGCACCGGGGCCGGCAGAGATAGATACCGTTCTTCGAAATGACCCAGGAAGGGATAGGGTTGCTCGACCAGATTGGCGACCTCATCCAGCAGTTCCGGATCGTCTGGGATGCGCCCGCCGACGTTTTGGGCCAGTTCCTCGGCCTGCTCGGCGATAAATGCCTGTCGCTCTTCGGGGTCGAGCATCACCTGATGCTGGCGCATCAGCGCCGGGTAATCCTCGGCGCGCTCAATCTCAATCGGGGGCGACCCCTCAGCGCGCGGGCCGCGACTCGTGCGACCGCTGGCGACGCCGGCGTATTCAAGCGGGATGACGATCTCTCCCATCAGGGCGACCAGCCAACGGATGGGACGAGAGAAGGCCACGCCGCTCTGGTTCCAGCGCATACTCTTGTTGAATTGCAAGTTGGCGATGATGTCGCGCAAGAGGGCGGGAAGCGCTTCGGCTGTAGGGCGGCCTTCCTCTCGCTTGACGGCGACCACGTACTGACCGCCGTCCATTTCCCGCTGCTCCAACGCGTCGACGCTCACGCCCTGGCTGCGGGCGAAACCCTGGGCGGCCTTGGTCGGCGCGCCCTCGTCGTCGTAAGCGATGCGGGCCGGCGGGCCTTTCACCAGCTCCTCGACAGGCTCCTGTTGGGACGCCAGGCCTTCGATCAGCGCCGCCAACCTGCGGGGTGTACCCAGCACGCGCAGCCCATCGTATGCCAAACGGGCTTGCGCCAACCGATCCGGGAGCATCTCGCGCAATTGGGCCAGCGCGTCGTTCAGGTCGCCGGCGGGCAGTTCCTCGATGCCAATTTCCAACACAAGAGCTTCAGCCTTTGAAGTTTCGGGTTTAAGGTTAGCGTAGGAGCCCGCCGCTTGCAACTCGGAACTGGCGACTTCCTCATCCAGCCACGGGTATTCCATGCGCTCCCGCTGGGCTACGTAGGCTTCCGATACCTGTCGCGAGAGGTCGCGCATGCGGTGGAAGTAGGTCGCGCGTTCGGTCACGCCAATGGCGCCGCGGGTGTCTAGCAGGTTGAAATTGTGGGAGCAGCGCAGGACGTAATCGTAGGCCGGGATGACCAGGTCAGCCGCCAGGCAGCGCTTCGCTTCCGCCTCGTAGAAGTCGAACATCTGGCTGAGGCGTTCGATATCGGCCAGGTTGAAGGCGTATTCGCAATGCTGGATTTCCGATTGCAGGAGCACGTCGCCGTAGGTGTGCGCGCCGTCCCAGTCGATGTCCCACACCGAGCGCGTCGATTGGAGGAACATCACGATGCGCTCCAACCCGTAGGTCAACTCCACCGCTACCGGGTCCAGCACGAAACCGCCCGCTTGCTGGAAGTAGGTGAACTGGGTGATCTCCAGGCCATCCAGCCAGACCTCCCACCCCAGGCCCCAGGCGCCCAACGCGGGGCTTTCCCAGTTGTCCTCGACGAAACGAATGTCGTGTTCCTCCCGCTTGATGCCCAGCGCATACAGGCTATCCAGGTATAGTTCCTGGGGATTGCCGGGATCGGGCTTGAGGATCACCTGAAACTGGGTGTGCATCTGCATACGGTTGGGGTTGTCGCCGAAGCGACCGTCGTCGGGCCGGTAAGAAGGCTCGACATAACCCACGGTCCAGGGCTCTGGCCCGAGTACGCGCAACGCGGTGGCGGGGTTCATCGTCCCCGCGCCGACCTTTTCGCTGTAGGGCTGCCAGATGAGACAGCCGCGATCCGCCCAAAAACTTTGCAGGCGAAGGATAACTTCTTGGAATGTCAAAGGTTTTTTACTCATTGTGGTGATTCTCCTGTTCTCGTCTATTGGTTGATCGCTTGCTCGTACAGGGTGATCATTTTGTCGACCTGGCTCTTCCAGGTGAAATTCTGATAGGCGTATTGGTTGGCGTAAGGGCCTTTGGTCTGCTTGGTGTTTTGCTCGATCTCCCGGATAATGGCCTGGGCCAGACTGAGCGGGTCGTCGACGGGCGCCAACGCGCCGACGTCGTCGTTGATAAAGTCTGGCAGGCCGCCTTCATCGGTGGCGACGACGGGTGTGCCGCAGGCGAGGGCTTCAACCGCGACCAGGCCGAATGGTTCCACGCGGGATGGCACAACCGAAACGTCGGCCGCGTTATAGATGCAGGCGACTTTGTCCTGGGGCTGGTGACCGATAAAGTGGATGCCTTTCAAGCCCATTTCTTGTGCTAAAGCGTGCATATCGTCCCACAGCTCACCGTGTCCCACTAGAACGGTTTGAACGCCCGGTAAATGCTGTTCGTAGATGACGGCGGCGCGCAGCAAGACATCGATACCCTTGAAATGCGTGAATTTGCCGACGAAACTGACGAGGGGAGCTTCCGCGCCCGTCAACCCAAATTCCTCTAGAACAAGCGCTTTCGTAGCGTCCGGCAAAATTTTAAAGTGTTCGGCGCCAAATCCATTCCAGATCAATGGGACTTGGCTTCGAGGTATTTCATACGTCTCCATCGCCTGGGCCTGGACCTGGCGAGAGATGGCGATGATCTTATGTGCGCCTCTCGCGGCTATGAGCGCCATCTCGCGATAGCGCGGCCCTTGCTCAAAACCCATCAAATCCGTCCCATGGCAACTGATGACGTAGGGAATGCCCGTCTCCTGGGTGACGTAAGGCGTGACCCAGACGTGATGGGCGTGGACGATGTCCGGCTGGAAGTCGGAGACCGCCTGATGGATGTGAGCGCGCCACGCTTGCACGTAGGCGCGCATTTGCGCATCGGTCAGCTCGTAAAACGTCGTTGTGCTGCGCGGATGGGTCGTAAAACAGGGAAAATTGAAGTCCAGTTCTGAATTAAGGTTGCTACCGTTGTTGAAAATAATGGTTCTTGTCTCAAATGGGTAGTCCTCCACAGGTTCGTGTTCAGGCACGATGACCATGACCTCATGTCCCGCCTCCAGCAGCGCCAAAGCGACGTTAAGCGTGTAGATCCCACTGCCAGACCCTTGCAACGGGAAATGGTTTGGCATCAGCACCTTCATAGTATCACCTTCTTTTCAATTGAGATTTTCAATTGAGAGACATAAAAATTCGCTCAGAGGCCCATCCTCGGGCCGATTAGCGCCCCCGGGACGGTGGCTAGAGCGATGACTCAAGACACGCCTGTCCCCATACCTCGTCGAGCGCGGTTCTGAAGAGAGCGTTGAAATCGTCGATGGGCGCGTTGGGCGGATCGTGTATCCGCTCGAAGCGTTGGCTCTCCAAGCGCGCCAGTTCGTTCTCGACAAACGCGCTGATGAGGTCGATGCGCGGGCCGCGATCCAGTTCGTTGCCCTGGCGCTTGTCCTCGACCAGTTGATCGATGGCCTGCTTGAGATCGGTATCGTCGATGCTACCCTCCACCAGGGTCTGGAATGGGGTAGGCACGACGCCCAGGTCTCGCTCGATCCAGCGGATAGCCAGGAGGGGACGTAGGACGTAGAAGTATTTTTTCACCCAGACGATGGGACCTTTGAGATAGTCCCGGTAATTCCCCTGGGCCATGTGGAGATAGTGGTACAGGCACGCGGTGGGCGAATAATAGGTCGCGAGAAGATTCCGCATCCTGGCTGCGACGGTCGTCTCCTCCCGATAGACGATGGGCGAGCCGAGCCATTCCATCAGGGGCGGGTTGAACTTCCGCAGGAGTTGGAGCGCTTTGCGCAGGTCCCAACCGCTGACGTCGAGATGATCGGTGATGGGCGACTCGATGACGTCTCGCTTCCGTTCCAGGTCGATGGCGAGATACCAATCCCGCGGATGCAAGTAGATGAAACGCACGTCGTAATCACTGTCGGCCGAGGGGAAGCCCCAGGCGCGGCTGCCGGACTCGCAGGCATACAGAACGCGCGCGCTTTCCCGGGTCTCGATCACTTCGAGGTGCGTGAGAATTTCGTCTCTAACCGACATGGTGAACTCCTGATGGAGGCAGCGGCATCGTCGCTTGCCTCAATTGACGCAGGAATACGGCCGACTTGACGCCTTGCTCCAGGTGGTAGGTGATATAGTGCTGCATCACCCGCTCTACCTCGGTATGAAGCGCCGGCGCGATTGCTTGGGCACGTAACCGGGTGTAGGAACCTTGCTGGCAGTGTTGCAGGAACTGGATGACGTGTGGCGCGGCGGGGATGATGACCGGCGGGCGTGTTTCCCGCTCGTAGCAATCGGGGCACAGCACGCCGCCGCGTTCGGGATCAAAACCGTAGGATCGATTGGCGTCTCTCTCGCCGGCGCACGGCCGGATGGGCGCGACCCCATCGTGCTGGCCCACGCAGCGGAAAATCTCCGGGCGAAAGCCGGCCAGGCCCAGCAGATGTTGTTCGTAGAAACGGGCTGCCAGTTCCAGGTCATCGTCCTCACATAACCACGAGAGGGTATGGTTGAGCAGATCGAACAGCGCGTGCTCCCCCTCCCCCTCGGTGAAAAAGCGGTCGAGCAGTTCGATGACGTAGCGCGCGTATGCGCCGCGTAGCAGGTCGCTGCGCAACACAGCGTGGGGCGCGACCATCTCCGCCTGGCTGATGATGTCCCAATAATTCGGCACGTGAGAGATGACGAAGTTCGCGCGGGTGAAGAGTTCGATGTGGCCCGCCTTGCGACTGCGTAACTTACGCGCGCCTTTAGCCATCACCACCAATTTGCCCTGGGGCGTGCACAGGGTCAGGACGCGGTCGGCGTCCCCCTGCTCGCGCCGGTGCATCACGATGCCCTCGGTTCGGTATAATCGACTCATTCCAGAATGCTCCTCAAAGCGCCATTATACCATTCTAGGGGCGGAGCGCAATAGTTTATTGGAAGCGGGGAAGCGGGAAATGGTGTGAGGCTAATTGGCGATGAGCCGCAGCCGGGCGACGACCGCGTGATGGTCGGAGACCCCATCCCAGGGAGCGACCCATGCGGCGTCAGCCTGCCATTCGGAGGAGTGGAAGATGTGGTCGATGCGCACCAGGCGGTTGGGATAGGGGATTCCCCTTAATTTGCTCCCTGTGGTGGGCCAGGTGTGCCCTAGTCCCCAACCGGCTTCGCGAAAGGCGTCGATGAGGCGGACCGAGACGGTCCGGTACACCGCATTGGCGGGCGTGGCGTTCAGATCGCCCATCAGGATGAGGGGTTCCGGTTGGCCCTCGACCCTATTGAGGATCATCTCGATCTGCGCTTGCCGCCAGTGAAGGCTGCGCTCAATGCTTTGCGGGTCGATCCCGGTGAAAGGCCAACCGTGGACGTTCACGACGCGCACAGATCGCCCGCCGAAATCGACCAAGACCGAGCGCACCCGACACAGGAAGTCGGGATTGACGTCTTCCACCTGGAGCGGATAGCGGCTCCACACGGCGACCTCGGCCGCGCATTCGATCGGGCGCACTGGCGTGCGGTGAGGGTAGCGCTCGCCGATCTCCCGTTCCAGCCGCTGGGCAACCAGGGGGGTCAATTCCTGGAAAGCGACCAGATCCGGGTTGGCATTGAGAATGTTGGCGACCAAAGGGGCGGCGTCGGTGTTGAGGTAGAGCACATTGTAAGTCATCACCGTCATAGTCGGGGCGTCGGCGTTGGCGCTGGCTCTCGGCGCTGGAGGCGTCACGTCCCTGCCGAATGTTCCAAGAGCAATCATTGTGACAGAGAGCGCGGCGATCCAGGCCGCGCGACGACGGATCAGCGCCGCTGTCAAGATCACCAGAGGAAGCGGAACGAATAAATAGATCGCGAAAGCGTTCACCATCGCCAGTAACCAGAAATCGTCGCCGGTGAGCGTGTAGGCGGTGAACCAACCGATCACCGCAAGCGCGTAGGAGAAGACGAGTGTCGTTTTCAGATCTCTTGGCCAGTTAGCGTTATGTGTTTTCATCTACACCTCCGATCTATATGCGATGGTCAGGCTCTGGGAGCAAAAGCGGCGTGCGCGCCAGGATGTATGATACACGCATTTTACCCCATAGGCTGGACGATTATCCTACGTCTACCTGACGCTCGTTGAACGCCAGCATATCGCCGCTTGATTCGGCCTGTGACGGCCTAGGATGGGATCAAGGTGGAACTGGAGCAAAAGAAGCTGCGATGGACATTTGCTCCATCGCAGCTCAAAGGTGTGGGCTATTTGGGCGAGGCGGTTTAGATAGATGAGATGATTGGAACCTCTTGGATCAGGATCAGTCTCTTCTCGACTGGCTCACCGGGCTAGCCGCCGAGGTACGCCTTCTGCACCTCCGGATTGTCGGCAACGTCTTTCGCATCTCCCTCCAGCACAATCCGGCCGGTCTCCAACACGTAGGCGCGGCTGGCAATCGATAGGGCCATCTGGGCGTTCTGCTCAACCAGCAGGATACTGGTCCCGTGCTCGTTGATCTCCTGGATGATGTCGAAGATCTCCTCGACCAGAAGCGGGGCCAGGCCCATCGAGGGCTCGTCCAGCAGCAGCAGTTCTGGGTCAGACATCAACGCCCGACCCATGGCCAACATCTGCTGCTCGCCGCCGGATAGCGTCCCGCCGTACTGCTTCAACCGCTCCTTGAGCCGGGGGAAGCTCTGGAAAACCCGCTCCAATGATTTTTTGATGTTATCCTTATCGTCGCGCGTATAGGCGCCCATCTCCAGATTCTCCATCACGGTCAGAGGAGCGAAGATCTTGCGCCCTTCCGGCACCTGGACGACGCCCATCTTGACGATGTCGTAGGCCATCGTTCTTGTGATTTCTTGCCCCTTGAACTTGATATTGCCGTTGCGCGCGCGCACGATGCCGGAGATGGTATTCAACGTGGTCGATTTGCCGGCCCCGTTGGCGCCGATCAGGGTGACGATCTCGCCCTCTTCGACGTGGAAAGAGATACCCTGTAGCGCGTGGATCGCGCCGTAGAAAACATTTAGGTCTTTGACTTCGAGTAACATTAGTCCATCTCCTTCGCCGCCTGAGTGCCCAGATACGCCTCAATCACTTTCGGGTTGTTCTGAATCTCCTCCGGCGTACCCCGGGCGATGATTTGCCCGAAGTCGATCACCGTGATCCATTCACAAATGCCCATCACGACGCGCATCTGGTGTTCAATGAGCAGGATCGTCAGATTGAAACGATCGCGGATAAAGTGAATGAGATCCATCAGTTCCAGGCTCTCCTGGGGATTCATCCCGGCCGCCGGCTCGTCCAGCAACAATAACTCCGGTTCCGTCGCTAACGCCCGCGCGATCTCCATGCGCCGCTGTTCGCCGTATGGCAGATTAGCCGCCAGCGAGTTCTGGTACTTTTCCAACCCGAATACCGAAAGGAACTCTTGCGCCCGCTCGGTCATCTGCTGTTCGCCTCCGCCGAAGCGCAGCGTGCGCAAAACGCCGTCGAACAGGCCATAGCTGGCGTGCGGGTGGTAAGCGACGCGGACGTTATCCAGGACGGTCATGTTGGGGAAAATGCGGATGCGCTGAAAGGTGCGGCCAATGCCGCGGTGGGTGATCTCGTGGGGCGGCAGTTCCGTGATGTCCTCGCCTTTGAATAGAATGACGCCCTCACTGGCGGGGTAGATGCCGGTGATCATATTGAAATTCGTCGTCTTTCCGGCCCCGTTGGGGCCGATGAGGCCGACCAGCTCGCCCCGTTTGATCTCGACGTCGAAATCGTGCACCGCGCGCAACCCGCCGAAGTACTTGGTCAACCCATCGATTTTCAGGATGACTTCATTGTCGCCCGCGTTTGTGTTTCGAGTTTCTACTTGTGACATTTACCTTACCTCCCTCTAGCTCTCCGCCCCAGAGGGCTTCGGATTGTCCTGATCATCGTTTACCTTCACCTTAGGCTGCTTCAAGAAACCCAGCTCACTGCTCCCCATAATGCCCTGGGGCCGGAATAACATCACGAACAAGAGAATCAGGGGGTAGATGACGTAACGCCAGTCGATGAATTCGGCCGGCAGGATTCGCAATCCTTCCAGGAGCATGGTAAAGGCGTATGCGCCCAAGGTCGTACCGGTCATACTCCCCACACCGCCAAACACGACCATCACGAAGGGATCGACCCCCTTCAACCAGGTGAAGTTAGAGGGATGCAGGAACGCATACAGGTGGGCAAAAAGGCCGCCGGCCAATCCCGCATACGCGCAACCAATCGTGTAGGCCAGCGTCTTGTATTTGGTCACGTCAACGCCCATCGTCTCCGCCGCGGTCGGGTCATCCCGGGTGGCCAGGATCGCCCGGCCAGAGCTGGAATACATCAAATTGCGTAAAAGCACGATCGATACGGCGAAGCATCCAAGCACCCACGGCCAGGTCGTCAGCGGGGGGATACCGACCATACCCCGCGCGCCTTTCATCGTGGGAATCAGCTTATCGGCGTTGTTGAAAAACACGTAGGTCATAATCGCGAAACCCAGCGTGGCGATACAGAGGTAGTCGTACGTCAGGCCCAAAATCGGCAGGCTGATCAGGTAACCGATCGCGCCGGCCAACACGGCGCCGCCGATCAAGGCCAGGAAGAAAATGATCTGTTGCGAAATCTCCATTGGCAAAGCGCCTAATGCGGCGGGAACGATGGTCAACAACGCCTGTCTGGTCAACCAGCCGGATAGGCCGCCCACGACGACGATGATCAGCCCGCCAGAGAGGATCAACGCGACCAACGAGAGCACCGACGCCTCAAAGGGGGTCAACCACCGGAGGAGTTTTTCTCGCAACTGATCCCGCATCTGACCGATGTTGAAATATCGGATGGCGGCAATGGACAGGATAGCGCCGACTTCCAGCGCGAAAAGCCCGGCCAGTCCCCCGGCCGGATTGCCGCTCCAACCGACCACCCAGTCCTTGGTGACCAGGGCCGAGGCGTAGGCGCCGATGCCGTAGAAGGCCGCCTGACCCAGGGCGAACAATCCCGCGTAACCATACTTGAGGTTCAGACCCTGAGCCGAGATAGCGACGATCATACTCGCCATAATGATGATTTGCCAATAATCGTTAATCCAATTTTGGCTGAAGGCAATCTGGACGACGACGCCGACGACTACGAAAAAGATTAGCGCTTGAAGCCAGGTAGGTAGTGAACGTGTATTCATCCCCGTTACCCCTTCTCTACTTTGTCTCTTCGAACGGATCGCCGAAGATGCCGGTGGGCCGGACAAGAAGCATAATGACGAGGAGCAGGAAGGCGATACCATCCTTGAGCGTCGAACCCAGGGGTACGTAACCGACCGTCATCGCTTCGACGAATCCCATAATCAATGAACCGACAAACGCGCCCGGAATACTGCCGATGCCGCCGATCACGGCGGCCACGAAGGCCTTCAAACCCGGCTGGAGCCCCATAAAGGTCCAGATCTGCGGATAAGCTGTGGCGTACAGCAGGGCAGCCGTGCCGGCCAGCGCGCCCGTCAAAGCGAAGGTCGCCGCGATGACGCCGTCCACGTTAATGCCCATCAGCCGGGCGGTATCCTTATCGAAGGCGCTGGCCCGCATCGCCTTGCCGACCTTAGTCTGCCCCACGATGTATTGTACGCCGACGAAGTAGACGATCGACGTAATGGCGATCACCAACTGGATGTTGGTGAACCGGACGCCACCGACCTCCCACGATACCAGCTCGAAGGGTCTCTCGAATGCGATGTAATCTGAAGTGAAAACGAACTTGAGCGCGGTAAAATACTCCAGGAAGATCGACATACCCAGGGCGGTAATCAGGCCGGCGATACGCGGCGCGTCCCGCAAGCGTTTGTAGGCGACGCGGTCGATGACGACAGCCAGGAAGATGCAGGCGACCGTCGCCAGTAATACCGTAGGCAAGAAGGAAAAACCATAGCGGGTGATACCATAGAGAGAGACGAAAGCGCCGATCATGAAGATATCACCGTAGGCGAAGTTAATCAACTTTACCACGCCGTAGACCAACGTATAACCAACTGCGATCATCGCATAGACAAAGCCCAACTGGAGGCCATTTAACATCTGTTGAACAAACGTCACGGGGTTTTCTGAAATGATGTTAACCAAAACGGTGATCGCCACGCCGGCGACGAGGACTAACACCCCCCAACTCAGGGCTTTGAGAAGAATTTTGATGACATTATCTTTCATGTGACTTCTCCTTAACCAATTTTCTGGCATCAGTTTCACATCAATCCAAAAGTAGAACGGGCGCTCTCATCGACTTTCTCATCGACTTGATGATTAAGAATGATGCATAATGCCTAGTGGGGGCTGAGGAGTCTCAGCCCCCACTAGTTTCTTTACACTACACTAGGGCGCGACGAACTTGACGAACTCGATCTGGCCGTCCTTGATGTAGTTGATGGCCGCTTTCTTCTGCGGGTCGCCCACGTCGTTGAAGACGATTTCGCCCGCAATACCCTCGTACTCGATATTCTGCAACTTATCCCGCACGACGGCCGGATCGTCCACCCCGGCCTCGGAGATGGCCTGCAGCAGCACGCGCGCCGCGTCGTAGGCCAACACGGCCAACGCGTCGGGGCCGGCGCCGTACTTCTCCTCGTAACCATCGACGAAGTTCTTCACCATCGGTCGCGGGTCGGCCGGCGAGTAGTGGTTGCTGTGATAACCGCCGTCCACCGCTTCCAGATCCAGCAACGCCGAATCCCATCCATCAGCGCCCTGCAGGGTGGCCTCGACGCCCCGTTCCTTGGCCTGCTTGGCAATCACGTTGACCTTGTTGTAGTAGTCCGGCAGGAACAGCACGTCCACGTCCGCCTCAGCGACCTTGGTCAGCAGCGCCGAGAAGTCGGTGTCATCCTTGGTGTAAGCCTCGAAGACCGGTACATCGCCGCCCATGGCCTCGAAGGATTCCTTGAAGTACTGGGCCAGGCCGGCCACGTAGTCGTTGCCCACGTCGTAGAGCACCGCGGCGCTCTCGGCGCCCAGGTCGTCCATCGCGAACACCGCGTTCACCTCGCCCTGGAAGGGATCGAGGAAGCAAGCGCGGAAGATGTACTCCTTGTT
Source organism: Anaerolineae bacterium (assembly GCA_034437315.1). Taxonomy (GTDB): domain Bacteria; phylum Chloroflexota; class Anaerolineae; order B4-G1; family B4-G1; genus DSAR01. Next base: position 15,751 of record DAOTUC010000081.1, read on the forward strand.
GGAGCCATCCTCGTTGATGGTCACCTGCGGGTTGGTCGAGGTGGGGCTGATCTGCAACACCCCGGCCGGGTTGGCGATCTCGGAGATCGGAATTGAGGCGCTGGAGCAGACCGCGCCGATGATGTAGTTCACCTGGTCCTGGGTGATGACCTTGTTACCGACGTTGGCTGCTTCCTGGGCGTCACACTTGGTATCGCCCAACACCGTCTCGATCTCCCACCCGGCCGCGCGGGCCTGGTCGAAGGCCAGTTCCACGCCGTTCGCGCTCGACTCGCCGAAGGTCTTGACGTCGCCGCTCATCGGGAACAGCATCGCGATCTTGACGGGGAAACCGGGCGCTGGCGGAACGTCGGAATCGCCTACAGGTTCAGAGGGCTCTTCCGGCTCCTCTGGCTCTTCCACTTCCTCTGCCGGTTCGGGTTCTTCGACCACTTCCGGCGCTGGCGTCTCTGTCGGCCCACAACTGATCAACAGGCCCAAGAGCATAGACATAACGACCAACAAACTCACGATTTTCATCGCTTTCATCTCTAAAACTCCTCCTTTTTTTGTTATATCTGACAAAATTGACCGATCGTGCTGGTCAATGAAGGGCTGGGGGGCGCCTATCCCCTAATCTCTAATCCTCTAAAGGCGTAACCACCTCCTTTCATATAGGGACTATGGTAACACTAGTCACGACTCGATTCACAAAGGATAAAGCGAGCACATTCTAGCCTGCGGCGATCAGAAATTAATTTTGGGAAAATTTTGATTGCAACCGTTCAGGCGTTGAAGGCGATGTGTACGTCAGGTTTATCCACCAGATACAGGATCACACTCGATAGGATGATAGATCCCAGGCTGCTAATCAAAAATGGCAGATCCAGGACGCCTTCTTCGCTGACGATAGCGGGGAACATAATCAGGAAACGCGCAATTAAGCTGAATCCTTGAACGAAAATACACAGCGTGAGCGCCCAGGGCCTGAGCGTCAACATCGCCCAGGCCAGGAAAAGGAAAAGTGCGAGGGGAGCCAGAAGCAACCACGGATTAACGGATAACAGCGTCTCTGGCGGCAATAAAAGAACGGGGATGAATTGAAAGATAGCGATCAAGGTGACGATAGTAGGACGGTTGGCTTGGCGATCCATAACCTTCTCCTTTTGGTATGTTGCGATACAATCGGCGACACAAAGATCCACAAGACTTTGAGTGATGACAAGCGCTGGCGGGGATGATTTGAACGTTAGGGCCTAACCGATGCGCTTATATGATAAGCCGCTTCGCCTCTGCCGTCGGTAGCCCTTTTAGGTGGTTCTGCCGGGGTAGGAGATGGGATATTGCACTTGTGCATCTGTACCAGACAACATCGGATAGTATAGCATACATTGATAAAGATGCAAGTGTTAACCCGGAGTTTTAACCACCCGGAGCGAATTGACCCCGGTTTATCGAGGGGTTGGTTACCAGACACGTTCACTTCTCAACTTTCGAGTAGCTAGATCACGAGATACCTCTTTTCTGTATTGAGATTTGACTTTCCCATGTGAGTAGGTATAATTGCCCCGATACTCAAACCGACGACGAGAGAGCAGGTCATTTATCCAATTGAAATCTCACAATCATCTACAGGAGGGAAAATACTGTGGCTAAAAAATGGGTCTACCTATCCCGTTCGGCCAAGGAAGCGCTGACCGAGGAATGGGGGCGCGAACTTGAGATCGACGAAATGAAGAAAATTATGGGCGGCAAGGGAGCCGGATTGGCGGCCATGACCGACGCCGAGCTTCCGGTGCCCCCCTCGTTTACTATCACCACCGAGGCTTGCATCGAGTACATGGAAAGCGGCGAGTTCCCCCCCGGTATGTGGGAACAGACGCTCGAGGCGCTGACGGACATTGAGGAACAGACCGGAAAAGAATTCGGCAACCCAGAAAATCCGTTGTTGGTCTCCGTTCGCTCCGGCGCGCGGGTCTCAATGCCGGGCATGATGGACACGGTGCTCAACCTGGGGCTAAATGAGGAAACCCTGGAGGGCCTCACCCGCCTCACCGACAACGAATGGTTCGCCTACGACGCCTACCGCCGCTTCCTCACGATGTTCTCCGATATCGTGATGGATCTGGGCCGCGAACCTTTCGAGGAGCTGCTCAACGAGGTCAAGAAAGCGGAAAAGGTCGAACTGGACGCCGACGTCAGCCTGGAAGGGCTGAAAAAACTGGTCGAGCAATACAAGACCTTCTACCAGGAAGAGATCGGCGAACCCTTCCCCACCGATCCCCACGAACAGCTCCGGCTATCTATCAAGGCGGTTTTCGATTCGTGGGACGCGGAACGGGCCTACGCCTACCGCGAATATAACGACATCCCCCACGATTGGGGCACCGGCGTCAACGTCTGCACCATGGTCTTCGGCAATATGGGGGAAAAGAGCGGCACCGGCGTCGCTTTCACCCGCGACCCCGCCACTGGTGATCCTCACATGTACGGCGATTTCCTGGAGAACGCCCAGGGCGAGGACGTCGTAGCCGGCATTCGCACCCCGATGAAGATCGACCGTTTGCAAGATGTTATGCCCGACATCTACGAGCAATTCGTCTCCGTCGCCAACCAGCTTGAGGATTATTACCGCGATATGCAGGATGTGGAGTTCACCGTCGAGCGGGGCAAACTCTGGATGCTCCAGACCCGCACCGGCAAGCGTACCGCCGCCGCCGCCGCCAAGATCGCCGTCGATATGTTCCACGAAGGCGCCATCTCCAAGGAAGAGGCCGTGATGCGCGTCGATCCCGACGTCGTCGACCAGCTTCTCCACCCTTATTTCAATCCCGAAGCGAAGGTTGACGCCCGAGAGTCTGGGGAATTGCTGGCCGAAGGTCTGAACGCCTCGCCAGGGGCCGGCACCGGCGTCGCCGTCTTCGAAGCCCATCGCGCCAAGGAACTGGCTAAAGAAGGCCAAGACGTCATCCTGGTGCGACCGGAGACCTCCCCCGACGACGTGCCGGGCATGCTCGCCTCCAAAGGCGTCCTGACCCAGCACGGCGGCGCGACCTCCCACGCCGCCGTCGTCGCCCGAGGCAGCAATTTGCCCTGCGTCGCCGGTTGTGAGGACATTCGGGTGAACGTGGAACGCGCTCAGTTCACCATCCCGAGCACGGGCCGCATCGTGAAAGAGGGAGACGTCATCTCCATCGACGGCGGTTCGGGCGAGGTGTTCTGGGGCGCGATCCCGACCGTCGAGGTCGAGTATGAAGAACAGGAAAACCTGGTCGAACTGCTCAGCTGGGCCGACGAGATCCGCGAGATGGGCGTACGCACCAACGCCGACGTGGGCAAGGACGCCCGCGCCGCCCGCCAATTCGGCGCCGAGGGCATTGGCCTTTGCCGCACCGAGCATATGTTCTTCGACGAACGGGCGCGCGATGCGGTCGTGCGTATGATCATGGCCGAGTCTGACGAGGAGCGACAGCAAGCGTTAGAGGCGATGCTGCCCTTCCAGGAACAGGATTTCGAGGAAGTTTTCGAGGCGATGGACGGGCTGCCGGTCATTATGCGCCTGATCGACCCGCCAATGCACGAGTTCCTGCCCTCCCGCGAAGAGCTGATCGAAGAGGTCACGCGCCTGAAGTGCACCGATCCCGATTCCCCCAAATTGGCCGAAAAGGAGAAGATGCTCCAGGTCGTCAACTCGCTGTGGGAGACGAACCCGATGATGGGGTTGCGCGGATGCCGCGCTGGCATTATGTACCAGGGATTGACGGAAATGCAGACCCGCGCTTACTTCCAGGCCGCCTGCCGCTGCGCTGAACGAGGCGTCGAGGTGCATCCGGAGGTGATGATCCCGCTGGTGGGCCACGTCAACGAGTTGAAGATGGAGCGGGAAAAGTTAGAAGCGGTCGCCAAAACGGTGATGGAAGAGGAAGGCGTGGAAGTCGAGTACATGTTCGGCACGATGATCGAGGTGCCCCGCGCGGCCCTCACCGCCGCCGAGATCGCTGAATACGCCGATTTCTTCTCCTTCGGCACCAACGACCTGACCCAGATGACCTACGGCTACAGCCGTGACGACGCCGAGGGGAAGTTCCTGCTCAAATACGTGGAGGGTTTCGACACCGGCGAGATCGATCCCGAAGGGAACCCCGTCAAATTCCAGATCCTGGAGGCCAACCCCTTCCAGAAGCTGGATCAGACCGGCGTCGGCCGCCTGGTCAAGATGTGCGTCGAGGAAGGTAGGCAAACCAAGCCCGACCTGGAAGTCGGCATTTGCGGCGAGCACGGCGGCGAACCGAGCTCAGTCGACTTCTGCTATCGCGCCGGCCTGGATTACGTGAGTTGCTCCCCCTACCGCGTACCCATCGCCCGCCTGGCCGCCGCCCAGGCGACAATCCGCAATCGCGAATAATCCGTGTATGGGTTTCTTTCCGTGGCAGGCAGCCGTCGCTGCCTGCCACGTTTTGTTTTTATTTCGAGTGGTTGCTCAAAAAATCAAGATCGACGCAACCGACCTTCGCAAGGTTCTCCACAGTCGCCACTTGCCTGAACGCCAAGTATGAGTACAATACAATAAACCTGCATACGGGGCCAAGACGACGTCATCCCGACGGCATACAGAGTCCGCCCGATCCATACCGCCCCCGGGTTTATCGAGAAGATACGTCAAGGATGCCTTTTGATTCTGGATCAAACAGATTGGGACGTGTGATGAACGTGATAGATGAAGTCAAAGATCGCCTCGACATCGTCGAGGTCATATCATCCTATACGCCGTTGCAGAAGGCGGGCCGCAATTTCAAGGCGCTGTGCCCATTCCACACGGAGAAGACCCCCTCCTTCGTCGTCTTCCCAGAAAGTCAGAATTGGCATTGCTTTGGCGCTTGCGGCGAGGGCGGCGACGTCTTCAGTTTCGTCATGAAGTGGGAGGGCTGGGATTTCCGCACGGCGCTGGAAGAACTGGCCCGCCGGGCCGGGGTCGAATTACGCCCGCGCACGCCCGCCCAGAAGGAGGCGGAGGAGAAAGCGGATCGCCTGCGGGGGCTGCTGGATGTGTGCGCCCAATACTACCATCACCTGTTGCTTCACGCCCCAGAGGCGGAGAAAGCGCGCGCCTACGTCGCCGAACGGGGGCTGAACGAGGAGAGCGTCGAGCGCTTTGCCCTGGGGTATAGCTTGCCCGGATGGGATAGCGCCCGGAATTACCTGACCGAGCGTGACTACACGGTGGAAGAACTGGTTGAGGCCGGCGTCCTGGTCCGGCGGGAGGACACCCAGCGGACCTACGATCGTTTTCGCGACCGCCTGATGATCCCCATCCGGGATAGAGACGGGCGCGTCATCGGTTTTGGCGCTCGCACGCTCGACCCGGATGGCATTCCGAAGTACCTGAACTCGCCCAAGACAGCGCTCTTCGACAAAAGCCACACCCTCTATGGCCTGGATCTGGCCCGCAAGACGATTCGCCGGGAAGACCGCGCCATTATCGTTGAGGGCTACATGGACGTCATCCAGGCCCACCAGGCCGGGTTCACCAATGTGGTCGCCCAGATGGGCACCGCGCTCACAGAAGCGCAGTTAAAACAACTGCAACGCTACACCGAGCGGTTCGTGCTCTCCCTGGACCCCGACGCCGCCGGCGTCCAGGCCACCTTGCGGGGGGTCGAAGTGGCCCGGGAGACGTTGGAACAAGAATGGGAGCCGGTCTTCGATCCGCGCGGCCTGGTGGGACGCGAAAGTCGATTGGGGGCCGAGATACGCATCTTGCAACTCCCGCCCGGTCAAGATCCCGACGACCTGATCCGCGAGACGCCTGAACGCTGGGAATCGCTGATCCAGGCCGCTCTGCCCGTCGTCGATTTCTATCTCCAGATTTTGATACAGGGGTTGGACGTCGATGACACCAAAGCCAAGGCCCAGGTTGTGGACGAGCTGCTGCCGGTGCTTCGGGCTGTGGCCAATCCGGTCGAGCGAAGCGATTACGTGCAGAAGATCGCGCGGGCCTTACAACTTGAGGTGCGAGCCGTGCAATCTCGCCTGGACAGCATCGCGCGTCCCGGCGCACAACGTCCGACGCCCCGTCCTCCGTCGGAGGCGCCAGCCGCCCCGGGCGCGCCGTCCAGGGCGGAGGCGGATCTCGAGGGGCACTGCCTGGCGCTCTGTCTGCAACGGTCCAGCATCCTGGCGCAGGTTAACGAGACACTGCAAGAGGGGGAACAGGAGCCTTTTCAAATCCGGGATTTCCAGGACACGAACTACCGGGTATTTTTTATGACCTGGCAAACGCTGATTGAGGAGCAGCAGCACATCCCAATCGACGCGCTGTACGAGCGCTTACCCACCGAGCTACACCAATCATTGGCGCAATTGCTATCCGAGGAGCAAATCGAACCAACCCTGGCCGACGAACAAGTGGCGCGCGATATCATCGTGACGTTACTGCGGCTTCGAGAACGTCATCTGAAACGATTAGGGCGCGAACTGGGCGTGTTGACGCGAGAGGCCCAGGAAGGCGGAGACGTTCGGGCGGAACAATACGGCATTGCCTGGCGCGCCCACGCCGAGATGTTACGCCGAACACAACAGGCGCTAGATCAACAATGGCATTAGACACAAGACCAGGCGGGTGGTTAGAGCTAAATCTATGAATAGGGAATATAACGCCAAAACAACGTCCAAAAAAGCGGATGATATAAAAGCGGGCGCGAACGACCGGGAAGACAACGGCGACGATCTGCCCACGCTGGACGATTTCGACACCGATTATATCGTGGATCGTGAGGGAGACATCGCCAGCCTGGAAGAGATCGTTGAGCCATCCCCTGGAGAGCTGGAGGAGATTGAAGAGGCGGGATTTTCGAACGACGAGTTGACCGAGATAGCGGTCGCCGATGATCCTGTACGGATGTATCTGCGCGAAATTGGCCGCGTCCCTCTTTTGGAACATCACCAGGAGATCTGGCTAGCCATTCAACGGGAAGCCTTTTCCTACTTCAAAAATCTACAGAAACGGCTGGCCGAGCAAAACGGTCAGGCGCCATCGCCTGAGGAGATATTTGAAGCGCTGCTCAATTTTCTCAAGAAAGCCTGGGCGGCCGTGCGTAAGAACAGCCGGATCGTGAGGCTTGATGTCCCCAACCTCAGCGTGCTGGTCTATGAAGCTTTGACCATCCGCGCCATACCTCTACCCGACAGCGACTCATACCTTTACGAATTTCTGGAACAGATCGGCTGGTCGGAACAGGGGAATAATCCGGGGAATACGTTGGCCATTCACCTGTTCGATCTGTTCACCCTGTTTTACCTGCTGCCGGACCAGGTTTTGGAGGTCATCCACAACGAGTGGGATACGAAAGGGCGTTTTCCCACGATACGCAAGCTGCGGGCAGTCAAAACGGACGATGAGACGCTCGTCGATATGTGGGCCGTCCTGGAGGAACGCAGTGAATATGCCCGCACTCTCATCGCGCAGGCCAACCTGCGGCTCGTCGTCAGCGTGGCCAAGCACTACATCGGGCGCGGCATCTCATTCCTCGACCTGATCCAGGAGGGCAACATCGGTTTGCTGCGCGCTACACAGAAATTCGACCACACCAAGGGATTTAAATTCTCCACCTACGCCACGTGGTGGATTCGACAGGCCATCAGCCGGGCCATCGCCGATCAGGCCCGCACCATTCGGATCCCCGTCCACATGGTCGATACGATTAACCGCCTGCTGCGTCTTCAACGCAACATGGTTCAGGTGCTGGGCCGGCAACCGACGCTCGAGGAGTTGGCGCTGGAATCGGACCTTCTGGACCCCTCGGAGAAGGAGGCCATCCTCCAGGTACAGGAGGTCGGCGATCCCCTGCCGCCCACGTTAGAACGACGTTTACAGCGCGCGGCGACCAAGGCCCGGCGCATTATGCGCATTTCGCAGGAACCGATGTCGCTGGAGATGCCTGTGGGGGCCGAAGAGAGCGGTATGCTGGGGGATTTTATCGAGGACGAGAGCGTGCCGGGGCCGGCGGACGCCGCATCCAATCGCCTGCTCAGGGAAGAGCTAGACGATATTCTGGGGTCTTTGAGCGATCGAGAACGGGCTGTGCTGGAAATGCGCTTCGGCCTGAATGACGGGGAGAGCCACACGCTGGAAGAGGTCGGCAGGGCGTTTGGGGTCACTCGCGAGCGCGTGCGGCAAATCGAGTCAAAAGCCCTCCGCAAGCTGCGCCATCCCGGACACCGGCGCAAACTGCGGGATTTCTTGAGCTAGAAAGCCCGGCGGTAGCCGCCCCGAAACCGGTGGGCTCGGCTAAGGTAAATGCTCCAACACGAAATGCCGCTGCTTGAGCGCCGCCCGGTGGAAATGCACCCACAGCGAATTCCAGAAATTCGCCTCTAATCCCAGCGGCGACATCCGATCCCATTCCCGCTGCGACCAGTCGTCCCACTGTGTATCCCCCTCCAACGCCTGATCTCGCCAGCGGTGACGGTCGTATCGGTACGCCTCACCCGCCGGATAGGGCCGGAATAGGTGGTCGAATTCAGCCTCCCATCGACCGCAGCGGGCCGCCACGTCCAGATTGTGATAGCGACGGTACGTCTGAATCGTCATCCGGTCTATCGTCATCGCTTCAATCGCTGGCCCGCCGGCGAACAGGCGACGCAGGCTCGGCGCGATGTCGGCCCAGGGAATGGGTTCGGCAGGTCTCACCTTGGCCATAGGGCGCAACATACCATATATCGACCGGGCGGCCTCGAGGAAAACCGCCACGTTATCCCGTTCTACAAACTCCGGCGACCGTCTGATGTCACACTTCCAGCGCGCGTAGGCCAGGTCTGGGAAATAGCCAGCTTCAGCGTGCCCGATCTGCGGCAACACGTCAAAGATGACGTTCTCTGGTATGAGGTGAGCGTACACGCCGGCCTCCCTATCGTAGACGTATATTTCCTCCACGTCGTTTTCCATGCGATTCCACCGGCCGGAGAACTGCTGGTGGGACCAGGTATCGGCTATCGTGTGGAGCGCGATGCCGATCCGACACAAACGCCGGCGGTTATTGCGCAGCGCTTCGCTGGTCGCCTGTTTTAACACCATCTCAGCGAGTGAGGGTTGATCGTCAGGGAGCGCGCCAATCGCCGGTCGGGTGATGAATGAGAAAGTCGCGCTTTCCGCAGGCGTAAAGGGGCGGGGCGGGAGGAAGTGGAAGGGGATATAGACCCGCTTCTGGGCGGACCAATTGAGCGTCCCCAGTAATTCAAGCCCCGCGTAGGCAGTGCGCACCGGATCGAAACGGAGGTTCCCCCCGTCAACGTCCAGGCGGATCAATTCGCTCTCCGTCGCGTCATCGACGTACTGGGAGGCGTAGGCGATGGTCAGGGCGTCCTTTTTGTTGAAACCGGCCGCGCGGGCCAGCACGGCAATGCAATAGTAATGAAAATCAACTTGCATACGGTCTCCTTTGTGGCGTCGGGGTGGACTATCGTCCACCCCGAACGCGCTCTGTGGCCCGCTCCTACCTCGTCACCGGTAGAGCGATGTCAATATCTATCGGCCGCTACAAGCTTCCCGCTATCTCGGAGGTGATTTGTTTGGCGTGGCGCAGGCGGTCGAGTTGATCGTGCCAGAAGGCGGAACCGGCCGCCGCGCCCAGCCCGCTGAGGACGAGGCCCGGCGTGAGCTTGAGGAACCAATTGATCAGCCCGGTCAACACGTTGGGAACCAACCCGAAATCAATCACGACGCCCAGCTGGCGGAGCAAAACCTCAAACGTGTACCACTCGGCGACGCCGTCGGGGCCGACGCTGCGGAAGGAGTCGAGAGCGTTTTCCATCACCGGCGCCAGCAGTTGAATCGAATCGACCCGCAAGACGACCGCCAGG
>DAOTUC010000082.1:0-19029 GCA_034437315.1 Anaerolineae bacterium
AACGAAATCGCGTCCTCAATGGTGCTGACGATGGGATCTCCCAAGCCGGCGGTCGCCGAAGCGACTACCGGGCGACCGCCGGCTTTGACCGCGTGCACGCCCCCCGCCAAAATCACCCCACATATCGCCCCCAACACCGGATGGATACCGACGGTGTTCGTCGTCGCGGCGAAGAGGATCGCGCCCGCCGTCGGCCTGATGAAAGTCTGAATGACGTCGTTGATCGTGTCGACGACCGGGAACTTGTCCACCAGGATCTCAATCAGCAAAAGTACACTCAAGACACCGATGACCCACCAACTGGACATCGCGTCATAGGGTTCGCTTAACTTGAGCAACGGCGTGTGGGACAAGAGCGCGACGACGAGCAAGGGAATGTAGGCGTTTAACCCGGCCGCTGTCGAGAGCCCAAACGCGGTGACCAGTCCAAGGAATGCCTGACCGATCATCTGATCCTCCACCTAGGAGCTAAAATCCCCCAGGAACAGCTAATTGCGCTTGCCGGCTGATTTGACCGTACAAATGGCACGATACGGTCTTCATCCAAAACGTGGCCGGCAAGGCCAACAAGCCAAAAGAGATGGTCGCAACGATTGGAAGGATAAAGGCATTTACCGCCCACACCACCAACACGGGAACCAGGATTGACCCAATGTTATCGGAGAGGTAACGGAAGACCTCCCCGAAACGGAGGCAAGCGCCGATGGTCCCCGTCTCGGCGTAGAAAATGTGCAACACCGGGGATAGCAGCCCCAGGAAGAGCGCGTACAACATCACCACGCATGTGAGACACAAACCCACGATGCCGGTCATACCCGCCAACACTGTCACCAATTCGTCGCTATCGCCTCCCAGGGCTGGTAGGACACTCGTCCCGGCGAGGATGCATCCGACGAGGATGAGCGGGATCGCGTAGATCAAATTAACGACCGCCAGTTGCAAACCATCCATAAAATAATCGCCGATGTTGTTCCACGCGGGCAGTGGATTGGGATCGCCAGCCATCACGTTGCGGATGATCGCCACACCATATCCCAGAAGAGCCAGTTGGCCGAAAATGGGAATCAGCATCAGCACCGACCCCAAAATCAGCTTCATTACCCAATCGCTATCTTCGAATAATACGCCAAACGCTCGACCAATGTCCATCTCTTTTCCCCCTTTATTCTAAAAAACAGATTCAACAACGCACGTCTACGTCTACCTACATTATAGATGAGATAATCAGACTGAGCAACTTTTACCACATCGGGGGCGCGCCGATCATCATGCCGGCGAATCGATAACGCACGTAGTCGATCGCGCCGATCTGAATCAGACTGAACACGAGACCGACCAACAGAGGCAGGACGGCGTCCGCCCAAGTCGTCGCCATATTGTCCCGGCGCGTGATCATCAATACCAACATGCTGTTGACAATAGTCAGTAGCGTCAGCACGCCAAGCGCGCCCAGGATAGCCAGCGGGTAGAGCAAAAACCCCCACTCCGTCAGCGTCAGCGCGACCAATCCAGCTTCCATCAGTATTAACACGCCCAGGTCTCGAAGGTCGCGCACGTTCGCTTCGACGCTGGGTCGCCGCCACAGGGTGAAGTTGAACACCGGGTAGACGAATCCGCTCATCGCCAGCCCCTGCAGGGAGCCGGTCGTCAACCGCAACCAGTTCTGGGGTTCGTATACGTGAGGGCCGCCGACCAACGCCATGTAGGAATTGAAACCATCGGCGCCCCAGAAGATGAAAAAAGCGAAAAGGCAGATCAGAACTCGACCGGGAGGAAAATTGGCCGCGCGACGCCGGCGCAGGACGACCGCTTGCCCAAAAAGGCCGACCAACGCGCCGATGAACGTCCCGGTACACCGCGCGCAGAGCGGGAGTTGCCGTCCGGCGAGGACAAAGGAACGCTCGGTGATTCGATGGCACACCGCATACCCCACCCAGTCGGCCTTGAACAGGATGCCGCCCGGCGTCGCGATTAATATCACCAACAGCACGAGCAAGATCAGGGCGACGGCCCACCAGCGCTTGACCAATTTTTGGAACGCCGATACAGACTGATCGGTCATAAAACCCCCTCCCTCTCGAGTGCCCTAAATAATGGCGCTAATCGGCCCGAGGACCGGCCTCTGAGCGAATTTTTAATAGTCTCTCTTTCAATGAACCGGATGGGGGGACGATCCAAACTCACGATTCAGGATGTCCCAGATATCGGCCCACAGATACCGATCGGCGAAACTGGTGCGGATGTGATCCATCATCCGGCTGAACGTCCGCTCGTCGCTCGCCTCCAGGATCGTCAGAATGGCACTGGCGACCCCGCTTCGAATCTCCGAGTTGGTCAGGTGGCGGCGATGCACCTCGCGCAAAAGCTCGACATCCTCCAATTCACCCACCATGATTAAACCGGCGACGCTGTTGGCTACCCGGTCTTCGTCATCGTCGTCCAATCCCTCTCGCAGGTAGGGCAACGCGCGTTCATCCCCCAAACCGGCCAAGCTCAACGCCGCCGTCGAGGTCCGTTCGAAATCGTCCAGGTTGGCCTGCAGGAACTCCCATATCGGCTCTTTGGCCCCCTCATCCCCGCTGACGCCTAGCAGGGAGACCACCTCGTCGGCCACGATAGGATCCAACGCCGGATCTGCCAACGCTTCCAGCAATTCCTCTGTGATGAGTACGCTCATCTGGTTCAACAGGTCAAACGCGCGATCGTGGACCTCTTGCGTTGGGCCATCCAATTGGCGGATCAACTGGGCGACGCGGTCGCCGTGCTCCTTGTAAGTTTGTTGGGCGTAGCGGCGCTGAATGCGCCGTCTCTCCGCCGCTGCCTCCATCACTTTGGTATTTACCATCCCTTTTCCCTTCCCCGCCCGTGCACGTCAGTCGCTCGTGCTCGTGTCATTCTCCAATGATCTGGACGATCAACCGGCGTGAGCGCGGGCGCGTATCAAAATCGATAAACACGATCTGCTGCCACGTCCCCAACGTCAATCGACCGTCGACGAAGGGCACGGTCAACGAGGGCCCCATCAAGGCCGCCCGCACGTGCGAATGTCCGTTGTCGTCTCCCCATCGCAGGTGATGGCGGTAATCCCGATCCGGGGGCGCGATCTCGTCCAACACCCGCTCCAGGTCCGCGAGCGCCCCGTTCTCATACTCGATGGTCGTCAGGCCGCCGGTCGAACCGGGGCAAAAGATCGTGACCGTCCCCGCCCGCAAGTTCGACTCATCCACAGCCCGCGCGACCTGTGACGTGACATCCTGGATGTCGCAATTCCCTTGCGTGTTGACGTGCAGTTCCTGAGTAATGACCATCTCTATTCCTCCTCCGTTCGTGACTTCCGTCAAGCCTTAATCATAACATACTTCGCCCAGATTCCAAAGCGGGGCGCTGGCGCTTACCCGCCGGACATGTTACAATACGCCATTATGGATATTTTACAGGGACTCAACCCACAACAACAGAAAGCGGTCGCCGCCTCCGAGGGGCCGGTGCTCGTCCTGGCCGGGCCCGGGAGCGGCAAGACCCGCGTGCTCACCCGCCGCGTCGCCTGGCTGGTGCAGGAGATGGACGTCGCCCCATGGCGCATTATGGCGGTCACCTTCACCAACCGCGCCGCCCGCGAGATGCGCGTCCGGCTGGATCGTCTGCTGGGCGCCACGCCCGCCCGCGGCCTGACGCTGGGCACGTTTCACGCCACCTGCGCCCGCATCCTCCGGCGCGAGGCCGAGGCGGCTGGCATCCCCCGCGATTACGCCATCTTCGACAGCGACGACCAGCGGCGACTGATCAAACAGGCGCTCAAGGATCTCAACCTGGATGAGAAGCTCTATCGTCCCCGCTCAATCCACAGCGCGATCTCGCGGGCCAAGAACGATCTGACCCCGCCCCAGGCCTACACGAGCAGCACTTACTACGGCGAGGTCGTCAAGCGAGTGTACGAGCGCTACCAGGCGCTGTTACGGGCCAACAGCGGGCTCGATTTCGACGACCTGCTGATGGTCACCGCCCGGATGCTCGGTCAAAATCCAGACGTCCGGGCCAAGTACCAGGAGCGGTACCGGCACATCCTGGTGGACGAGTTCCAGGACACCAACCAGGCCCAATACACGTTACTCCATCATCTGCAGGGTGTCCACCACAACCTCTTCTGCGTCGCTGACGAGGATCAGTCGATCTATGCATGGCGAGGCGCCGACTACCGCAACATCCGCCGTCTGCGCGACGACCATCCGGACATTCTCACCATCCTGCTGGAGCAGAACTATCGCTCCACCCAGAACATCCTCGACGCCGCCCAGGCGATCATCCGGCACAACCCCGACCGCACCGACAAAGCGCTCTTCACCGAGCGGGGCGGCGGGCCCAAGATCGTCATCCACGAGGCCTACGACCAGGCCGACGAGGCCGCCTTCGTCGCCCGCACCATCGCCCATCTGACGCGCCAGGGCAAGCGTTTCGGCGATTGCGCCGTGATGTACCGCACCAATGCCCAATCCCGCGCCCTGGAGGAGGCTCTGATGCGGGCGGGGACGCCCTACAAGCTGGTCGGCGCAACCCGCTTCTACGCCCGGCGGGAGATCAAGGACGTGATCGCCTTCCTGCGCCTGGTTCACAACCCGAGCGAGGGGATCAGCATGACCCGCGTCATCAACGTGCCGCCCCGGGGCATCGGCCGCAAGACAGTAGCGACGGTGGAGGCCCTCGCCAAACGGCGCGGCGTCTCGATCTACGAGGCGCTCAATAATCTGCCCGACGACCTGAGCACGCGCGCCCGGGGCGTGTTGAGCGCATTTCTGGAGATGTTGGATGGCTGGATCGCTTTCAGTCAACAGTCGACCGTGGCCCAGCTGATCGACCGCGTGCTGGAGGATACCGGTTACAGCGGCTACATCCGCGACGGCGCGGATTCACCGAGCGACGAGGGGGAGGAGCGTTGGGACAACGTGATGGAATTGCGCAACGTCGCCGCCGAGTACAGCGAGCTCACACTGACCGACTTCTTGGCCGACGTGGCGCTCGTCTCCGACGTGGACAACCTGAGCGGCGACGTGGACGCGGTCACGCTGTTGACGCTCCATAGCGCCAAGGGGCTGGAATTCCCCGTCGTCTTCATCGTCGGCCTGGAGGAGGGGCTGTTGCCCCACAGCCGTTCCCTCGAAGCGCCGGAAGAGATGGCGGAGGAGCGGCGATTGATGTACGTTGGCCTGACGCGGGCGGAGGCGCGCCTGTTCCTCACCTACGCCTTCGTCCGCACCCGCTACGGCGAGACGGAAGTCGCCATTCCCAGCCGCTTCCTGGAGGACATCCCGTTGGAACTGGTCGATGGGGATTGGCAGGGGAACAAACAATCGGGCCGGACGTCCCAATCCAATCCCCGGCGGTCGGGCCCTGGGAGGACCCCCGGAACAGGTTACGTCGTCACCGGCGCGCCCCCCGCGCGATCGTCGTCCCCATCCCAGGACGCTCCTCAGTTTCGCGCCGGGCAGCGGGTGCGCCACGCCCAGTTCGGCGAGGGGCTGGTCATCGAAAGCCGTCCGGACGGCGCCGACGAGATCGTCACCGTCTCCTTCGAGGGGGTCGGATTGAAGCGACTGGTCGCCAGCCTGGCGCAATTGGAGCAGGTAGATTGACAGAACTGTAACAGGAGCGCATTTATACAAGCGGCGTTGGGTGGACGTTATTGGGCATCCCTGAAGACCACCGGCAGCCGCAATTTATAGATCCACTGGCCGAGGAGATATTCCCCCGCATCATACAGGGGGCTTGTTAATTCATCTTTGTCGGGATGCAGGCACGTTCCCGGGCAAGCAACCGCCTCCCACACGCCGTCCGTTTCTGTTTCTTGGTACAGTTTCAGGCCTTCCTGGCTCATGACGCCGCTTATGTCATCGGCGTTATAGCACCACGTCAAGGTGATCGAATGGGAAAATGGCGCTGTAACCTGTTGTCCGTCCCGGTACGCCGCCAATCCAAAAGCTGAAAGACCACCCAGGTAATCGGGCGCTACCTGCGAGACCAGGCGCGGAATCAGGCAAATCATCGTCGTCGTCGTCACCGTCCCGGCGGAGACGTCAAGGGTGACGTCTCCACTGGTAGACGTGATCACGACCCCACTTTCTGGATACAGGGTCGCCGTCACAATTGAGGGGATCATCAAGTCGACCCGGTTGTTCTCCTCGTCCACCTCATCCAGAATGGCGTCGTCGTCCACTTCTAGGGTCAAGTGGTAAAAATCGTCGGCGACGTAGAGCGGCAGCGAATCCACATCAATTGTCGTCTGTTCTCCATAGGCAAGCGCGGGAACGGCGAAGCGTTGGGCCGGTACGAGCAGGCTGCCCTGTGTATCGCTCAGATACAGCGTGCCCGAAACGTCAGACGTCGGCCATATCCCTTCGTTACCGACCTTGAAAGCGACATCCAGGGCGCCATTCTGCATCGTCGGCTGGTCGAATCGCCATACAAGGTCTATGATCGCCAGATCCGGGCGGGCGTCAAACGCAGCGTTCACCGTCGCTGTCACGTGATCGTTCCACGCTCGCAGATCGCCAAACGCATCTTCCAGGTCTGCGTCCATCTCAATCGTCACGTCGAGATCGTACACGCCCGGTTGCGTCAGGACGACCGAGGCGGCCAAAAACGGCAGCGGTTCCGCCTCGTAGCGAGCGGGGACACTGAGGACCTGTTGCGAGCATGGCAACTTGACGCTGCCCGCTGTCAAAGCCGTGACACAGGATTCGATCGTCACCCCGTCGGCCGCCAATTTCCCCAGATTCGTCACCCAGGCGCTAACGGGCAACGTCACCGCTGTCGTCTCGTAAGGCTCGCCCAGGGATATATTTTGCAGAGGTGTCACATCCAACGTCACATGCGGCGAGATCGATAGATCGACGTACAGATCGTCGGCCGGCAACGCGGCGGTGTAATCGGCGTAGGTCTGCCCCATGGCCGATATCGCCTTGGTCTTGCTGTGAAAAAGATATCCGTTGTACTGGCTGTCCTCGCTCAGGCTGTACCAGGCCCAGGCTTGCACCAACCGGCCGTTGTCCTGGGGCAAGCCGACTTCCAGGTAGGTCTCGCCCAGGAAGAGATCAAAGGTCTCGACCATAAAGGCGCTCACCCGCGCGGGGGTGAATTTCCTGCCGTCCTCATCTGCCAACCAATCGGGCCACAGGATGCCGTACTCGCTGATAATGAGCGGCTTATTCTGCTCCCCTCGATCCTTCATCCACTGGCGAAAGGCGATCAGGTTATCGCGGAAGATGTCGATGTCGTCGGCGTCGCGGATCTTGTAGTCGATGCCGCAGCTCGTGGGCACCCCCGGCGGCGTGCTGGCGCCCCAACTGCCCCACTCCTCCCGCAGTGCGAAGGCGTGGATGTTCCACACGTCCACCGGCATAGGCTCGCCATACGCCTGTTCGTAAGTGTCCAACACCACGTCCAGGTACATCATCCGGCACGGCGTCGGCTGGACGATGCCGCCGTTGGCGATCACGGCGGTCGGGTCGACGCTCTTGATGTAATGATAGTACTCGTGGTAGACGTGGGCGTAGACCTCCGGCAGCACCGGGTTGCCCTGGTAGCAAGAATCCGGCTCGTTGCTCAACATCCACAACGACCCCGGTTGGGCGGCCGCGATCTGGGCCATCGTCGCCTTGCTGGGGCTGACCTTCACCTCCGCTGGGTCGGTGTAGGGACTACTGCAACTCCCGGCCGAGAAACGGATCAACTGCACGTAGGTCAGATGGTCCGGATGGGCCGGGTTGGCGCTGTATCCCCAATCGCTGTACCACCCGGCGTTGAGTTGGGCGACGTCAAACTCGGTCAGCGGGGGTGATTTTTCGCTGTCGAAACCGAAACGATCCCGGTCGCTGGGATAGGGGGGCAGGAAATGCTGCCCGGAATTTATCGTGCGCGGGGTGGTCGACGGATCCGCCCGCGAGACGATGACGCCAAATAGAAGCATACAACCCACACCCACCGCAATCAGCCACTTCAATCTTTTCATTCACTTCTCCCGATAATCACTTGCAACTTGCCCACTTGCACACTTGCCCACTTACAACTTACATCTTACCAGAACATTCCCAAAGCGCAAGGATTGGCGCGCCCCAAAAAACATGCTAAAATGCTTTCATACGAACTCCGACCTCTCACAGGTCTCAGGTATTACGCTATCAGTCATCGCGGTTATACCAACCGCCACAAAACCTTAGCAGGAGGTAACGAGATGTCCAAGATCGACCCCAAGCGTGAAGCCGTCATCGTATCCGCCGTCCGCACACCCATCGGCAAATTCCAGGGTACACTGACGCCCCTCTCCGCCTCGGAGCTGGGCGCGGTCGCCGTGAGCGCCGCCGTGGAACGGGCCAGCGTCAACCCGGCCTCGGTCGACGAGGTGTTGATGGGCAACGTGGTCCTGGCCGGGCAGGGACAGGCGCCCGCCCGCCAGGCGTCCATCAAAGCTGGGCTGCCCCCTACCGTCGGTGCGACCACCGTCAACAAGATCTGTGGATCGGGTCTCAAGACGGTGATGCTGTCCGCAGCGATGATCGCCGCCGGAGACGGCGACATCTACGTCGCCGGCGGGATGGAGAGTATGAACAACGGCCCTTATCTGCTCCACAACGCGCGTTTCGGTTACCGGCTGGGCGACGGCAAGCTGGTCGACGCGATGGTCCACGACGGGTTATGGTGCGCCTTCGAGGGCCACCATATGGGCAATTCTGCCGAGTGGATCGCCCGCGAATACAAGCTGACGCGGGAGGAGTTGGACGAATACGCCTACAACAGCCAGATGAAAGCCATTGAGGCTATCGACGCCGGCCGCTTCGAGGCCGAGATCGCGCCGGTGGAGGTCCCCCAGCGGCGGGGCGAGCCGCTTATCTTCGACACCGACGAGGTCCCGCGGCGGGATACGTCGATGGAGGCGCTGGCCCGCCTGCGGCCCGTCTTCCAGGCCGATGGCGTCGTCACGGCCGGCAACGCGCCCGGCATCACCGACGGGGCCGCCGCGACGGTGGTGATGAGCCGCGCCAGGGCCGAGGCGCTGGGCGTCGCGCCGCTGGCGCGGCTCGTGGCTTACGACCAGGCGGCCGTCGAGCCGCTCGAGATCTTCACCGCCCCCATCTTCGCCGTCCGCAAGGTGCTGGAAAAGACCGGTACGTCGGTCGACGACTACGACCTGGTGGAGATGAACGAGGCCTTCGTCGCTCAATGCCTGGCCGATGGTCGGGAACTGGGCCTGGATTGGGACAAGGTCAACGTCAACGGCGGCGCTATCGCCCTGGGACACCCCATCGGATGCTCCGGCGCGCGGGTGCTGGTCACACTGATCCACGCCCTGCGCCAGCGGGGGCTTGAGCGCGGCCTGGCGACCCTGTGCCTGGGCGGCGGCGAGGCGGTGGCGATGGCAATCGAGATCGAATAACGAATGACGAATGACAGATGACGAATGAATGACGAATGACAAACAGGAGGCATTAGAATGAACATCGAACGTATCGCGGTGATTGGCGCCGGCACGATGGGCCACGGCATCGCCCAGGTCTGCGCGACGAATGGTTACGAGGTGCGCCTCATCGACATCGACGCCGGGCAATTGGAACGCGCTGTCGCCTCAATTAGCAAGTCGGTCGAGAAGCTCCACAGCAAGGGCCGCCTCACTGACGCGCAGAAAGAGGCGGCGATGACGAACATCACCACCGCTACCGAGGTCGCCGAGGCTGCGCCGGCCGATCTGGTAGTCGAGGCCGTGATAGAAGATCTGAACGTGAAACAAAAGGTCTTCCGCACATTGGACGATTGCACCCGCCCGGAGGCGATCCTGGCGAGCAATACCTCGTCCATCTCCATCACCGAGCTGGGCGCGGTCACCGGCCGCCCCGAGCAGGTCGTCGGCATGCACTTCATGAACCCGGTACCGCTGATGAAACTGGTCGAGGTCATTCGCGGGTTGACCACGTCGGACGAGACGACCCAGGCGGTGGTCGGGCTGTCGGAGAAGCTGGGCAAGACGCCGGTGGAGGCCCAGGATTATCCCGGTTTCATCTCCAACCGCATCCTGTGCCCGATGATCAACGAGGCGGTCTACGCCCTGATGGAGGGGGTGGGTACCGTCGAGGCCATCGACACGGTGATGAAATTGGGCATGAACCATCCCATGGGCCCGCTGACCCTGGCCGATCTGATTGGGCTCGATATCGTGCTCAACGTCATGAACGTGCTCCAGGAGGGCCTGGGGGACGACAAGTACCGCCCCTGCCCCCTGCTGAAGCGCATGGTCGCCGCCGGTCACCTGGGCCGCAAGACTGGCAGGGGATTCTACGAATACGGGTAAAGATCGTCATCACGTAGGTGGTGTGGAAAGAACGTAATGGCTCAGGCCAGCCCTTTTTTGCTGTGTCGGAGAATGGGGGTCGACCATCCGCTGCCCGTTTGCAGCGGATGAGTCGTTACGAAAGAACACGAATTTCCAGGATTGGACGGATCGCCCACGTGCTGCTCAATCCGTACCCCCGATCATCTGCGAGTTGGCAAGAAAAAAAGACCCGACACGCTCACCCCGTTTACTTGAACTGAGCGAGGTTTAGAGTGTCTTAAATAATTGCTCTATAGCCACCGTCCCGGGGGCACTAATCGGCCCGAGGACGGGCCTCTGAGCGAATTTTTTAATAGTCTCTATGAATAAGGAAACTGAGCAATGAGGGAATTAAATCCAGAGATAGTCTGCCAATTCGTCAATGAGCATATCGTGAATTTTCATCAAAGTCGAATTAACTCACTTGAAACACTCACCCTGGATAACCTGCTTAGGAAAAAGAATCCTTACTTATTCAAAGCCAAGCATATAACTACCGCTGGCGAGTTGATGGGGAGTTTGTTAGATGCTTACCTCTCTTCTTCGGAGAAGAAACTCTTTGGAGATTTCCTCGAAAATCTGGCGATCTTCATCGCCGGGCAGACGTGCGGCGGTCACAAGTCAACTGCCCTAGGCGTCGATCTGGAATTCATTCACAATGACATCCATTACGTCGTCTCGATTAAATCGGGGCCGAATTGGGGGAACAGCTCCCAGGTGAAAAAGCTGGTGCAAGACCTGAAAAACGCTGTCATCCGCGTGCAGCAGTCACAGGCTGCCGGCGCTGTGCGACCTGTGTTGGGCATCTGTTACGGCAATACACGCACCAACTTCAACTACCGGTGGCCCGGTTGCTGGAAAGTCGTGGGGCAAAACTTCTGGTACCTGATCAGCGAGAATGAGGCGCTTTACACCGACATCATTGAGCCCATCGGCTACCGGGCCAGACAGCACAACGAGGCTTTTGATGCAGAGCGTGGGAGAGTCGTCAACCGTTTCACCCACGAGTTTATCGACCGCTTCTGCGACCCGTTGGGTGGCATTGACTGGCCGAGGCTGGTGGCCTTCAACAGCGGCAACTACGATTTAGACGAATTCGCGCTTTGAAAAACGCGCTCTGAAAAATGAGCGCTCAATTTGGAGACTAGCTATGGATCTACGAAAACTGGGTTCAACTGACCTGCGCGTCACGCCGATGGGATTAGGCCTAGCGGCCCTCGGCCGCCCGGGCTACATCAACATCGACCACGCGGAAGACTTGAACGAGAACTACGACGTCGAGGCGATGGCGGCTCACGCCCACGCCGTGCTCGACACGGCCTACGCGGGCGGCGTGCGCTACTTTGACGCCGCCCGCTCCTACGGGCGCGCTGAACAGTTCCTCGGCCGCTGGCTGCGGTCGCGGGACCTCGCCCCCTGGGACGTGGTCGTGGGCTCCAAGTGGGGCTATACCTACGCCGCCGATTGGCGGGTCGACGCCGAGGTGCACGAGGTCAAAGAGCACTCGTTGGCCGTCCTTCAGCGACAATGGGATGAGAGCCAGGCCAACCTGGGGCAACATCTCGATCTCTACCAGATTCACTCGGCGACGTTGAAGAGCGGCGTGATGGAGAATGCAGATGTACTGACCGAACTGGCCCGCCTGAAAGACAGCGGCGTGGCCATCGGGCTGACGGTGAGCGGCCCCCGCCAGCAGGACGTGGTCGACCTGGCGATCGAGACCGAAATAGACGGCGTGCGTCTCTTCGATACCGTGCAAGCGACGTGGAACCTGCTGGAACGCTCGACGGGGCCGGCGCTGGCGCGGGCGAGCGAGATCGGCATGGGCGTCATCGTCAAGGAAGCGCTGTCCAACGGCCGCCTGACCGACAAGAACACCGCGCCGGCCTTCGCCGACCAGATGGCGCGCCTACAGCGGGAGGCGGAGCGGCTGAACACGACTATCGACGCGCTGGCCCTGGCGGCCGTCCTGGCCCGGCCCTGGGCGACCATCGTGTTGAGCGGCGCGGCGAAGACGGCGCACATCCAATCCAACCTGAAAGCGCTGGATGTGGCGTGGGACGACGAGGCCGAGGCGCAATTGGCGGCGCTGGTAGAACCAGCCGATGTCTATTGGGCCAAGCGCAGCGACATGGCCTGGAATTGAACGGGCATGCAGATTCCAATCCAACTCGCCCTGGACCTCAAATCCGCACCCGACGAGGTCAATGGGATACATCCGCCCATCGACGAACGCTTCCCCGAAGAAGCGATCAACGAGTTGTCCCGATTGGAATCCTATAACAAGCACCTCTATCGCCCCAATACCTATCTGCATAAGTGGTGGGCGCGTCGTTCCGGCGCCATCTTTCGCCAGATTCTCAAGCAATTAGTCGCTGACCCTATCAAGCGGGACTTCTACGCGCCCGGCGGGCTAGAGAACATTGTCATTCTTGATCCCATGATGGGCGGCGGCACAATCCTCCACGAGGCAATTCGTATGGGCGCCAACGTCGCGGGCGTCGACATCGATCCTATCCCGATGGTTCAAGCTAAAGCCACGCTGACGATGATCCCCCTCTCCCACAAGCAAACTGTCTTTGAGAAATTTTTCGCCACACTGAGCCACTCCCTCTCGCCATTCTATAAAACCACCTGCCCTGACTGCGCCAATAACGCCGAGATGCAGTTTGTACTCTATGGATTGCGCCGAAGATGCGCCTGCCAAGAGGCGCTGTTCGTCGATAGCTTCTTGCTGCGGGAGAATCACGGCGACGATATCTACATCTGTCCCACGTGTCGCGAGGTCTATCGCGGCGCTCAACATCACTGCTCAACGCAAACGATTAGTCAGGCGACAAGACCACTGATTGAAAAAGGCACGAGGAGATGTCCAACTTGCGACGAAGTTTTCGAGGATATCCTGGACGAACCGTTCCCAGAGCGTTACACGCCGCTGGTTATCGTCGGGCGTTGCCCTGAACACGGTCAGTTTTTCAAGGCCGTGGATTCGGACGATCTGGCGCGTATTTCCGAGGCAGTCGAGGCGGCGCAAGACCTGGATTTTGCAGATTGTCAGGACTTCCATATTCCATCAGGCCCCAAATCCGACGATCTCCTTGGACGAAATGTCATGTCCTACCTACATCTTTTCACACCGCGCCAGTTGCTTTACCTGGGTTATTCGGCGACGCTGTTGAGCGATCTCCCAGAAGCGCATCGGCGCTGGTTGGCGCTACTGATCTCCACTTCCCTGGACTTCAACTCGATTTTATGTGGTTACAAAGGAGCCGGCATTAATCGCCCAGGAGCGATCCGGCACGTCTTTTCCCATCACGCTTACTCATTCCCCTACACAGCGTTGGAAAATAATCCTATCTTTTCCCAGAAACGGTCAGGCACGCTCAAGCGTCTTTACAACGATCGCATTGTGAGAGCTGGTAAATGGGCAATTGAGCCAATCGAGCGATACATTGACGGGCAGCGTCGCGAAAAAGTCGCCATTCAGGGCGAGATAGATGGCGGGACGCCTGTCGACGACGGCAACGACTGGCGCGAATTACTGAGAGGAAACCGAAGGTTCCTGGTCATTCAGGCGGACTCGGCCGCATTGGACATTCCTGAAAACATGATCGATTACGTCATTACCGATCCGCCGTATTATGACAGCGTACAATATAGCGATCTTTCCACTTTCTTTCGGGTATGGCTGCGTCTTTTCTTGCCCGAAGAGGCTGATTGGCGCTACGATCCATTGGCGTCGGCGGTGTCGGAGGGAAACGCCCCAGGGAGACGGAAATATGGACAGGTGCTGGAGGCGATCTGGAAAAAATGTCATCGCGCCTTGAACAAGGAACATGGTCGGCTGATCTTCACCTTTCACCACTGGGATCCTGATGCCTGGGCGGAATTGACGCTTTCGCTAAAAAGGGCTGGCTTTGTGCTGGTGAATCGCTGGGTTGTATTCTCCGAGAATCCCGCGTCGGTGCATATTCGGGACCTCAAAGCGCTCAAGCACGATGTGATCCTGGTTCTAAAACCGGAGGATGCGGGGGAGGCAGATATTGCGTGGCCTCGGCCTCCTCAAGCCAACGTGACAGATAGCTACACATTTTGTCGTGATTGCGGCGCAATTCTTGGATGGCTGCTGTCCACCGACCTGGACGAAACGACAATTCGCCAGCAGTGGAAGCGACTAATCGAAGGAGGCGAAAATGAAAAAGGCAAAACACCCAGCTGAAGTATTTGGACATCCCATTGATGTAAGTACAACGGAAGCCCAGGAGCATCGCCATAGGCACTGGTGCCCTTTTGCGAATTTACCGTGCGACAAGAAAAGCCGGCTCATCAACTATCCAATGGGCATTTGTTCCGTCAGATATGGAGAGAGTGTAATTGCACTCTCTCCGAAGCGATTTCTCCAAGATAACATCATATTTTACGATATCGCAGATCACTATTTCGGAACACGCAGTGACCTTCTGGTATTCTCTGAAATATCCATTCCCGGCGCACGCAATCTCGGCATATTTGATTACGTGATGGTGAAGCACAGACCTCTGAGTAACAAGATTGAGGATTTCGTGGCGATCGAATTCCAGACTGGTCAAACGACAAGTACTGGCTCTTTGATCACGGCGCTTGAAGATTTTATGCAGGGGGAAAAGATTGCAGGGGCAAGTTATCCCTTTGGGCTGAACCTGGCGGATATATGGAAGCGAACATTTATTCAAATCCTAACCAAAGGCATTGTTATGGAGCAGTGGGAACGCAAAATATACTGGGTCGTTCAAGACCTAATTTACCAGGATTTTTTGGATAGATATGGCCTTCATAATTTGACCTACGACCAAGAGGCCAATACTATTTTCGCCATATACGATCTCAAACGATATGATGATAAATATCGCCTCTATCAGACCAGGCTTGAATCGTCTACCATTGACGATTTGTTTGAAGCATTTCGCGCCAATCTTGAGGTTCCGCCTAAAAGCACTTTCGTACAACAATTGGAAGACAAAGTAACCGAGCAAATTAATGCCAAGATAGGATTGGCCCTTAATTCAACTCCCGCTAGTGATAACCCCCAAGCCAATGCATAAACACCCAATTGTATTTTTAGGCCCTTGTGCTAGAATGTCTTTGTCCGATTCCCTCCAGATTCCGGACGCCGCCTACTGATCGTTTTTAGCTTTCCCACGAGGAGACTATGCCAAAAGCGACCCCCGTTCGCCAACAGTACCTACAGATCAAAGCCCGGCACCCGGACGCAATCGTCTTTTTCCGGCTGGGCGATTTCTACGAGACCTTCGACGAAGACGCGGAAATCGCCGCCCGCGAACTTGACCTTGTCCTGACCTCCCGTCCGGTCTCCAAGAACAACCGCGTCCCCATGGCCGGAGTGCCCTATCACGCTGTCGAGGGATATATCGCCCGCCTGGTCGAGAAGGGTTACCGGGTCGCCATCGCCGAACAAATCGGCGAGACCACCAACAAGGGGCTGGTCCACCGGGAAGTGCAGCGCGTCGTCACCCCAGGCACCGTCGTCGAACCAACGCTGTTGGACGAGAAACGCCATAACTACCTGGCGGCCGTCTTCGTCGGGGAGGAGCGGGCCGGGCTGGCCTTCACCGACATCACGACCGGCGAGTTCTCCACGACCCAGTTGCGCGCCGACGAGATGGAGCAGGAACTGGCCCGCCTACAACCCCGCGAGTGTTTGATCCCTGAAGGCATGGCGGGTGGGCCGCCATTCGCCGATTGGCCGACGATCTTTCCCGATTTGCACCTGACCCCCTTCCCAGGGTATCGTTTCGAGTTAGAGGCGGCCCGCCAGCTTCTGCACGAGCACTTCGACGTGGCGACGCTGGACGGCTTCGGTTGCGCCGGCAAACCCTTCGCCATTCGAGCAGCCGGGGCGATCATCCATTACCTGCGAGAGACCCAGAAAGGGGCGTTGAACCAGATCGTGAGCCTGAGCGCCTACACGGTCGACCGCTTTATGACGCTCGACGCCCCCACCCGCCGCAACCTGGAACTGACCGAGACGATTCGTGAACGCAAGACGCGCGGGTCGCTGCTAGGCGTGCTCGACCAAACCTTGACGCCCATGGGCGGGCGATTGTTGCGCGTCCGCCTAAACCAGCCCCTGCTCGACCGCGACGCCCTGGAAAATCGGCTCGACGAAGTCCAGGCCTTCTACGACCACACGATTACGCGAGGGCAGGCGCGCGAGACGCTCAAGGACGCGCCAGACCTGGAGCGCTTGACCAACCGGGTGCTTTCCGACGTTGCGACGCCGCGCGACCTGGTCGGCATACGCCAGGCGCTTGAGGCGGCGCCGGCGTTGTCCCAAACATTGCAAGAAGCTGCCACAGAAGCGACGGAGACGACAGCCGCTCGCCTCCAATCGCTGGCCTCCGATCTCGACCCATGCGACGACGTCGCCGCCCTGGTCGCCTCGGCCATCGTGGACGAACCCCCATCCAGCGCTTCCGGCGGGGGC
The DNA here is from genome assembly GCA_034437315.1 of Anaerolineae bacterium. Taxonomy (GTDB): domain Bacteria; phylum Chloroflexota; class Anaerolineae; order B4-G1; family B4-G1; genus DSAR01. The sequence goes on from DAOTUC010000082.1 coordinate 16,839, forward strand.
GTCATCCGGCGGGGGTTCTCGGCCGAGTTGGACGACGTCGCCGAGTCGGCGCGAGAGGCCAAGGCGTGGATCGCGCGCCTCGAAAAGCAGGAGCAAGCCCGAACCGGCGTCAAGAGCCTCAAAGTGGGGCACAACAAGGTCTTCGGCTATTACATTGAGGTCACCAAAGCCAACACCGACGCCGTGCCCGACGAGTACATCCGCAAACAGACCCTGGTCAACGCCGAACGTTACATCATCCCGGAGTTGAAGGAATACGAGACATTGATCCTGAACGCCGAGGAGCGGCAGGCCGAGATTGAGGCGCGCCTGTTCAACGACGTATGCAAGCAAGTAGGCGCGCGGAGCAAAGCCCTGCTCCAGACGGCGCGGGCGCTGGCTCGGCTGGACGTGGCCTGTGCGCTGGCCGAGGTCGCCGTCGCCAACCGTTACGTGCGCCCGAAGCTTTCGGGCGACGAGACGTCCGCCACACCGACCCTCGAAATCACAGGCGGACGGCATCCCGTCGTCGAGCAGACGCTGCGCAGCGAACCCTTCACGCCCAACCAGCTACGCCTCAACAGCGACGAGCGCATCCTCATCATCACCGGGCCGAACATGGCCGGCAAGAGCGTCTACCTGCGCCAGAACGCCATCATCGTGTTGATGGCCCAGATGGGCAGCTTCGTCCCCGCCGAGCGAGCGCGTATCGGCATCGTCGACCGCATCTTCACCCGCATCGGCGCCCAGGATGAGGTCGCCTCAGGGCAATCGACCTTCATGGTCGAGATGGTCGAGACGGCCAACATCCTCAACCACGCCACGCCGCGCAGCCTCCTGATCCTGGATGAGATCGGCCGCGGAACCAGCACCTACGACGGCATGTCCATCGCCTGGGCGGTGGTGGAGTACTTGCATAATCACCCGGAACGGCGCGCGCGCACCCTTTTCGCCACCCACTACCACGAGTTGACAGAGATCGCCGAACGGTTGCCGGCGGTGCGCAATTACAGTCTGGCGGTGGCGGAGGAGGGAGAGCGGATCGTCTTCCTGCACCAGGTCGTGCCCGGTGGGGCGGATCGCTCGTACGGGGTACACGTGGCCCAATTGGCCGGCGTGCCCAAGTCAGTCGTCCACCGGGCCGAGGCGTTGCTGACCCAGTTGGAAAGCGGCGAGTTCCGCCCAGGCACGCCGGCGGCGGAACCCCATCAGCCGGCGCTCTTCGCCCAGGAACATCCTGTCGTGGAAGAATTGCGGAGGTTGGACGTCTCTCAGATGACGCCGCTGGAGGCGATCAACGCGCTGTACGAGCTTCAGCGGCAGGTGATGAATCGGTAGGTTCGGGGATTGGTAGACCTCGGAGGTCTCCGGTCAGGTTTTGGAGCCCAGTTGAACTGGATCAGGTGGAGACCTCCGAGGCCTGCATGCCGCCCGGCAGAGGGTTATAGTAATTTCAAGATCAGCCAGGCAGCCAGCAGGAGTATCAAGCCGATAGGCAGGATCAACAGACCGATCCCCAGGACGGGCGTCAGCGCCACACCGAGGACGGCGATCACCACCCCCACCAGCCCCAGCACGACGCCCAACACCGCAGCGATGAGCACGAACGGCAGCTTGATCAGCCAGACGAGCGAGAGAACCAAGGCCTTGATCAACCATCCGATCAAGATGAACGGCAGTTTAATTAGCTCGATGAGTAAATCTAACATTACATTGCCTCCTTTTGCTTTCTATCGAATCTAGTATGATATACGCAAGTGGGCCGTGCTTGGTTGCATAAATGAGTTTATCGTCGCCGACTTTGCGCCTCCTCCGTCTGGCTCTCTATAATCAATTGCGCAACTTTTACCAAAATGCAAAAAAGGAGAAAAAATATGGCCGAGATTTCAGTTTACCAGATCAAAGTCACGTTAGCCGACACCCACCCGCCCATCTGGCGGCGGCTCCTGTTGACGGACGACACCCCTTTGGACGAGTTCCACACCATCCTGCAAGTCGCGATGGGGTGGGATAATTATCACCTCCACCAGTTTATCGTCGGGGAGACCTATTACGGCGAACTGCACCCCGATTTCGACGATATGCATATGGAGGACGAGAGCGAAGTCGTGTTGGCGGAGATTGTCTCCGAAAAGGGAGATCAGTTCGCTTACGAGTACGACTTTGGCGATAGCTGGTTGCACATCATCCAGGTGGAGGACGTGCTCGAACC
>DAOTUC010000083.1:0-12543 GCA_034437315.1 Anaerolineae bacterium
TCGGCCACTTGCCTATTTCGTCTAGCGCCAAGCCCCCGTCCGGGGGCGTTTCAGGCGAGATTTGCCCCGAAAACCCGCCCTCGGGACGAGGGCTGAGAGCGTAGCTGGCCGAAACGATGACCAAGGCCCGTGTTCGTATTGCGGTTGAGGGGTGGTATATCGGCTCAATGGTGACGCGACAGCAGATCCGCTTGCGTAAACGGCGGCGCTCAGTATATCGAACGCAATAGCTCAATCTGCGGAATCACGCCGCAAGGTCGATTCTCCCTTGCCTATGTCGACCACTTGAGGGCATAATATCAATGCTGGCGTCGCTTCGCTCCGGCAGTGGACGGCTTGATCGGAACACGTGGACGATTTCATCGGAATACGAATATGATGCAGAACAATACCACAATAGGAGTAAATATATCAGATTGTCCTAGCAGATTCGAGATTTGTTTTTTTTCGAGGTGCTAAATGCGCCTAAATGCGCTTTGATTGCACATTCTTTAAGTTAGTGTATCACAACGGTCTAACGAACTTGGCCATATCACACTTTTCAGGATCTGGATTCTCCTCAATATGAAAGCTGACCCGCTGACCGTGTTCTAAAAGATGTCGTGGGCCTTCAAACCACTTCAATCGAAAATAATAGTCACGCCCATCATCGCCATGAATGAAGCCCGCGTGACCTCTGCTGACTATATTCTTGATCTTGCCTTGTTCTTGCGGCATATTCGATGCTTTCATTTCTTTCCAATCTCGCCGTAGCTCCCGATATAGTTCCCTTGCTGCAATCTGCGAACTCATATCCACACCTAGCTCGCTTACCGCTTGTGACAACTCAAGGGGAATTCTCCAATCTTCCTCCTGGCGCACCTTTGCAGCCAGTAAGATGTGTTTTCTGGCTTGATCCATGTCTCCCCGCACTTGGAAAATCCTGCCCATCAGCAGGAACAACTCCCATTTGAAGCCCAGATCCGATGGTCCAGGGCCGAGCACTGCCTCGACGGCGCGATTCAAGGCCTCGTCTGCCCGTCCCAGCTCAAGCAAGTATTGGGCAATCTTGTGGTAGATGAACCAATCTCTTTTTCGAGACAAGAGCGCCTCGAGCTCTGAAATTGCGGTTTCCCGGTCGCCCAGATCAGCTTTCGACAGAGCAATGCGCCACTTGAACCAGACGTCGTTGTCGTGGTGGAGCTTGGGGAACGCGGCGAGGGCTTGCCCGGCCAGATCAATGCACTCATCATAGCGGCCTAGGTCAAAGAGCGCCTTGCAGCGGCAGGCGTACCACTTTTCCCGATCTGACGCATACTCAATGGTTCTGCCCTTGCTATCAGTACCATATCCTGGTTCGTTCGACAACTGATCCGGTTGGATTCGGTCGCACCACTCCAATATCTTGGTCGCTGGAGAAGTGAGTTTCTGTCGGTAGTAGTCAATTACCCGCATCAGAGTACGAGCATGTGCCGAGAACTTGCCCGGCTCGCCCAACTGAAGAATCTCTTCCGCAGCCTCAAGGAAACGACCCTCGTGCTGTTGGACCTCGGCATCCGTACGTTTGATCTCGACATCGTAAAGACACCAACCATAGAGGCTCGTCAGATGATCAAGGTTCGGATTGAACAGCAGTGCCTTTCGACATACTTCGAGGGCTTCTTGGCTGCGGCCTAACTTTCGAAGAGAAAACGCATACCCCCAACCATCCCACTCATTGCATTGATCGCGGTGCTCATCCCAAAGGACGCGGAATAGATTGATCGCCTCTTCATAGTCTCCCTGCTTTCGCAGTGTGGATGCTTGCTCCTTCATCTCCATAACGTTCGTCATGATATTTCTGTCTCCTCTTTGAGTGCACAGTAAATGACCTCTAGTTTATCGAAATCATATCGGTTGGACTTGACGTCTATGCCGATCTGTTGCAGGTGACAGTACGCTCGTTCCAATGCCGAGGCGAGTTCCCAAAAATCAAACGCACAGTCACGGTATGGCTTTAGAATCTCGTAGTAATAGGTTGCATCCTCTAACCATGCTTTTTCACAGTCGCTTTCCTGCGAACGCCCTTCATAGTACTCCTGCCATAAATCTTTGACAACGCCCTGCAAGGCTTTGTCACGAAAACTGTGCAAATAGGGCTGCGATGGAGAGCGTTTACGGGTGTTGTATATATCCATGTAGCCACCGGGCGCAACTGCTATCCGAAAAAATTGATTGTTGCAAATACCCTGGTATGCGCTGTCTACGCCTCGATCTTTCAGAAACAACACAAATTCCTCTAGTTTGGCACCCAACGCCTCCAACGGGTCTTGCATAGAGTCTACTTCCGGTTCTATCGCATCTACTCGGGCACCCTGTTTAGCCAACTCATCGGCGCGATCATTCCAGCGGTTTCCAGTGTGACTGTCGACCTTGTGCCAATACACCACTACAGGCCATTCTTGTGCTGCTTGAGCATAGGCTTGAGTGGCGGGCTTTTTTGCATGCCACACGCCAATGGCCCACTTTTCGATCCCCTCGTAATCGTAGAACAACGAGACTTCCGCTGTACCGTGTTCCTGACACCAAGCGATGGCCTCCTGCGCTGCCTGTAGTTCGCCCGCCACCTGACGCATCCCCTGGGCGGCATCATCCTCGACAGGGCCGTACAGTTCGTCAATGATTTGACCATCTTTGAGAACGACAAGGCCATAGCCAACATTCTCGTCTATGCAGGAGCCATCTACATAGATCTGGTATACGGTCTGGGCTGGCGCAGGGGCAATTGGGCAATCCCAGCAGGCTTGCAGGTCTGGCACAATTGCCTTGTCCCTCAACTCGTGGGTCCTGAGCGAAAACAGGTCCTTCTTGGGACTATAGTACAGATTCACGTGTCCGAACACACGCCCCGCCCGGCTGACCGATACCTTGACCATATAGTCGCGGAAGGAGGCAGGGACGATAGTAGCCTCAATCCCGGCCTCATTGAGTACTGCAATGAAGCGTTCAGCCCTTTCTCGCAGCTCATCCTCGAACTTGAAAGCCATCATCACCCCACTTGCCGCCGACTCAGGATGTCATTGTTGATTTCGACCAAATCAGATACAAACCGGTTATCGCCATACTGGTAGTAGATGATCAACTGTTCCAACGAGCGTGTCACAGCAACGTATACTTTGCGCCGCGACAATAATTCCTTGAAATATCGGCTGTCCTCGTCATCGAACATCCCTCGCGGCTTGGAACGCTCATAGAGGTCCTCGACGCCTGTGACCAACACGATTTCCTTTTCCAGACCTTTGACTTCCATAAAGGTCACTAAACTTACCGCGGCCCCCTGCTCCGGCTCGCCCAATGCATATTTGACCCCGGCTGATTGCAGAATTGTTTCCATTTGGGAACATCGCGCTTCCGACGTGATGACCATCACGTCGGATTCCGCATAGCCTATACCGAGAAAGCCACGCACCCTGGTTGCCGCTTCTTGCTCAGGGTAATCAGAACGAATGATCTCAGCCATGTTCTTGAGCTTGTTTGGATACTTGAAATCATCGGTGTACCCTTGCGCCACGAACTCTTTCTTCGATAGCGAATCTCTCAAGATGAAACGAGTCGCCAATTCAGCAATATAACGCGGCGTACGGAACATTTTATATGTTTTCTTCAACTCTACACGTCCTTGGACAAAGCCCAGACGTTCCAGGCTGTGGTTGCGCTCGTAGATCTTTTGACCAATGTCACCGACAAAGAAAAAGCGCTTAGACTTGCACAGATGATCAGCCACCAGCAGGTAAAAGTTATCAAAGTCCTGAATCTCGTCGACAAAGACGTAATCGAATTGGCGGAACTGCTCTGGATCTGAGCGGAGAACGCTGTCCACATCGTCTCTGAGTCTCTTCTCATACGCTTCCCAAGATTCGCCGGGCGTCCTATAGCGATCAATGCTATCCATCCCCAGCACTGTGATGACCATTCGCTCCATAACGGCTGAGATGCTTTGGACAGTGATGGCATCCTGGTAGCGTGCGCGGATTGGCGAGTCGACGATCTTGGCCTGAAAGATGCGGCGTATATTGGTCTCTAAATTTCGGCTGTAGGTGGTCAACAAGATGCGGGGCAGTGCGCCTTCGCCCGCTGCCTCAACTAAGCGCATCGCTTTCGAAATGAGCACATTAGTCTTGCCACTGCCTGCCACATCGAGCAGATAATTCTGATTTTCGTCAACGCTGTCGAGCCAGTGCCGCTGCTCTCTGGTGATCATCTTGAGGCGACGTTGATTCTGCTGGCGCTCGGTATAATCGCCGATGCGAAATGAGCCTGGCAAGAGACGGATATGCACTTGCTCCACCTGCCTGGGCGTGGCAGCTTGAAAACGGGCGTGTGTTGCAGCAACTTGCGCGAGCAGCGCCTCGGGCTGGGCGATGTATTTGTCCAGATCCTCGCGAAACAAGGTACGGTTCAAGTCCAGGTAAAACCGGCTTTGAGGGTTTTGCAGCACCGCGATATTTTCGAGCCGGTTCAGAAAATCGGATATAGAGACTGTAGGAAAGGCCACAATAGATGTCACAAAGACATCAAGGCCAGTGACAAGTTCCATAAAAGCGTACAAGTATGCGCTGGCCTGTGCAGTGGGATTTTCGACCTCCCGCACCTTGCCGGTACCCCGATCCGTCACCTGGATCTTATACTGGTCGCGCCATTCGTAGATATTGCGGGTCAGGTTCCAATCCTTGACCTCAATAGACATCACGCCAACCGCCGGTGACACGACGACGAAATCGGGCTGCTTTTTTTCAATGCCCCGTACCCGCTCCTTGTATTGGGGCGTAAGCTGAAGCTCGCGATAGACAAAATATTCCTCCGGTAGGTTACGGAGAAAAGCGAGCATAGCCCGCTCGCCACGATTGTCATTCCTGTATGAGCGCGTCTGAATCAGTTGACACCCCATCAGACGCGCCCCTTCTCGGCTAACACGTGCCGGAAGCGCAGCAGATTGAACTGCAGACGCGCCAGCGCCTCTTTACCCTTATCAATTGTGCCGCTGTTGATCGCATTCGCGATGTAATCCTGTCCTACCACGATTTTCACTGCTTGCATTCCTTCCGAGGATTCCGCTTGAACTGCTTTGGTCAACACGTCAAATATGGCCTCATTCCAGCCATCGCCAGGAACTGCCGAGTAGCTCCCACGCGGCCCCTGAACGGTAAACTCGCTTCCATGCTGGGCGATCCGCAGTTCCAGATCGAACTGGGCTGTGCTCCCTTCCGGTTCCGAGATAGAGGGCTTAAACCGGTTCTTACCCAGAAGATACCCTGTGAACATCAACGCTGTCTCTTTGTCAACGGCGCTCGCAAAAAAGCGCGTGTTGTAGCTGCGCAAGCACAAGTAACACCCGGTCTCACACGGCTGACCCGCACTACCTTGACACTCGGACATCGTCCGATGGGCGATACTGATCTCTTGATCCAAGTTCTTGTAAACTGCTTCCAACGGCACGTTGCCATTGCCATCTGCGTCATACAGAATTACATAGCGTGTCGGTCCCTCCTCAATCTCTGTTTGCGGCGGAGATGCCTGGATGAGCCGGATCTCACCCTCGTCCAGGCCATATTGGTCCTTAATTGTTCGATCCAATGCCGAGGCAAAACTGAGAACCAGCCGATCATCGGCGCACACCAATGCGTCGAATCTCAGTATCAGTGCTTGGCGGTACAGTTCATACCCCAAGCTGAAATTGCACTCCTCATCAAAAAAGGGATCAATTTCCTCCCAACTGAGAGACCCTCGATTTAAAAACAAGATGCGGCAGTTCGGGTCGTAGGCAACGCCCAGCACCTTAGCTTTTTCCAGGAAAGGCTGGTCACTCCAAAAGATTTCAGTGCGCGCGTACTTGCGGAACTCTTTCCGTTTAGCCGCATACCGGACTTGTTTCTCGGCCAACAGATACTGGTAGCAGCGCACGGCCTCACCGTCCACATCTATCATCGTATATCGTCCCTCTGGCGTGATCATATAAACGTCGCCAGCTACATACACCGTCGCGCCTGGGGAAAACTTGTAATATGCCAGCTCTGGTTCCCGCTCCGAGAGGGCCGAGTCTACAAGTTGACCCTCTGTAATGACTGAACTAACTTGTTTTTCTCGATCCAGTAAATAGACCTTATCGCGCCGGAACGAATAATCAGGAAAAAAGCCATCCTTGTAGAACGCTGGTTGGAGACGGCCCTCGGCCTGCGCCCAGTGTTTCAGGAATTGTTGTCGAAAATCATTCAGCAGGTATGCTTCGGCGCACGTCTCTGCGCCAAACACATCTTGGACGACATGTGCTTTGCGTTGGATCTCGACATCGATTTCGCGGACAAAGTACTTCAACTGTTGGCGGTCATCGGCAATCCCTTCTAGCATAAATGCGCTGACGTGCTTGGACACGATCTCAGAGTTAAACGGGTCGAATGCTGGCGGTGAGATGACGCCGTTGATCATCAGCTTGGGCCGTTGATAATAATAAATGTCGTGATCTTTCCATTCGGAGCAAAAAGTGACGATCAGAGCAAAATTGTCGTCGCGCTTGCGTCCGGCCCGACCAGCGCGCTGCGCATAGTTCGATGGCAGCGGAGGCACGCCGATCATCAACACGTTTTTCAGATCGCCGATATCAATGCCCATCTCCAGTGTTGGTGTCGCCACTACCACGTTGAGGTTGCCTTTCTTGAACCGGGCTTCTACCTCACGCCGCTGATGCATCGGAACATCAGAACTGTGGTCAACCGTGGTCAGCAGGTATCTGTCGCGGATCTGCGCGTAATCGCGGTGCGCGGACGCTGGCAGGCTGAAACAGACTGCTCGTGGATCGAGATAATAGTGAGTCTTGTCATCGGAAGTGCACCCAGCTTGCAGCACGCCTCTCTCCACAAGCGACTCGATACCTTCCACGACTTTTTGGTCACTGTGCTTGGAGACAAAGGACTGATATTCACGCGCTTGCCCGCTGAGCGAGATGCTGGGATAGCGCGGGTCCTCCGAGTGTTCACCTGGCTCACAGTGGATGCCCTTTCGGTCAGTCGCGTGATATTTCCAGAACTTGATATAACAGCTGCAAGGGCAATCGTCGTCATAGTCCTTGGCGAAGGCCCGCTCAGTGATGAATATCCCAAGCAGATCCGCCTCGAACTCAGAGAATGCGCCCGGCTCTCGCAGCCGCAGCAGATCCTGTTTCCCGCTGAACTGGCGCGGCGGCATACTCACGTATCGCCAGTACCACAGGTCGATCTCGCCCAAGATTGCCTGTTCTATTTCAGACAAGTTCTCCAGTTCTGCTACCTTGCGATGCAAAATCTGTACAGTGGACAACAAATCCACTGACCAATCGCGAGGATACCATAGCTTGAGACATTCCTTCAAGAAGTTGCTGGCAAATTCGTCTTGCAAGATGGATGCAGTGCGAGATGCCATCTCTCGGTTATCTACAAAGCCCAACAGCTTTTTCCGGCCCGGAGGCTCAAAATCGAGAACCGTCTGCACGAGCGTTCGGAGATATTCGTGACTCTCTTCTCGATCCACCAGGGGAATGGTCTGTTTCACAACCTCTTTGTAATTATGAACTGGCAGCAGTTTCAGTCGCAACCGGCCATAGACATCATAGTCCAACACGATTTCGTCTTTGGCGATCTGGGCATCGTGTCGAAAGCCGAGTATCTCTCCTGGATGCTCAGTGGACTTGGCCGTATCCATCGCAGTCAGCACATAGTAGGTGTTCTGCATATCATCAGACTCTGGGTACAGCGTCCACCGGAGACGGTTACCTGAAACCTTTCCAACGCACTGACGGATGTCGTGGCGATAGACGCAAAAGAGGGGAAAACCACAATCCTGGCACATATCCTGGTTGCCCGAGTGATATTTACCACACTTGATACACCGTTTCAGCGAGCCGCCGACGTTGCGCAAAAAGAGGTGGATGCGAAAGTCAAGGATGGAAGGGCCTTTCTTAGCGGCGTGGTGATTGGCAAAGGCCGCCGCGCTCAGGTAGGCTTTTGTCATATCTTCAATGCGGTGCCTCGGATAAGAAGCGGGCAGCAAGCCAGACAGCAGCCGAACTATCTCCACAAAGCTCTGTGCTCCGTGGTCAATGAGCAATTGTCTTATCGCTCGGATAAAAACGTGTTGTTCCAAATCGCGATAGAAGGATACCTGAGAGATAGCGTCAAGTCCTAGATCCATTGTCGAGTAGCTTTTGCACATTAATCGCCCCAGGTTTGCCAAGCCGGTTTCCGGATCAGTTTCCAGTACCCAACCTAAATCGGCATCCGGGTCAGGCAGCGGGAAAAACGAGTCACTGCTGGCAACATCCGGCTCTGGCTCGTACTCCGGCTCGATGAATTTATATTGCTCTACACCGAGGAGCGAATGGACGAACGCATCACGGCGCGCGCTGTCATCGACCAGGTATCCCTCATATTGGTCTCTTTTTTGCAAGGTGGCGCTCGTCCCAATTTGAACTATGGAGACTGAGAATCGCGTCTTTAACCGGCTCAACAAGAACTTGAGGTGCGTCGCCTTACTACCGCGATAGGTGTGGATCTCATCCAACACAATGTACCGAAGACTCTCTCTCGATGCATCAAAGATAGATTGGTCCTTGGAACGAGTCAGCATCCAGTCCAGCATCACATAGTTGGTAATGAGAACATCGGGCGGATTTCGTCGTATTGCGTCACGCTCCCTGGCATCCACCGGCCCTACGAATATGCCGTAGGTCACAGGGGTGTCCAACGTTGCTTCTTTGATGCGCTCCACTTGATCGTTCGCCAGCGCGTTCATCGGGTAAATGATCAATGCCTTGACACCGGGCCCCGGATGCTTCAGACAGTGATTGAGAATAGGGATGAGAAATGCCTCGGTCTTGCCCGATCCTGTACCAGTGGACACAATCGTCGTCTTACCTTCGAGAATAGACAGAATAGCTCGTTCTTGATGAATATAAAGACGTTCGCCGCTGAACCAACCAAGACAGTCGGGCAACCTGGAGGACAGGGAATGATCCGCACAGAATTGGCGGAATCCAGTTGCCCCCGTCTTGTATCTCCGGTTGAGTGATAAAAATAAGCCTCGGTCTACCTCGATGCTCCTAAGAATCGTATCCACATCTACCGAGGAGAGGTCACTTAAATATAAACTCTCTCGCAGATGTGCCCTATAGCGTTGCAATAATTCAAAACTTAGTGTAATAGGGTTCAGGAATTTGCCTCGGTTCAGTAAGTCTTCGGTCATCGTCTAACTCCATACAGTAATTGGACTGCTGGCCTATAACTCGCTCACTTCTCATCTTCAAGACAAGCCCCTAACACGTTTCCACTGTTCCCAGTGCTCAATTGGAAGCACGTGACAGGGATCGTCGGGGGAAGCTTGTATACACTTTTCCCAGGTTACAGCTCCACCGACAAACGTGTCCACTCCAGCCCGGCAGATTGCACCTTCGTATGTAATCGGAGTCGTTCTGCCAATTTCGGGCCTCAAAACCTTCTGAACCAGTTTGAAGTAGTTACAACTCATTTTATCCCCCCTATACGCACTGTGTGTCTATGCTAATACGGCCTCTTCCAGACCAACCGGTAGCTATATTCGACTGAAAAGAGAGCGTTTTACGACTGGGGCAAAAAAGCGCCCGTCATCATCGTTTCATAACACAGAAAAGACGAGGGCGGCATCCAGGGCGGGTGCCGCGCTGGAACATGCGGCAGCATCGTGGGGGGCCTTGACAACAATGACACAGGCCGGTCTCCGGGTCGGTGTGGTCGTGGCCCTGTTTTCAATGACAAAAACAGCGCCAGATGTGCATGCAATCCTCCTCAGACCGTATGGTCTCTCAAACCACCATTTTGGACAACACGGACGCTTTCTGGAAGCGCATATCGTTCTAATTGGTGGGTCTATGCGTGCTTAATGCGCTTGTTTTTCCTGATATTTCGTATCTCTATGGGGAAGGAGCACCTGAAACTATAATCAAATAGTGTCCACTTTCATGAACGAAAATCGTTTTGAGGTGTGCATCCTGTGGTATCTCAGGGAGTCCGCCCTGGGTCACAAAACTCGGAATCTGAATTTTCAACCCCCACATATGGGCCATTTTGACAAATAAAACCCATATGTGGGGGTTGAAAATTCAGATAACGCGATTTCTAGATTTGTTGATGGACTTCCTGTATCTGTATGTGGTACTATGTGAAATGCCCGTTTCTCGCTACCAGCGACCGCGCAAGCGCGGACCTAAACCCTGGAGAGGGGACTACCCCACAGGTAGGTTTCCCCTCCTCAAGCTGCCTTCGGCAGTCCCCCACCCCAAGAGTGCAGACTTTCAGAGATTCAGGGATCAAAGACTTCAGAGTTCAGAGGTAAATGGGGACGCCACCAAGCGAAACCCGCCGTCCCAGTAGTAATCAAGCGGATAGCCCCCGCAGCGATAAGCGCAGCGGACGACGTTACCGGAACTGTCGAACGAGCCGCCGCGCAAAACCCGGGAACCACTTGCCTCCAGATCCTCCCGCCCATCCTCGGGATCGTATGGATAATCCGCATATAAGCTCTGCATCCACTCCCAGACGTTGCCCGCCATATCGGCGCAACCGTAGGGGCTATCCCCGGCCAAGCTGTACCGCCCCACCGCCGTCGTGGCCTTGACGTGCTTGCCAAAATTGCACAGCTTCGACGTCGCCTTCTCATCCCCCCACGGATAGATGCGTCCGTCGGTCCCCCGGGTCGCCTTCTCCCACTCCGCCTCGGTCGGCAAGCGGGCAACGAGCGACTCGCCGCTCCCACGCCGCGCGGCCCGCAGCAGTTCTGTTAACCAAGCGCAGAACGCCACTACGTCTTCCAACGAGACATTGACCACCGGGTGTTTCTCCTCACCGGATGGCGGCTGCATACCTTTCCAACCTATCGGGGGGCAATGGTCGGCCGAGCGGACAAAAACGGCATACTGGGCGTTCGTCACCGGGTAGCGGCCGATCATGTACGCATCCAGGTGAACGACGTGCTGGGGCAGTTCGTCTTCCCCGGCACTCTCGTCCCGGTCGGGATCGCTGCCCATAAAGAAAGGCCCAGCCGGGACCGGCATCAATTCCAACTCGACGTCAGGGCCCAAACCCAGCGCCACCGGTTGGCCCGCCTGGGCTGGCGGGAAGGACGGGAGAGGCGGTCGCGACGGCTTGGGCGGCGGCAAAGGTGCGTCCAGCTCGATCCGCCCGCCAGCGAAGGGCACGGGGTTGTCTCCGCCCACATCGCCAGACCGGCTGATTTCTGGTTTCGGCGGTTGCGGCGACCGGGAGGTAAATGGGGACGCCACTAATCGAAACCCGCGGCGCGCGCTGTGATTGTGCGGAAGCCTGCGGTAGCGGGAAGCGCAGCGGACGCTGTAATCGGCAGAGACGAACGAGCCGCCGCGCAAAACCCGGGAACCACCTGCCTCCAGATCCTCCCTCCCATCCTCGGGATCGTATGGATAATCCGCATATAAGCTCTGCATCCATTCCCAGACGTTGCCCGCCATATCGGAACAGCCGTAGGGGCTGTCCCCGTCCGGGCTGTACCGCCCCACCGCCGTTGTACCCCTGACGTGCTTGCCGAAATTGCACAGCTTCGCTGTCGGCTTCTCATCCCCCCACGGATAGATGCGTCCGTCGGCCCCCCGGGCCGCCTTCTCCCACTCCGCCTCGGTCGGCAGGCGGGCGACGAGTGACTCGCCGCTCCCACGCAGCGCGGCCCGCAGCAGTTCTGTTAACCAGGCGCAGAACGCCGCCGCGTCTTCCAACGAGATATTGACCACCGGGTGTTTCTCCTCGCCGGATGGCGGCTGCATGCCTTTCCAACCTATCGGGGGGCAATGGTCGGCCGAGCGGACGAAAACGGCATACTGAGCGTTCGTCACCAGGTAGCGGCCGATCAGGTAGCCCCCCAGATGGACGACGTGCTGGGGCTGCTCGCCCGTCTGGGCGTCCTCGTCTCGCAGCGGATCGCTACCCATCAGGAAAGGGCCGGCCGGGACCGGCATGAGTGCCATCTCGACGCCGGAGGCCAGCGCCAGCGTCACCGGTTGGCCCGGGCGGCCCGGCGTGGACGGTCGGGCTGGCTCAGATTTATCCAGTTGTTTAGGTGAGCTCATCGCTGACGCAGGCTTCTCAGTCGGTTTACCGGGCTTGTCCAGTTCAACCGGCGCAGACGATAATGCCGAACGCCCCCGGATGAAGTTATGGAACGCCCTATATAGGTCATTAAACTCGGGTGGCTCACGCTCTCTCAGTTCCTTCATCAGGGGGCCAACGTGTTGCTCTATCTTCACCAGGCGGTGGGGATCCTGGCTAAATATCTGTAAATAAGCCAACGCCTGCATCAATGCGCCTGCTCTGCCCAATTTGTCTAGCGCCATTCCGAAGAATTTACGAACGGATTGGTACGCGCCAGCCCTGTACCACGCCGCCAGCACGCGGCGTTGGTCATCCGAATCACCAGACGCGAGCAACTGCTCTATCTCCTGTTCGTCCAAGGGAAGATCCGTCAAATCGGCGAACGCGCGCAAGGGCTGCGGCGGCG
>DAOTUC010000084.1:0-5489 GCA_034437315.1 Anaerolineae bacterium
GGGTTGGCGACGGTGATGTCGCTGCTGGGATGATGCGTTGGACACTCGGCAGAGGGAATCTCTTAGACGACACGATCGTATCCTTATGAAAATGCTTTGATTCATCACGGTGAAGCGTCAGCGTCATTCCGCGCCAGTGTTCAGAGCGAGCGCACGTGCCGGAAGCGCGCGCTGGGCGCTCAACAGGGGGTGTAACAAAACCACCCCTTTTGGACAGTTTTTCAACTCGATTCGCTGGACACGTTTGCTCCAATCTACTCACGACTTGTGGGACGCTGGATACATTTTACCGGAGCAGCCCTTGTGCGGCTTGGAAGCGGCCCTCTATTCTGTGCGATTTACCGGAACTTGAGCTTAATATGAAAATCCGAGAGATCCAGGCCAAGACCCTACTGGCGCACATCAAGCAGCCCGACACGTGGTTTGGGCTCAAGTACAATATGAATCTCTACAGAGGGTGTGTTCATAGATGTATTTATTGCGATAGCAGAAGTGAGTGCTATCAAATCGAAGACTTCGACGGAGAGGTGCTCGTCAAGGTCAACGCGCCGGAGTTGCTGCGTGACGAGCTTGCGCACAAGCAAGTGAAGGGCGTCATCGGCTTGGGCTCAATGAACGATCCCTTTATGCTGCTCCCCTCACCTTACGACCTGACGCCAGGCATTCTGAGGATCATCGCCGAGTTCAGATTTCCGGTCCACATCGTCACCAAGAGCGACCGCGTGCTCCGCGTCGTCGACACGCTGGCAAAAATCAACGAGGTTTACGCCAGCGTCAGCTTCACCGTGACCACGGCGGATGACGCCCTGGCAGCCAGGGTCGAGCCCTTTGCCCCACGCCCCGCAGCCCGCTTCGCCGCGATGCGCACCCTGGCCAATCGGGGCATCCAGACCGGCGTCACCTTGATGCCGGTGCTGCCCTTCATCGAGGATAACGAGGAGAACGTTACGGCTGTTATTGAGTAGGCCGCCGTCAACGGGGCCAGCTACGTGATCCCCTCGATGGGTGAACAATTGAGTTTGTTTTGGATGGTCAGGGCTACTCCTCAAAGAAAACTCTGGCGGCTGAAGGTTCTACGGAAAATCCAAAGAGCCAAACCGGCGAAAGTTTGCAGCAAAACAAGAAGACGAAATTGTCGATGTGCGGTGATTTTGTAAGAGATTTGTAAGAGCTGCCATGGTATGATAGCCTGAATTTGCATCGATCTTTCGACGTTTGCTGATGTTTTATACGTTGGTCAACCCAAATGAAACGCTCTTGCTTTCGAGAGGAAGGAGCTTCTGATGAGGAATCGTTCCCGCTTGCTTAACGCATTGATGAGCCTATGTCTCCTGTTGGCGTCGATACCCGTTCACGTCCAGGCGGCGTCCAGCCAACGCCCGGTCGAACTCGGTGAAGAACCGGCGTCGGGCGCTGTCGAAGACAGCCGCCTGGACACCCCCTCGGCGGCCCTCCCGGTGGCGCGACAGACGAGTCCAAGGCGGCGGGACGTTTATCGGGGCTACGTCTTCAATCCATTCCGAGATCGGGTCAACGTCATCGACACCAGCGCCTACAGCGCTCTCGGCCAGAATGGACGACGCTCGTACGTGACCATCGTCACCGACACCGTTTGGTACAGCGAGACGGTGGTGTTGCACAACCTGGTCGTGACCAATTCGGCCACGCTGGCGTTATCGGGCCAGACGAGCATCTCGGCGGCGAACGTGACGGTGGCGGAGGGGGCGGCGATCTCGGTGGATGGGCAAGGGTACGGCAGCCAGCAGGGGCCAGGGGCTGGGACGTACAGTTGGGACGCAGGGGCAGGCGGTGGCGGACACGGAGGTATGGGTGGCATAGGGGGAAGAGGCGTCAGCGGCGGCGATGCGTACGGCTCGGTCTACGAGCCGGTGACCCTGGGCAGCGGTGGCGGGTACCGGTATGACCACGTCGATTGCGGCGGGGGCGGCGGGGGCGCGGTCCACCTGGTGGTGCATGACACGCTGTGGATGGATGGTGTGCTGTCGGCCGACGGAGCCGATGGAGCAGCAGGTGGGCGGGGGTGTGGTGGCGGCAGTGGCGGCAGCATGTGGGTCGAGGCGAGCACGATCACGGGCACCGGCACCATCCAGGCCAATGGCGGCGATGGTTCCGGCACCACCTGGTTGGCCGGTGGTGGAGGCGGGGGGCGCGTCGCGATCTATGCTAACGCTGAAGCTTTCGATGGGACGATCCGGGCCCGGGGCGGCTCGGGCCACGAATACGGCGGACCGGGCACGGTCTACCTGGCGAATGCCGTCGGCCAGGGTATCCTGGAGGTAGACAACGGGGGCCACGACGGGGCCAGCGCTGGATTGGTGGCGGGAACGTATGCCTTCGATGAGATTGCGTTGACCGGATACGGCCATCTGACGGTCTTCAGCCCGACCTCGGTGCTGACGCTGAGCAACGACACGCTGGTGGGGGATGGAACCGCCCGATTGGTGGTCGAGGGCGTCATCGCGGCGCCGTCGCTGTTCAACGTCGCCGGGGCGACCCTGGCCGTCCAGGGCGATCTTGCAGGTGTGACGTCTCTCACCATTGCAGACGTGGGAGGCCTGGAACTGTATGCCCATACGCCATATCGTACGGGCGTGTACACCTTTACCGAAGTGACCGTGGGCACGGGGACGACGCTGACGTTGCGGTCGCACCACGATGGCGATGCGATGTACGACGACGACTACGGCGTCACACTGCGGGCGGCGAACGTGACGGTGGCGGAGGGCGCAGTGATATTGGCCGACGGATTGGGGTATGGTAGCGATAGCGGCCCGGGAACCGGCGAGACAACTAGCGCAGGAAACGGTTCGGGTGGCGCGGGCCACGGCGGCTGGGGGGGAGGCAGTAGTGTGTCTGGCGGGGCCCCATACGGTAGCGTATATGCACCGATTTCACTCGGCAGTGGTGGCGCGAGTCGGGGAAGTGCACCAGGCGGTACGGGAGGTGGCAGTGTGCGCCTCGTCGTCTCCCAAACCCTAACACTGGAGGGGACAATTTCGGCCAATGGCCTGGATGGAAATGAAAGCTACGGTGGTTCGGGGGGAGGCGCAGGGGGATCGATCTGGATTCAGGCAGGCACCATTCTTAGCGATGGCATTGTACGGGCCAATGGAGGCAACGGCGGTGTGAGCCGTTGGTATGCCGACGGCGGCGGGGGCGCCGGTGGCCGCATCGCCATCTACGCCGGGACTGACACCTTCGGCGGCACGATCCAGGTCACAGGTGGGACGGGCGAGGAACACGGCGAGCCGGGCACCGTCTACCTGGACGCGGTGGATCCGCTCTCGTCCACCGTGACAGCCGCGCCCACGGCCGGTCTCGTCGCCGATGGGATCGAGACGGCGACCATCACCGTGACGCTCCTGACCGGCGGGGGTTACCCCGTCCCGGGCAGGGAAGTCTCCCTCGAATTCACCGCCGGGACGGGCAATTGGATCGACGGCGCGCCCGTCACGGGTACACAGATACGCATCGGCGCGTCGAATGCCGAGGGCGTGGTCACGGCCACGCTGGCCTCGACGAAAGCCGAGGTCAAGACGGTGCTTGCCTGGGCAGAGGACGTGCGCCTGTTGCAGCCGGTGACCCTCACCTTCGTCGCCGGACCGCCCGACGCGACCGAGAGCCAGGTGTGGGCCAGCCCGACCGAGGTGGCGGCCGACGGCGTGACGACGGCGACGGTGCACGCGCGGGTCTACGACGCACATCGCAACCCGGTCCCCGGCGCGACGGTGACCCTCACCGACACCGGCGCCGGCACGACACTCACCCAGCCGGCGGAGCCCACGGGCGCCGACGGCCGGACGTGGGGCGCGATCCGGGGCACCCTGCCTGAGGACGTGACGATTGCGGCGGTCGCCGACGGCGTCGCCATCGTCGATACAGCGGAGGCCACCTTCGTCGGGGCCGACCTGCGCGTGCGCAAGGACGGCACCGGTGAGCAACTGCCTGGCAATCCCCTTACCCTATACTTTTGCGGTTTTTGGTCACGCTTTTGCAAAAACGGAATGCTTTACACTTCCGTTTTTGCAAAAGCGGCTAACCGAACAGCCAATTGGCGGGAATCTTAATGCAAATCAGCCTACGATTCGCATAATCGCGTCTAACTCGGGTGGCTCAGTCTCCGTAGCCTCCAAGTTCGGGTTTTCACCGGACTTGGGAGATAATATCCGCTGAATGATGTGGCGTTGGAGCTCGTGCCGCAAGTGCTCGAAGCTGAGAGGGGAAGTTCCTTTCGGTGCTGGCGATAGCCAATCGCCAGGCTCTTCCTCCAATTGGATGAGGCGAAGGATGTTGAAGGCTACACAAGCCAGATGGACGAAGCGATGTATCGCTGTACCGAGGTAACATTGATAGTCGCCCAGTCCAAAGGAGCCTTTCAAGTCTCGAATGGCTATCTCAATCGTATACCGAGCCCCGTAGATCTCGATGACTTGCGCCGCCGACAGCGCCAAGTCTGTAGAAAGCAGGATGACAGGCCGCCCACGGCTCTCGACTACCACGACCTTGACTTTCTGGCAGATATTGCGCAGCCAGAGAACACAGGAGACAGCGCGCACTTGGACCTTCTCACCGTACAGGTTTACCGTCAGGGTCTCGACTGGAAGGTGATCGATTAAGCGCGCCAGCTTCCATTTCTTACCCCGTTTAGCGTCCGAGCGCTGACCTGGGCTCGGATCTTCCCAGCCCACAGCGTCCTTGCGCAGACGGGTGACAACGTGGATGCCCCTATTCAGGAGAGGATTAATGAAAGGGGCTTTGGAGAAGTAGGCATCCGCGACCACTCGCAGCGGAGCGTGATTGAGATACTCGTGCAACTGCCAGATGAGAGGATAGACACAATCCCAGATCGTTGCTACGGTAGCTACTCCTTGCGGGTCTACAAAAAACTGCGAGGGTTTGAGTTGACCAGATATCAACCGCATCAGCACGGGGAAGCACAGATAGCGCCCCATTGTCGCACTGAAGCTGATCAGGCCAAGCACGGCCCAGTGATGGCCTCGAATGCTACCGCCCCTGTCGGCATTGCCGCTGTGCTCTTTCCATCTCTGAATACCAGAGGCTCTGTTTCCATTCTTGGCGATCAATGTGGGGTCTAACGATGCTAAGAAGGCTCCATGCACCTTGAGACTATCTCCCATCTTGGTAACGAGCGTTTCCACCAGGGTACCCGCGACAGCATTGAGATCCCACTTGTTCTCGGACAAGAAGCGTTCCCAACTGGACAAGTGGCGGTCAACGAAGAAGCAAGTGTTGGCCACGCGGCTCATCGTCTTGCGGCCGCGAGTGATGAGCAAACTCAAGATGTAACCGCCGAAGTATGTGAAACTAGGCTTGGTGAAATGGGTCTGGAACAGGGTCACATATGCGAGCAAAATATCTGGAATTAAATCAGCCATCAGCTTCCTCCCTTTTCATTCTAGATTCTAGATTCGAGGCGCTGGTTGCATTATCCCACACATCTAAAAAGT
>DAOTUC010000085.1:0-9472 GCA_034437315.1 Anaerolineae bacterium
CATCATAGACCCTAAAGGTTTTTGCGCTGGTTTTGATGGAAAAAGGTCATTGTTTAAGGCAAAAACGTTGTTTGCGCGGCCTTGAGCAAAACCTTTAGGGTCTCGCCATGCGAAATCCCAGAGAACCAAGAATTTTACTGGATAGGCCCTAATATAGCACGGGGAACAGACAACGTCAAGAAATCGCTTATCTACAGGCGGAGGTCACTGGAGGTTACATATGCAATTCAGCGTTTTGTCAATCAATCAGGCAGTGGGAGATAATTCCTATTGACACCTGGTCAACAAGTGGATAAAATGGAATTCGGAGTGCGCTGGCGTTGTAAAACGAACGATGGAATGGGAAGGAAGGCAAGCGTGACAAATCGGCGGTGGTGGGGATGGGGAACAGCGGAGCAAATCCATTCACTTGAAGAATGGTCAAAACTTTGGCCTATGTTGCAAACGTGGCTTGAATTGGCCGACGAAACGGTGGAACGCGCAAACGCCCCCGTTTCATTAGCAGATATCACACTGCGCCCGTCGCGCCTGGATGATCCGGTGCTCTCGTCCTTGCGGCGGTTGCTGGGAGATGAGGCAGTGCGCACCGACAAGCGCACGCGGGTCGAACACGCCTATGGCAAATCCTACCGGGATCTGATCCGCCTGCGGGCCGGACTCGTGCCTCGACCGCCCGACGCCGTCGTCTACCCGGCCGATTCCGGCCAGATCGCCTCGGTGTTGGCGTGGGCCGCCGATCGCGAGCTCATCGTCATTCCCTTTGGCGGGGGCAGCTCAACCCTCGGCGGGGTCGAGCCAACGACGGACGAACGGCCTACGATCACGTTGGACACCAGCGGGTTGAATCGGGTGTTGTCGGTCGACGCAATCTCACGCACGGCGCGCATCCAGTCCGGAGCGACGGGGCCGACGATTGAGCGCTACCTGAACTCGCGGGGCTTCACGCTGGGCCACTACCCGGAATCGTTTGAATTTTCCACCCTCGGCGGTTGGATCGCCGCCCGTTCAATCGGCCAAAATGGGATTGGTTACGGCACAATCGAACACATCGTGCAATCAATCCGCGCAGTTACCCCGATCGGCCTGATCGAGGCGAACAATGCACCAGCGTCGGGCGTGGGCCCCAACCTGCTGGACATCCTGGTAGGTTCGGAGGGGGGGTATGGAATCATCACCGAAGCAGCCGCGAAGGTTTCCCCTGAGCCTGAGATGCGCGATTATCGGGGCGTCTTATTCCAGGGATTAAAGACCGGGGTTTCCGCCTTCCGGGATTTGATCCAAAACCAGGAGACACGCCCCTCACTGATCCGCCTCTCCGACACATTCGAGACAGCCTTCTACAACGGGTACAACGGGGCAAATCACGAGCAACAATGGTTGCGCAAGATCGTCGATCAAATCGCTGAACGATATTTACAGCTCCAGGGCTTTGATTTCGCCCCTGCCAGCGACAACATCCTGATGTTATTGGGCTTTGAGGGACGCGCGGCGTGGGTAAATCAACAATGGAGTCTGGCGATGAAAGTCTGCGGCGACCACAAGGGCGTCTCGGTGGGGCGAGGAATTGGGCAAGGCTGGTTGCGCGATCGCTACAGATGGCCCTATCTGCGGGACGCGCTGATCGAGCGGGGGGTGATGGTCTGCCGTTTGGAGACGACAGCCCCCTGGACGAAACTGATGGATGTCTACGAAACGACAACGAGCGCCATCAAGGTCGCTATTTTGGCGACCGACGGCGGCCCGGGTTACGTAATGACGCGCGTCGCTTACGCCAACGAACACAGCGCCCTGCTGCGCTTCATCTTCCTCGGCCGCCAGGCGGGCGACGGCCCCGACGTTAAATTGGTCCAATCCCAGGCCGTCAAACAAGCGGCGACCGAGGCGATTCTAAACGCCGGCGGCGCGTTGCCCTATTATCAACCGATCGGCTGCGCACACGCCCGTTGGGTCGAAAACGAGATGGGAGCGCTGGGAATCAAGGTGATTAGACACTTGAAACAAACCTTCGACCCAGGAAATGTCCTGAATGCCGGCATGTTGTCGCGATTGTAACCCCGGTTGATGATTGATCCCCAAACCGATCCGCGTCTGGCGAATGAATCCCCCCCGATGTGCCCGTTATGGACAATGATGGTATAATAAACGGCGATATGGGCGCACCTGATTTTTCCACCCTGGCCCTCATCCCGGCCTGGAACGAGGAGACGCGCATCGCGCCAATCGTGGAGGCGACGCGCGCCCACCTGCCGGTCCTGGTCGTGGACGATGGGTCCACCGACGAGACGACGGCTGTCGCGAAACGTTTTGGCGCAACCGTGCTCCGCCACCCAAAGAATCGGGGCAAGGGCGTCGCGCTGGCGACCGGTTTCTCCTGGGCGATGGCGCAGGGATACGACGCCGTCATCACCCTGGACGCCGACGGGCAACACGACCCGGATGAAATCCCCACGTTCATCCAGGCCTACGAACAGGGCCTGGGCGAGCTCATCATCGGGCGCAGAGACTTCAGCCAGATGCCCTTCCCCCGGCGCTACACCAATCCCCTATTCGGCGCCCGGTTGCTCTCGTGGGCCCTGAAAGCGCCGATCCACGACAGCCAAAGCGGTTACCGGTTGTACGGCCGGCCGCTCCTGGACGAGTTGGCGTTGACGACCGCGCGCTTCGAGTGGGAAGTAGAGGTCATCATCCACGCGGTGCGCCTGGGTCTGCGCATCGGCTGGGTCGACATCCGCACAATCTACGACGTGGGGGAAGTGAGCTATTTCCACCCGCTGAGGGATTCAGCCCGCTTCCTGAACATGGTATGGCGCGCGTGGCGCTGGAGACGAACCACCCGCTGACCCTCCCCTTCCCCATAAGCTCACTCAGCCGGACGACGAAGTCGGTCGGCTTTTCATTTTGCAATCGCCCCGCCGCCTGATATAATGGGCCGCGCGTGGAACGTCACGCCTCTGTACGCCGTCTTGTATGTGATGAGGTCACTTATGCCGGAAGACAAACGATCAAACGAACGATCAAACGAATGGGACGCTCAACGGCGGAAGGCCGGCGAGAGGGAGAGAGACAAGGGCAGGGCGCGCCGCCCCCAATACGTCCAGCCGTCCCACCCCACCCCTTCGCTGGAAGATACCCAACCGACGCCGGCTATCTCGCCGGACGAGATCGAGACCGGCGAGATCCCGGGCACGCTGGGGAATCCAACGGTCGCGATGCCGCGGACGCCGACCGGGGCGACGCCGACGGCCGACCTGCCGCGCCCCATCCCGCCGCCTCAGCGCCCCGGCTACGTCCCCCCGCCCAGGGCGGGCACAGGCCTGGCCCAGAGGCCGACCCAGGGGCCAGCGTCCCCAGCGCGCGAACCCCGCAACTGGGGGCAAATAGCGCTCAAGGGGCTGTTCATCACCGCGCTATCGGTGGCGCTCATCTTCTTCCTGGGCGTGGGGGCCGCCATCGTGGGCTACATCGCGATCGCCCGCCAACTCCCGCCGCCAGAGGCGCTGACCTCCCGCCAGACCACCTTCGTCAGCAGCAAGATTTTGGACCGGGAGGGCCGTCTGCTCTACGAAGTGATGGACCCCCACGGCGGGCGGCGCACGCGCGTCTCGTTGAGCGAAATATCCCCCCACGTCATCCAGGCGACCATCGCGACCGAGGACCGTAATTTCTACGCCCATCCGGGATTCGACCCCATCGCCATCATCCGCGCCATTTACTACAATGTATCGGAGGGCGAGATCGTCTCCGGGGGCAGCACGATTCCCCAACAGGTCGCCCGCAATCTCCTATTGGAACCGGAGGAGCGCATCCAGCAGACGGCCTGGCGAAAGACGAAGGAGATCGTCCTGGCAGCCGAGCTGATGCGCACTTACACGGATCGAAACGTCATCCTGGAGATCTACCTGAACGAGAACAACTACGGCAATCTGGCCTACGGCATCCAGGCGGCCGCCGAGACCTACTTCGGCGTCGACGCGGACGAGTTGACGTTGGGGCAAGCGGCCTTCCTGGCCGGCCTCCCCCAGTCTCCGGTGACGTATGATCCCTTCGCCGGGGGGCTGGATATGGCGCTCAGGCGTCAAGAGAACGTCCTGTCGCTGATGGTCGAGGATGGCTATATCAACAATACCGAAAAAGCGCTGGCTATGGCGGAGATCGGCGAGTACACGTTCAAAGCGCCGCGCATCGAGCTGGGTTTCGCGCCCCACTTCGTGGTCTACGCTCGGCAGCAGATCGAGGCCCAATACGGCCCCGAGGCGCTCTACCAGAACGAAGAGGGGAAAAGTTTGCGCATCTACACCACCCTCGACCGGCGTTTGCAACGTCTGGCCGAACAGGCGGTCCGTGAGGGTGTGGAAGCCCTGGCAGAGCGCAACGCCACCAACAGCGCGCTGGTCGCCATCGACCCGGCGACCGGACATCTGCTGGCGATGGTTGGTTCGGTCGATTTTCACAACGACGAGATCGACGGGCAGGTCAACGTCGCCCTGCGCTGCCGGCAACCGGGCTCCGCCATCAAACCATTCACCTACATCGCCGCCTTCGAGAAGGGCTGGACCCCCGCCACCATCCTGTGGGACGTGCGGACCGAATTTCCCGACGGGGCCAATCCGCCTTACGTCCCGGTCAACTTCGACGGCAAGTACCACGGGCCGATGTCGGTACGCAAGGCGCTGGCTAATTCATATAACGTGCCGGCGGTGGAGACGCTCCAATTCGTGGGCGTCGAGGGCTTGCTGGACATCAGTGAGCGGTTAGGCGTCCAATCGCTGGTATATCCCCAGGCGCATTGCCCGGACTATCCCTACGATCACCCGCCTTACTACGGCCTGTCGCTCACGTTAGGCGGCGGGGAGGCCAAGCTTTTGGAGATGACGGGCGCTTTCGCCGCCATGGCCAACCAGGGCGTGAGAATGCCGGTCAACCCCATCCTGCGCATTGAGGACAGCCAGGGCAACGTCCTGATCGATCACGCGCAGACCGAGGGGGAACAGGTGATTTCGCCCGAACACGCCTATCTGATCACCCACATCCTTTCCGACGAGCAGGCCCGTTGCGTGGAGTTTCGCTGCCCCAGCTTGCTGGCGCTTTCCCGCCCGGCGGCGGCCAAGACCGGCACCACGAACGATTTCCGGGACGCGCTGACGATCGGTTATACGCCGGATCTGGCGACCGGCGTCTGGGTGGGCAATTCTGATAACTCGCCGATGAACAACGTAGCCGGCGCAGGGGGCGCCGGTCCCATCTGGCACAATTTTATGGAAGCAGCGCACGCCGATTGGCCGGTGCGCGAGTTCGAGCGCCCGCCGGACGTCAAAACATACGAGGTCTGCACCGATTCGGGCGCCCAGCCGAGCAAATACTGCCCCCGTCGTCAGCGAGAACTGTTCGCCGTCGACCAACCCCCGCCCGGCGAGGAGAACGACTGGTACCAGATGGTGCGGATCGATCAGGCCACGGGGTTGTTGGCCAACGAACTCTGCCCCAACCAGGTTCGGGAGCAGGTGATGGTCGTCATTCGGGATGAACGGGGACGCACGTGGGCCCAGGCGCATCCTGAATACTTCGGGGATTTCCCCCTGGCGCCGGTCCAGTATTGCAACGAGAGCGCCGGCTATGCGCAGGTCTTCATCAGCTCGCCGGCCCCGGGCAGCCCCGTCGAAGGCGTGACGCCGGTGATAGGAACCGTTCAACTGCCCGGTTTCGAGAAATACGAGGTCTGGTACGGCGTGGGAGAAAATCCAGATCGATGGGATGGTTGGATCAGCGGGCCGCATCTGGCCCAGGTGACCGATGGGCTATTGACTGAGTGGAACGTCGCCGGCCTGCCGCCCGGGCCTTACACCTTGCTCGTGCGGGCCTTCAGTCGAGAGCGGGATCCGGTCGAAGCGCGGACGACCGTCTTCGTGGCAGCTCCACCAGCGTCGCCCACTACAGCGGCGACGGCGACGCCGTCCCCCTTCCCGACGTTGACGCTGACGCCCATCCCCAACCCCAGCGCGACAGCGACGCCCCACCCCACCCTTACGCCTTTGCCGACAGCGACGTCCACTATGACGCCCACCGCATCGCCCACTGCGCCGCCCACGATGACGCCAACGGCGACGCCCATCATATCGCCCACCGCGACGGTCACAGAGACAGCGTCCAACAGGTGACCGTGTCACCGGTCGATTCAAACCCAAAGCGCCGGTAGAGCCTCAGCGCGCGGCGATTGTCGATCTGGGTGTTGAGCGTAACGCGCTCGCTGCCCTGCCGCCAGAAGGCGCACAGGGCGTCATGCAGGAGCAGCGCGCCCATCCCCCGCCCCTGATAACCCGGATGGACGGCGATCCGGTTCAGGTGAGAACGGGGCAAGTGCGTCTCTCCCGCCACGTAGCCCAGCAGACTGCCGGCTTTCTCCGCGACGACGAAATGGGACGACGCCGCGAACTGCCGCCGGAGGGTGGACGCGCTGTACCACCAATGGGGACTGAAGGCCGCCCGGTCCAGGCGCATAATCGCCAGAACGTCCACCACCGACGCCGGGCGCAAGCGCACATCGGCGGCGTTCTCCGGCTCGGTCACAGCCCGCTGCGTGCAATCCATTGTCGCGACGACCTCGAAACGTCGGAAGCCGCGCAGCGGCAGAAGTGCGCTGGCCCACCCGTCGTAATCCATCCAGGCGAGCGTCTGCACGCCCCTTTGTCGAAGTCCGGACGAGGTGAGCGGCAGCGCGAGGTCGAGCCAATCGGACGCGGTCAGGGAAGCGTCCAGCGCGGCCGTCCGCACCCAGGCCACAGGCGACGCGTCGGGCCAGGCGAAAAACACCCCGACAATGATCCCTCGACGCTCAATCACGACGAACGGCTCATCGGTGAGATGATCTTGCCAGCGCCACAAGTGCGGGAGGCGGTACGTCGCCCGCTCCAGCAACGCCTGAATAGCAAATTCGTCACGCGGACAGGCCTGTCGCACTCTCATATGCATAAAAACCCACGCTCACTTCTCTCAACCTTAGCATCCCACGCTCTGCGCTCATTATACCAAACCTCTTACACAAATCCAATAAAACGTTATTACATCTCTAATTATTGCGTGGTAAAATACGCATAAACTTGGACGACTTGAAACCTTTATGGGAGATATTGTCTATGGATCTAAACAAATTTACACAAAAAGCACAAGAAGCCATCGCCGGCGCGCAATCGTTGGCCGGCGAGTACAGCCACAATCAAATTGAACCTGAGCATCTGTTGTCGGTGCTCCTGCGCCAGTCGGAGGGGATCGTCCCCCAGGTCATCAAACAGTTGGGGGGACAACCGGCCGAGATGGCGCTGGCGTTGGAGGGTGAACTTCAGCGCAAGCACAAGGTCTACGGCGGCGCGACCCAGGTGGGGCTCTCGCGGGAGTTGAACCGCGCGTTGGACGAGGCGCAGAAAATCGCCCAGCGGATGCGCGACGAGTACGTCAGCACCGAGCACCTGCTACTGGCGCTCACCGGATCGCACGGCGGCGGGGCCGCGCGTTTCCTGGCGGCTCACGGGGTGACCGAGGACGCCGTCCTGCGGGCGCTGACGGCGGTCCGGGGCAGCCAACGGGTCACCAGCCAGAACCCGGAGGCGACCTACCAATCGCTGGAGAAGTACGGGCGAGACCTGACCCAGATGGCGCGGGAGGGGAAACTGGACCCCGTCATCGGGCGGGACGACGAGATTCGCCGCGTGATGCGCATCCTGAGCCGCCGCACCAAGAACAACCCGGTGCTGGTGGGCGACGCCGGCGTCGGTAAGACCGCCATCGCCGAGGGGCTGGCCCAACGCGTGATGCGCGGCGACGTCCCTGAGGGGCTCAAGGGAAAGAAGATCGTCGCGCTCGATATGGGCGCGCTGATCGCCGGGGCCAAGTTCCGGGGCGAGTTCGAGGAGCGTCTCAAGGCGGTGCTCAAGGAGATCACCGACGCCGCCGGCGAGGTGATCCTCTTCATCGACGAGTTGCACACCGTCGTGGGGGCGGGCGCGGCCGAGGGCGCGATGGACGCCAGCAATATGCTCAAGCCGAAATTGGCGCGGGGCGAACTCCACGCCATCGGCGCGACGACGCTGGACGAATATCGCCAGCACATTGAGAAGGACGCCGCGCTGGAGCGCCGCTTCCAGCCGGTCTACGTGGAGGAGCCCTCGGTGGAGGACACGGTCAGCATCCTGCGGGGCCTGAAGGAGCGGTACGAGGTCCATCACGGCGTGCGCATCCAGGATAGCGCCGTCATCGCCGCCGCCACGCTCAGCGAGCGCTACATCACCGACCGGCAGTTGCCGGACAAGGCCATCGACTTGATCGACGAGGCAGGAAGCCGTTTGCGGATGGAGATCGATTCCAAGCCGGCCGAACTGGACGAGGTCGACCGGCGGATCATGCAGCTCGAGATCGAGCGGGAGGCGCTGAAGAAGGAGAAGGACAACGCCAGCAAGGAGCGGCTCAAGAAGTTGGAGCGGGAATTGGCCGATCTCCAGGAGAACAGCAAGGCCCTGCGCGCCCGCTGGGAGCAGGAAAAGGAGGCCATCCAGGCCATCCGTGAAACCAAGGAGCAGATCGAGCGCGTCCGCCACCAAATCGAGGAGGCGCAGCGGGCGGCCGATTACGGTCGCGCCTCGGAATTGCAGTACGGCACGCTGACCGAACTGGAGCAGCAATTGCAGGACCAGGAGCGACGCTTGCACGAGTTGCAGGGGGAGCGACCGTTGCTCAAGGAAGAGGTCGACGCGGAGGACGTGGCGGAGGTCGTCTCGGAATGGACCGGCATCCCCGTCGCCAAACTGCTGGAGGGCGAGGTAGAGAAGCTGTTGCGCATGGAGGAGGCGCTCCACCGGCGCGTGGTCGGGCAGGACGAGGCGGTCGAGGCAGTCGCCAACGCGGTGCGCCGGGCGCGGGCGGGCTTGCAGGACGCCAACCGGCCCATCGGCACCTTCATTTTCCTGGGGCCGACCGGCGTGGGCAAGACGGAGTTGGCGCGGGCGCTGGCCGAGTTTCTGTTCGATACTGAGGATGCAATGGTGCGGATCGACATGAGCGAGTACCAGGAACGGCACACCGTCTCGCGCCTCATCGGCGCGCCCCCCGGTTACGTGGGCTACGACGAGGGCGGTCAATTGACCGAGGCGGTCCGGCGGCGTCCCTACAGCGTGGTGCTGTTCGACGAGATCGAGAAGGCCCACACCGAGGTCTTCAACACGCTGCTCCAACTGCTGGACGAGGGCCGGTTGACCGACGGGCACGGGCGCACGGTCGATTTCACCAACACCATCGTCATCATGACCTCCAACACCGGCAGCCGGTGGATCAAGGAACTAGGCGCCGAGGAGGCCCGCGACAAGGTGATGGAGGAGCTGGACCGCACCTTCCGGCCCGAGTTCCTGAACCGGATTGACGAGATCATCCTGTTCCGCAGCCTGTCCAAGGAGGACCTGTTGCAGATCGTCGACATCCAGATGCGCCA
>DAOTUC010000086.1:0-25376 GCA_034437315.1 Anaerolineae bacterium
GTGGAAACCGGTGATGGGACTGGGCGCTGGGGCCCATTCTTGGATCGCCCAATCGCGCCACGGACGCCAGACCAGGAGCGTCCATTCTGGGACGCCGTCTCCGGTGACGTCAGCCAGCGCCGAGGCGCGAATGTCCCACGCATCGGGCGTAGCAGGGTGGTCTGCGTATTGAACGTGATCTATGCAGAGGGGCGGGCGGGGACGAGGTAGGGGCTCGAATCTATTCTCCTGGAAGACATACTGAAAGACGTAGACCCGCCAGGATGCTTGATGAGCCGCAGCCGGCAGCGGGAGCAGTATGGCGAGACAGAGGATCAGGCCAACCAGTGTTCTAACCCTGCGGCTCTTAGCTCTCAGCTCTCAATTCTCATTTCTCAACTCTCATCCGCCAGAATTCATCCCGGTAGGCCTGGAATTTCCCTTGCAGAATGGCCTCCCGGAGTTCGCGGGCGATGGTGAGCATCAAGTGGAGATTGTGGATGGAGAGCAACTGGTGAGCCAGGATCTCCTTGGCTTTGATCAGGTGACGGACGTAGGCCCGGCTGAAATGGGTGCAAGTGTAGCAATCGCAAGCGGCGTCGATGGGCGCGGGATCTTCAGCGAAAGGGGCGTTGCGCACGACGAGCCGCCCTGTGCGCGTCATAGCCGTGCCGGTGCGGGCCATTCGCGTGGGCAGGACGCAATCGAACATATCCACGCCCCGCGCCACGCATTCGACCAGATCCTCCGGCGTGCCGACGCCCATCAGATAGCGGGGCTGATCGGCCGGCAGGATCGGGTCGACCACGTCGAGCATGGCGTGCATGTCCGCTTTGCTCTCGCCGACGCTCAGGCCGCCGATGGCATACCCGTCGAAACCCAGTTGGGTCAGATAGCGGGCCGATTGCTCGCGCAGGTCGGCGTAGACAGCGCCCTGGACGATGCCGAAGAGTGCTTGACCAGCGCGCGACTTGGCGGCCTTGCACCGCTCGGCCCAGGCGTGGGTGCGGGCCAGGGCGGCGACGTTGTACGCGTAGTCGTCAGGATCGGCGCACTCGTCGAAGCAGACGATGATGTCGGCCCCCAGGTTCTCCTGGATGGCGATGGCTTTTTCCGGCGTGAAACGATGGGTCGAACCGTCCAGGTGGGAGCGGAAGGTGACGCCGTCGGCGTCGATCTTGCGTCGCTGGGAGAGGCTGAAGACCTGGAAACCGCCGGAATCGGTGAGGATGGGGCCGTCCCAGGCCATGAATCGGTGCAGGCCGCCCAGGGCGGCGATCAATTTGTCGCCGGGGCGAAGGTAGAGGTGATAGGTATTGGCCAGGACGACCGAGGCCTCCATCGCGTGCAAGGCGCGGGGCGAGACCGCCTTGACGGTGGCCTGGGTGCCAACCGGCATGAAGACCGGCGTCGATACGTCGCCGTGCGGGGTGTGGTACACGCCGGCGCGGGCGGGCCCGTCGGTTGCTTGGAGGTCGAAATTAAAAAAAGAGCTGGGGTTTGGCATAGGGTTTATCGGGTTCTTGCTTCGTGTAGTGATTAAGTGACAATAAAACTCACTCACCCCAAAAGGTATGTTGCCAAAGCCACGCGGTTTTAACCGCTGTGCTTTTGACCCAAACACACCTGAAAAACTACTCCGCCATAGTTGAAGCTGCGTAATCAAGCGCCAAGGCGGCCAGAGTCGCCAGAATCAAAAGTAAACTGGCGTCATCTTCGGTGAAGGACTGACCGGAGCGCTTGTTGATCACCTCAATGACGCCGAGCGTGCGCCCTCGGGCGGCCAACGGCACCGCGACTAGAGAGCGGGTCTCGAAACCAACCTGCTCGTCGACGCTCGGCAGGAAGCGGGGGTCAGCGCGGACGTTGTCGCTGATGGCGGGTTCCATGTGCTCGGCCGCCCAACCGGCAATCCCTTGACGCCGATCAAAGCGATGGCCGATCAAGGTGTCACTCGCCACGCCGTAGGCCAGCACAAAGACCAACTCGTCAGTCTCCTCGTCAATCAGCATCAGCGAGCCGTCGATAGCGTCCAACAACACCAACGCACATTCGAGCGTGTCATCAAGCAGGGATAGAATGTCCTGTTCAGGCGTGAAGCGTTGAACCGTCTCCTGTAACCGCTGCAGCGCGTTAATGTAACGCTTCAACGCGCGCGTCTCTTCCAACAATAATTGATTTTCGTCCTTGAGCCGGGTACATTCCTGCTGCAAGAAACGGATGAATTGGTTATTAGCGGATTTTGTTGACATGATAACCTCTTGCTTTCTGTCTAATCCAGCCCGCCCGGGTTAAGGCCTAACCAATAGAATCCTTGTTAGGTAGGTTCTCTGGGATTTCGCATGGCGAGACCCTAAAGGTTTTGCTCAAGGCCGCGCAAACAACGTTTTTGCCTTAAACAATGACCTTTTTCCATCAATTAGGGTCTATGATGGGCCATGCGAAATCCTGAAGACCTGTCAGGTATCTTCATCAAATGTACCCCAAATTAAGACAATTGTCAACATCAGATCAAGCCGGGCAGTCAAACCGGGCAGATTGACAGTTCCCATAAAATCGCTATACTTGTGTAAAATTGACACAAAGGGAAGTGATGAGGGAGTATGGCATGGCATTATCTGATTATGAGCGCCCGTCATTGACAACCGACGTCGTCATCTTTACCTTGCAGGACGAAGATTTGCAGGTTTTGTTGATCCGCCGCAAGCGCTCGCCATTCGAGGGGATGTGGGCGACGCCGGGTGGATTCGTGAACATCGACGAATCGTTAGAAGAGGCGGCTTTGCGGGAATTAGAGGAAGAGACCGGCGTCCGAGACGTCTATCTGGAGCAACTCTACACCTTTGGCGACGTGGATCGTGATCCCAGGGGACGGGTCATCACGGTGGCTTATTTTGCGCTAATTCCCGCTCCAGCGATTGACCCGCACGCCGGATCCGACGCAGCCGAGGCCCGCTGGTGGTCGATATATAACCTGCCGCCGCTGGCCTTCGATCACGATGCTATTCTGACCTATGCGCTTAAACGGTTGCGTTACAAGCTGGAATACAGCGCTGTTGGTTTCGAGTTGTTGCCAGAATCGTTCACGCTCAGTGAATTGCAAACCGCCTATGAAATTGTCCTGGGGGAGGATCTCGACAAGCGCAACTTTCGCCGTAAAATCTTGCGGGCGGACGTGATTGAAGAAACAGGAGTGTATCAAACCGGGGAAGGGCGACCGGCGCGCCTATATCGTTTTCGGGATGACGCCGTGGCTGAGATAAAGACGAGAAGGCTATTTCCTTAAACAAACGGAGGTGTAAAATGTCTGTAGCAGATCGGATTGTAGATTGGCTGCACGATCGACTGGATGACGCCGGGGCCGATGGTTTTGTATTCGGCCTGAGTGGCGGCGTTGATTCGGCTACGACGGCCGCGGTGGCTGTGCAAGCGCGGGGCGCTGAACATACACTGGGCGTGTTGATGCCCTGCCATTCAATTCCAGAAGACGCAAATCTGGCCCAATTGGTGGCGGATACATTTGAGATTGAGACGCTGACCACTGATCTGGGCGACGGGTACGATGCGTTAATCGCGGCGCTCCCCCCCTCAGATCATCCGCTGGCCAGCGCGAACGTCAAACCGCGCCTGCGAATGATCACCTTATACTATCTGGCCCAGACGCACAATTGCCTGGTGTTGGGATCGGGGAATAAGACGGAACTGATGGTGGGATATTTCACCAAATACGGCGACGGCGGGGTCGATCTTTTGCCGCTGGGCGATTTATACAAGACCGAGGTTTGGGCGCTGGCCCGGGAGTTGGGCGTGCCAAACGCGGTCGTCGAGCGGGCGCCATCAGCGGGGTTGTGGCCTGGTCAGACCGACGAGGGCGAGATGGGTATTACGTACCAGGCGTTGGACCGGGTGTTAAGAGCGATAGCGGATGGAGACACGGATCACATCGAGCCTGTCACCCTGGCGAAGGTTGAGGAAATGATCGTCAGTTCGGCGCATAAACGGGCTATGCCGCCGATCTTTGACGCCGGTGAGGTAGATTGATGAAGGCTGAGGAAATTCTCTCGGCGGCTCAACCGTTGATTGAGCGGACAATTGAAGAAGACCTGGGGCCGGGCGACGCCACCTCGGAGGCGGTGTTGCCGGTCGATTTGACGTTGCGGGGTTGTATATTGGCCAAGGCGGATGGCGTCATCGCCGGGCTACCGGTGGTGGAGGCGGTCTTCACCCAGGTGGATCCGGCGTTGCAGTTCCGGGCGCTGGTGCAGGATGGCGACCCGATCTCGCCGGGGACCGTGGTGGCCGAGGTCGAGGGGCCGGCCCGGTCGATGCTGGCGGCGGAACGGATCGCGCTAAATTTCTTGCAGCACCTCTCCGGCGTCGCGACGATGACGCGCGCCTTCGTCAATCGGGTCCAGTCGACAGATGTGAGCATCCTGGACACCCGCAAGACATTGCCGGGATACCGGATGCTGGAAAAATACGCTGTGCGGATGGGAGGCGGACAAAACCATCGCATGGGGCTGTACGACATGGCGCTAATCAAGGATAATCACATCGACGCAGCCGGTTCAATCACGGCGGCGGTCGAGCGCTGCCGGACGACCGGTTTGCCGATTGAGGTCGAGGTCCGAAACCTGGAGGAATTACGCGAGGCGCTGGCCCTGGGCGTAGATCAGATCATGCTGGATAACATGAGCCTGGACGAGATGCGGGAGGCGGTCCGGTTAACGGATGGACAGACGCCGTTGGAAGCTTCCGGCGGCGTCGACCTGGACAGCGTGGCCGACATCGCCGCGACGGGCGTGGATTACATCTCGGTAGGAGCGCTGACCCATTCGGCGCCGGCGCTGGATCTAAGCATGAAGATCGGCGGGCAAGAGATCCAGCAGGTCACGTCCCAGACGCAGGTCAGCGTTGCGGGCCGTGTTGCAGACCTGAAAACCGAATTGGGGGATCAAGTGATCATCTTAGGGCACCATTACCAGCGGGATGAGGTGATCGCCTTCGCCGACTTCCGAGGAGATTCGCTCAAGCTGGCGCGCGACGCAAGCGAAAAGAGGGATGCAAAATACATCGTCTTCTGCGGCGTGCACTTCATGGCGGAGACGGCGGCGATGTTGGCGCAGCCAGAGCAAGCGGTGCTTCTGCCCGATCTTGAGGCCGGTTGTCCGTTGGCCGAGATGGCCCGCCTAGAGGACGTCGAGGCAGCGTGGACAGCGTTGGACCAGTTGATAGACGTAGAGCGAGAGATGACGCCGATCACCTACGTCAACTCCTCGGCCGCCTTGAAGGCGTTTTGCGGGCGTCACGGCGGATCGGTGTGCACGTCGTCCAACGCGGCCGACGTCCTGGCCTGGGCGCTGGAGCGCCGGCCGCGGGTGCTCTTCTTCCCCGATCAGCACCTGGGGCGTAATACAGCTAAGGGGATGGGCATTCCGTTGGAAGAGATGGTTCTGTGGAATCCCACCCGCGATTTCGGCGGACATGACGACGAGGTGTTGCAGCAAGGGCGCATCTTCCTCTGGCGTGGATGGTGCAACGTACACCAGCGATTCCGCCCGGAGCACGTGCTGGCGTGGCGCGAGCGAGAGCCGGACATTCAAGTGATCGTCCATCCAGAGTGCGCGATGGAGGTGGTGGATCTAGCCGACGAGGCGGGATCGACCGCCTATATCGTCAAGCGGGTGGAGGAAGCGAAACCAGGCGCCAAGTGGGCCATCGGGACAGAGTTCAACCTGGTCAACCGGTTAAAGGCCGAGCATCCGGAACAGTCTATCGCTTCGTTGTCTCCGGAACCGAGCTATTGCCGGACGATGAACCTGATCACGCTGGAAAAGCTGGCGCGGGTATTGGAGGGATTGACGCGCGGCGAGTTGGTCAATCACGTGACAGTGCCCGATGACGTGGCCCGAGATGCGCGAATCGCCCTGAAACGTATGTTAGAGGTGAGCCCGTGACCCGCGCTCACGAGACAGATGTGCTCATCATCGGTTGTGGGATTGCCGGGGCGGCGGCGGCGCTCCATCTATCGCGCGATCATCAACGGCAGATTACCCTCGTGACGCGGGCGAAAAAAGCGGAGGAGAGCAACACCCGTTACGCTCAGGGCGGGATCGTCACCCGAGGCGAGGAAGATAGCCCGGATCTTCTGGTCAAGGACATCTTAGCCGCCGGGGCAGGGTTGAGCTTGCCCTCGGCGACCCGGATCCTGGCGGAAGAGGGGCCGGACCTGGTGCGCGATCTGCTCATCAAGGAGGCCGGCATCCCATTCGACCGGCGACCTAACGGCGATCTGGCCTACGGTCGGGAGGGCGCGCACTCAAGTCCCCGAATCCTACACGTGGGCGACGCGACAGGACGGGCGATTATCGAAAATCTGATCGCGTTGTTGCGAGAACGGCCCAACGTCCAGATCGTCACCGAGGCCACGGCGGTCGACTTGATCACCTTCCCCCACCACGCCAATGATCCATTGACCGTCTACGAGCCGATCACGTGCCACGGGGCTTACGTTTTCAAGCAAAAAAAGTGTGTGCGGCGTTACCTGGCTGCTGCAACGATCCTGGCGGCGGGAGGGTTGGGGCGAATCTTTCGTTACACGACCAACCCACCAGGCGCTCGGGGGGACGGCCTGGCGATGGCCTACCGGGCCGGCGCGCGCGTCATTAACGCTGAGTATGTGCAGTTCCACCCAACGACGTTGGCGGTGGCGGATGGGGAGGGTTTTCTCATCTCGGAAGCGGTGCGGGGTGAGGGAGGGCGATTGTTTACGCCGGACGGCCGGCGTTTTATGGAGGATTATGCGCCGGAGTGGGGCGATCTGGCGCCTCGCGATATCGTCTCCCGAGCCATTCATCGCGAAATGGTCGAGCACGATTATCCCCACGTTCTGTTGGACATCCACTCCGTCCTTCCCGCCGAGCGAATTCGGGAACGTTTCCCGACCATCTACGCTCAGTGCATGGATCTGGGCATTGACATCACCAATCAGCCAATCCCGGTGGTTCCGGCCGCCCATTACTTCTGCGGGGGTGTGTGGGCGGATGCGTGGGGGCGCACGACAGTCGAAAATCTCTACGCCGTCGGCGAGGTCGCCTGTACCGGCATACACGGCGCCAACCGTTTAGCCAGCACATCGCTCCTGGAGGGGCTCGTCTGGGGAGACCGGGCGGCGCGCGACATCGTAAAGCGCGGAGATTTATCGGTCGTCAAGGCTGACAACGTGCCATGTTGGGAGGAAGCGGGCACGGAGGAAGACGCCGATCCGGCGCTCATCTGGCGGGATATGCGCACGATTCAGCATACGATGTGGCATTACGTGGGGCTGGTGCGCTCGGCGCGGCGTTTGGCGCGCGCTCTGCGGGATCTGACCCACTTGAATCAGGACATCGACAGCTTCTACCGTGTGACTCGCTTGAACGACGCTTTGATCGGCTTGCGGCACAGTGTGCAAGCGGCGCTCATCGTCGCCGGGGCAGCGCAGCACAACCGCCAGAGCCGGGGATGCCATTACCGCGATAACGAAAAGGGTGCGGCGACAGCCTGGTCGGTCGGGGGCTTGCCGGGTTTTTCAAAGTAGATCAGACAACCAATTGAGTGCATAAAGGAAACTTCTATGAGAGCAGTTCATTCCACAGGAACTTTATGGCGCTGGGCAATCATATGTGCATTGCTATGTGGCGTCTTTTTCCGTTGGGCATCTCTTAGTCCAATGGGAATAATGTTACACTATGATGAAGCTTGGAATGGAATTGACGCTTTGGCATTGTTGCAACAACCGCGCTTGACGCCGTTTTTACCTAATAACTTTGGACGTGAAAGTGGTTTTGTGTACTGGCTAATACCCTATCTCGTTACTCTAGGAGCGACCTCATTTGCAATCCGCTTTTCCGCGACGGCGATCGGTATTTTGACTCTAGCAGCTGCGGGCCGTCTAGGGAAAGAATTATGGGGAATTAAAGGCGCTTTCT
Organism: Anaerolineae bacterium; assembly: GCA_034437315.1. Taxonomy (GTDB): domain Bacteria; phylum Chloroflexota; class Anaerolineae; order B4-G1; family B4-G1; genus DSAR01. Next base: position 7,950 of record DAOTUC010000086.1, read on the forward strand.
GGAGCGTGGTAGTGCTTTCGGTGTTTTACTGGCATGTCCATTTCTCTCAACAGGCTTTAAGAGCTAACCTATATGTTTTTTTAGGCACATTAACAGCGGCCTTGATGTTGCACGCTTACCGGACCAACCTCCACCGATCTTGGGCTTTAGGTGGACTAGCTTTAGGATTATCGGGTTATACTTACTTTGCTTCTGCTGGATGGATTGGGTATGTGGGGATATTAGTTTTAGGAACTACAATTCTTGATCATAAGCGTCGTCAGAATGGGATATTATCCCTATTGATAGCTTTGATTGTCATTTTACCTATAGGAGTCTACGCTTTTTGTCATTTCGACCTATTCTTGGTCCGTCCTAATGCGGTTGCTCTAAATAATAACGGATGGCTTTCTAATATCCATCTTTGGATTGCGGCTTGGTTTCAACAGGGTGATCTAAATCACCAATTTAATTTGCCAGGAAGACCTATTCTAGATCCTATTACCGGTACGTTGGGTGGGTTAGGCTTGGTGAAACTTACTGTTTTTTCCCATCGGCGAAAATTAAATCTGATTTTGATTGGATGGGGTATTATCGCTTGTTTGCCTTCGCTCTTAAGCAACCTGTCACCCCACTTCTTGCGAGCTTCTGGAATGACTATTGCTATCGCTTTGATTATCGGGGCAGGAATACATTTACTAGGCAATCTTTGTGAACGCTTTGTCAAAGTTAAAGATAGTGAGATAGTAGCTAGCTTATTATTGATTCCCGTAGCAATGATTACCTATCACGATTTTCATCTCGTGTGGGTTAATCACCCTGATACCTTTGTTGTTATGGAACAGCATATTAACCGTGCAACGGATTATCTGCGTAAGCACACATCTCCTGATAACTACGTCTATTTTTCCCCTTTCACACCTGCTCATCCAGTTGTTTCTTTTCGGAGCAGAGATTTAGAGCCCCGCCATGTCGCTGCTTTTGATGCACATCAATGTTTAGTACTACCTGCTGAACATTCGGCTAATTATGTCTCGCTCACAATGTATGATCCTGGTTTTCAACAACGACTTGCGCAATGGGCCACTGTAACGCCTTTATTCGTTGATTCGATAACTTCTAATTCAGTTCCCCGATATAGCATCTTTACTGTTGTGCCACATGATGAGCCAGGACATTATGTGGCTAGTTTTGGAGATGTGCTTGTCGTCAAGCTAATGCAACCGCTTGATGCAACGATCTCTGCTGGTAAAGAATTGCCAGTTGTGTTGGGTATTCAGCCTTTACGCACGCTTGATTTTGCACCAAGTTTATTTGTGCATCTTTACGGGACACCAACACCATATGAGGGCGGCATGGTGTGGGCGCAGGCGGATAACCAGTTATGTGTTTCATATCCTGCCCATCTTTGGCGAACAGATGAGATGATCGTTCAATCATTTCCCATAAAAATCCCCTCAGACATACCATCAGACAAATACACAATTGCTATCGGTATTTATCCTTTTCCGGCGGGCGAACGCTTGTCGGTCTCTGATGAAGGCAATCAAATATTAAATTACCTGGCTCTTCATGAGTTGAACATTACCGAATCAGGGGAGTAGAAGCGCTAGGAATGGAACAATATCGAAATTGACGGTCTACGTGCCAGTGCACAACAATTAAGATGCAAGCCCGGTAGAGAAAAACCCCCGATGGTCAAGGACCATCGGGGGTTTTTCGATAATAGATGCAGTCTATCAATGTGAGATGCTTTTTAGCGGGTCAGGCGGGGATCGAGGGCGTCTCGCAGGCCATCGCCCAGCAGGTTGAAGCCCAAAACGCTCAACATAATCGCTAACCCCGGGAAGAGCACCGCCCACCAGGCGCCGCTGGTCAGGAAGCGGTAGCTGTCGCCCAGCATCGCGCCCCATTCCGGTTCGGGCGGGATGGCGCCCAATCCCAGGAAGCCCAACGCGCCGGCCCAGATGATGGCGCTGGCCAGACCCATCGTCGCCTGGACGATGACGGGTGAGAGGGAGTTGGGCAGAATGTGCTTGAAGATGAGACGGGCGTGCCCGGCGCCGATCGATTGGGCTGCCAGCACGTAGGTCTCCTGGCTCAAAGCAAGCACTGAGGAGCGCAGCAAACGGGTGTAGGTCGGAATCGCGACAAAACCGATGGCGATCATAGCCTTATTCAGGCCAGGACCAAGGAAAGCCAGCATCGCGATGGCGAGCAGATAGGCCGGGAAGGCTAAAATCACGTCCATCACACGCATCACGACGTTGGAGATAAATTGTCCGCCTAGCGGTAGAGCAACTATAACGCCGATGACAATACCCACAATCCCACAGCTAATAGCCGTTGGAAAGCTGACAAAGAAACCTGGGACACCGCCCAAGAGCGCGCCAAGCACGGCGAAAACGGCGATGCGTTGAACGTTAACTTTAGGTACAACGGCTGAAGTCTGCGGGTCCTCTATCAACGAAGCGACCACACCTAGTCCACAAAACAACGCCGCCTGGAGAGGTTGGTCTGCTAACCAGCCAGAGAAAAGCCCTAGAACCAGGCCAATGCTGCCAAAAAGTCCCGCTTTACCAACCGGTCCCAAATCCATACCCTCGTAAAAGCCAGCCAATAGGCCCAGAATTCCCCCGATAGAGAGGGAGAGGCCGACGGCGACGATGCCCACACGCATTGAATTCCATCCGGCGTGCACGACGCGCCGGAAGATGTCGCGCCCCAACTTATCGGTGCCGAAGGGATGGATAGAGGGAATATCCTCGGTGGGGACGAGATTGGGCGGTTTGAGTTTGAGCGAATAGTCCAGGTCGGTCCTGGGGTCATAATCCCAGAGAAAGTGGGCGAAAACAGCCGAAAGGGTAAAGAGAACGACGATCGCCAATCCCACGCGAGCTGTGTTATTGGCGATCAAGCGTCGCCACGCATCGCTCCATAGTGAGCGGTGACCTTGAACGCCCCATTTTTCCGCGTCGGTGAATTCTAAATTAGGTATCTCTGATGACATATAAACCTCATTCGTAGTGAATACGGGGGTCGATCGTCGCGTAGGAAATATCGACGAGTAAGTTGATAAAGACGATGACCAAGGCGACGAGCAGCGCGGCGCCCTGGACGATGGGATAATCGCGCCCCAGAATGGCGTCGTAGAGGCCCCATTTACCAATACCAGGCCAGGCAAAAATGGTCTCGGTCAGGACCGCGCCTGCCAGGAGATTGCCCATCTGAATGCCAATAATGGTGATGATTGGCAAAAAGGCATTTTTGAGGGCGTGACGGTATAGCACGACGCGCTCAGGTAAACCCTTGGCGCGGGCCGTGCGGATATAATCAGATTGGAGCACATCCAACATACTGGCGCGCGTCATGCGGGCAATAATGGCCGCCGGGATGGTAGCCAGCGCTAAAGATGGCATGATGAGATGTTTAATCGCGTCTACCATGGCGGAGAAGTTACCGGTGATGATGCTGTCGACGATGATGAGATTGGTGATGGTCTGAACTTTGGTCGTGTGCGGCAGGCGTCCCCCGGAGGGCAGCCATTTGAGAAAGACGGCGAAAAGCATGATCTCCATCAGGCCCAGCCAGAAAATGGGCATGGATACGCCGATCAATGCCCCCACCATGCTGATATTATCAATCACCGAATTGTGACGTGAGGCTGAGAGAATGCCTATCGGTATACCTATCACGATGGCGAGAAACATCGACGCCAGAGCGAGTTCGATAGTGGCCGGGAAACGGACCTTAATCTCATTGGTGATGGGGATACGGCGGTGAATGGATGTGCCCATGTCTCCACGAAACAGCCGTCCCAGATAACGGGTGTATTGACTGTCGAAAAACCCGGCGATGTCGCCTGCCTGGAGCGCGTCTCGATCCAGGAACAGCGGACGGTTGAGCCCCAACTGCTCACGGATTCGTTCGACGTTCTCTTTGGAGGCGTGTTCGCCCAGCATCGCGACGGCCGGGTCGCCGGGGATCAAACGGAGAAGCAAGAAAATGACGATTGTAACACCCAACAGCGTGGGGATTACTGATACGATGCGGCGGAGGATATAGCGGGTCAAGATACCTCCTTATGGATTTGGATAGGGAAAGACAGGGGGGAGAGAATACTCCCCCCTGTTTCATTCAATCACTTACTTACTCAATTACTCTCAAAGGACGGACTAGGGTGATAGGACTACCCATTCGTAGTAATCGGCGCCGACGGGCTGCGGTACGTAGCCATCAACGTCGTTGGAGAATAGCAACGGCGTATTGTTGTGCGCAATCCACAGGCGAGCAACGTCCTCGTGGAGAAGTTCCTCTACTTGCTTGTAGATAGCTTCCCGTTCGCTCTGGTTGGGGTTGGTGGCCGCTTCGTAGAGCAGTTTGGCCACTTCTGGATTGGCGTACCAGCCCTCGCGGGCGTCCGGCTCTTTGGTTTCGTCAGCTGAACTCAGACCGCCGAAGAAGTAGTTGTGGAAGTTGTCGGGGTCGCCGTTGTCGCCGCCCCAGCCAAGCATGTAGAGGCCAGGGAGTAACCCTTCGCGGCGCAAGCCGAGATAGGTGGGCCAATCGCCGGCTAATTCGAGCGTGGCGTTGATACCGGCCTTGGCGAGATCGGCCGCCATCGCCTCGCCGATTTCCTTGGGGCTGGGGTAGTAGAAACGAGTCACCGGCATGTAGTATAGCGTCAAGGGGAGCTTCTCTCCCGCGCTGTACCGGACGTTGCCCTCGGCGTCCTCGATGTCGAAAGCGATGGTGACTTCACTCAGGCCATCAGCATACCCCGCGTCAGCCAAGAGTTGCTTGGAGAGTTCTGGATCATACACCCAATCTTCGATAGCGTCATTGTGTCCCCAGACCAGGGGCGGCAAGAAGTTGCTCGCTACTTCACCATATTCGCCGTAGAAGTTCTCGACCAATCCAGCGCGGTCAATGGCGTGGACGATAGCTTCGCGAACGCGAACGTCCTTGAACTCCTCTGTCTGATAGGGGAAAGCCAGGTAACCGGTGTTCAACGCGGGACGCGCCTTGACGTACAGGTCCGGGTCGTCCTCAGCGGAAACGATGTCCTCAGACACAGCCTGTTCCAGAGCGTGGATGTCGCCGGACCTTAGCGCCAGGAATCGGGCGGAGTCGTCGGGGATGACGCGCCACACGATTTCGTCGATGGTGGGGCGGCCGTCCCAGTAGTCGTCGTAAGCGGAAACGGTGATGTGATTGCCTTCGACCCATTCTTCGAATTTAAATGGCCCTGTGCCTACACAGCCGGCCGCCGGTGTGCCATAGTCCTCGCCAAACTTCTCGATAGCGGCGGGACTGGAGATGGCGAACATATCCATCGCCAGGTTAGCCAGGAAGGGAGCCAGCGGCGCTCCCAGAACGAATTTGACGGTGTAATCGTCGACTTTCTCGACGGCGGTGATGACGCTGTCGTCATCAAACCCAAACCACATGTACTCGTAGTACTCGAATACCTGGCTCTCGAAGTGATAGGGGTTGTCGGTGAAGCGCCAACGATCGAAGTTGAAGATCACGGCGTCGGCGTTGAAGTCGGCGCCGTCGTGGAACTTGACGCCTTCCCGTAGTTCACAGGTCCACTCTGTGCTATCTTCGTTGGCGGTGCATCCGGTAGCCAGGGCCGGAATAGGCTTGGTGGATCCGGGTTCGTACTGATAGAGGGGCTCCAGGCACTGCCCGGTCACGCGGAAGCTCTCGCCGTCGGTCACGATGGACGGATCTAGCTGAACCGAGTCGCCGCCACGGCCGAAGATAAACGTGCCGCCCGAGGCCGGTTCCTCAACGACTTCTTCCTCTACTGTTTCGGGCTCTTCGGGCTCGACCGGTGCGGGTTGCCCACCACACGCCGTGATAAGCCCTGCAATCAGCGTCAATGCAATGACAATGCTGAGAAAACGTGCGCTTTTCATAGTTTCTCCTCCTTAGGATATGTGAAACGGCAGATATACACGCTTGATCTTACGAATCGCACGTTGTACTATGTTTAAATTGCTGGACATCACCTCCTTTTGTTGAATCATTTCACTAATTGATGCAAGTCGCGCTATTGGGATGAAAATTGAGATGAGAGATATCCCAACAGCTTGCTCCTGAAGACCTGCGATCTGTGAGTAAGTGTAGTATATGAGAAATTAACCGGATGTCAAGCAGTGACAACAGCGAGTTTGCTTGTCTTTATCACTGCTTGAGATATAATAATCCATTGAGGATTGAGGATTTGTAAACATTTAACCATCTAATAAACAGAAGGGAGGTGGGGCAGAATAAGAGACATTCAATTTACATCACATCAAAATTGCGTCAAATGGTATCGTGTGTATGTATGAGGGTGCATGTACGATTGAGTCACTTTATCAGTCACTATCAGATAGACAGAGAGAGGAGAATAAGAATGCGTAGGTTGTTGTTGGTTATCGTTAGTTTAATGATGCTCGCATTACTGCTGCCCGCCTGTGGTCCTGGGGGCGACGCGGAAGCTGATTGCTCGTCCGACGACGTGTTCTGCGTTGGATTGGTGACCGACGTCGGTAAGATCGACGATAAGTCGTTCAACCAATCGACCTGGGAAGGTGTGAAGCAAGCGGAAGAGGAACTGGGGGCCATCGTACAATATATAGAGACCACCGATTCCAAGGATTACGACAAGAACATCGCCCAGTTCGCCGAAGCAGGCTATGATGTGATCGTGACCGTTGGTTTCGCTCTCGCCGAGACTACCCTTGAGGCTGGCGAGAAATACCCCAACGTCAAGTTCATTGGGGTCGATCAATTCCAGGTTCCTGGACAAGAGGTCAGCAACGTCGTGGGTTTGAACTTCCCCGAAGATCAAGCGGGCTTCCTGGCGGGCGCACTGGCGGCGTTGATGAGCGAGACCGGTCAGATTGGCGCTGTGTTAGGCACCGACGCCGTTCCGCCGGTGTGGCGCTTTGGCGAGGGATATCGCGCCGGGGCCAAGCACGTCCGTCCAGACATTGAGGTAAACACCGTCTATCACAACGACGTGGGTTTCGACAAAACGTTCACCGATCCGGAGTGGGGCAAGACGACGGCCCTTTCGATGATCGATAAGGGCGTGGACGTCGTGTTCGGCGCCGGGGGCAAGACTGGCAACGGCGCGCTGCTGGGATGCGCCGAGAAGGGCGTATATGCCATCGGCGTGGATACCGATCAGTACTACACCGTGCCCGAGGCGCAGGAAGTATTGCTCACCAGCGCGATGAAATTGCTTGACAAGGGCACGTTGGAGTTGATCAAACTGGCCCATGAAGGAAACTTCCCTGAGGGTGGAAACTATATGGGCGATGCCGGATTAGCGCCTTATCACGACGTGGCTGACGAGGTGCCCGAGGCCATTGATGCGCAGGTTCAAGAGATCAATGCGGCGCTCAAGGCCGGGAGCCTTGAGACGAATGTACCGCCAGCAAAACCTGAGTAACGGCTAATTCTGGCGATAGATAAGGGGGATTGGAGACCTCTGTGGTTGCCTTTCCCCCTTTTCCTACCACTTGTGCATAATAGGGATCCCGGATATAGGAGTGCGCTATGCATAGAGAAGAGAATCACACGACCGAATCCGATCTCCAAAAAAGATGGCAGGCGATAGCCAAGCCTATGAAGACTATTTTGACGCCCTTTTTAGCTGTCTTCACAGCCCTTGTGCTAGGGGGATTGATTATTTTAACAGCCGGCGGAGATCCCATCACAGCCTATCGGGGCCTATATGAGGGCGCGTTTGGCTCACTCAACGCCTTAAGCGAGACGACGGTGTGGGCCACCCCCTACATCTTCGCCGGTCTGGCGGTCGCTTTGGCCTTCAAGGGTGGACTGTTCAACATTGGCGCCGAAGGTCAGTTGGCGCTAGGCGCTGTGGCCTCCGCCTGGATGGGGTATGGATTACTAGAACGTGGCATTGAATTGCCGACCCTGCTCCATCTTCCATTGGCCATCGGCGCCGGGATGTTGGCCGGCGCAATTTGGGGAGCGATCCCCGGTTGGCTCAAGGCCCGCACGGGCGGTCACGAGGTCATCAATACCATTATGATGAACTACATCGCCTTGAACGTCACCAGTTTTCTGCTCAATGGGCCGATGAAGGATCCCAACCCGCTCAACGTCGTGGCCCGGACGCCAAAAATTGCCGAGAGCGCGCGTATTACACAGATTTTGCCGGGATTGCGCTTTCATTGGGGGTTTCCACTCGCTCTATTGACAGCGGGGATCGTCTGGTGGTTTCTCCAAAAAACCACGTGGGGATTTGAAATCCGGACCGTCGGAGCGAACCCGGACGCAGCCAAGTACGCCGGGGTCAATGTGACGCGCACGATTGTGCTGGCAATGATGCTATCTGGGATATTGGCCGGTTTAGCCGGCGCAATCGAAGTCACCGGCCTCAACTATCGACATGAGTTAGGGTTTTCAGTCGGTTATGGTTTTGACGCCATCGCTATTGCGCTCCTGGGTAAAACACATCCGCTAGGTGTGGTCCTATCGGCGTTATTGTGGGGCGCTATGCGCAATGGGGCGACGCGCATGCAGTTTTTGACCCAAATTCCCGTGGACGTGATATCGGTCATCCAGGCGCTCATTTTGCTACTCGTAGCCGCCGACGCGATCATTCGATGGCTCTATCGTATCCGCGCCAAGGAGGAAAAATTAGTGCTGACGCGAGGATGGGGGTAAAGCTATGGATTGGCGACGTTTGGGATTTATCACGATTATCATTTTAGCGTTAATCGCCGTCGTTGTCTTGATCGGCGGCGGCGAGGTAAACCCGGTGATAATCGTCGTGAGTATGCTGGCGACCACCATCGCGGTGGCGACGCCGTTGACGCTGGGCGCATTATGCGGCATCTACTGCGAACGGGCCGGCGTGGTAAACATCGGTATTGAGGGGATGATGCTCGCCTCCGCCTTTTTTGGCTGGTTTGGAGCTGTCTATATGAACACAATTCTAGAACTGGCCCCATTGCCCAGCTTATTGATAGGCGTATTTGTCGCTATACTCACCGGGGGGCTGTTGGGTTTGTTGCACGCGGTGCTTTCGGTCACGTATAAAGTAGACCAGATCATCGGTGGGACAGTCATCAACATCCTGGCTATCGGCGTCTCCGGTTTTCTAAATCGCCAGCTGTTTTTCGAGGAGGGGAGCGTTTTCGGGGGACAAGTGCCTCACGCGCCTGGCGTCCTGCCCCGCCTTGGCGTCCCTTTCCTCACCGATATACCCCTCATCGGACGAGTTTTCGAACAACAGCCGATTGCGATCGTAGCTGTGCTCCTGGTGATCCTCACCCACTTTATTCTGTTCAACACACGTTGGGGATTGCGCACGCGGGCCGTGGGCGAGCATCCCCGGGCGGCCGACACTGTCGGTATCAACGTCTACTTTATGCGCTATGCCAACGTCATCATCGGCGGAATGATCGCCGGATTGGGAGGCGCCTACTTCACCCTGGAATCGGTGCCTTCATTCGAACCGCTGATGACGAATGGACGGGGTTTTATCGCCCTGGCGGCGATGATCTTTGGCAACTGGTCGCCTTTCGGTTCGTGGGCCGCGGCTTTAGTCTTTGGCGTGGCCCAAGCGCTCCAGATCAACCTCCAATTTTTCCGGGATCAGATTCCGTCGCAATGGGCTTTCCTACAACAGGCCTACATCGTGGGATTGATCCCCTATGTACTGACTATGGTTATTTTAACCGGCATCATCGGGAAAACCACGCCCCCGGCGGCCGACGGTGTGCCCTACGAGAAGTGATGGTGAGAAATGATCGCGAGAAATGAGCGATTGATGATGGCAAAAGAAAAAGTGCTTCAGGTCAAAGGCGTCACAAAACAGTTCCCTGGCGTCTTGGCGAATGATAACGTCAATTATGAATTACACAAAGGGGAAATTCACGCCCTGCTGGGCGAAAATGGCGCGGGCAAGACCACTTTGATGAACATCATTTACGGTTTGTACGAAGCAGACGCGGGAGAGGTTTTCCTCAACGGCGAAGCGGTGAATATCGGCAATCCTAACGACGCGATTGCGTATGGCATCGGGATGGTTCACCAGCACTTCATGCTCATTCCGGTCTTTACCGTGGCGGAGAACATCATGTTGGGCGCCGAAGAGGTGCGCGGCTTGACGCTCGACCAGCGCAGCGTCGTTGAGCGAGTGCGCGAGTTATCGAAACAGTATGGATTGAAGGTAGACCCACGCGCCTACGTCCAAGATCTATCTGTCGGCGTGCAACAACGTGTGGAGATCGTCAAAGCACTATATCGAGACGCGGATATATTGATCCTCGACGAGCCAACCGCTGTACTTACGCCCCAGGAGGTGCAGGATCTCTTTCGCATTATGCGAGAGTTGACCGAGCAGGGCGTCTCGATCATCTTCATCACGCACAAGCTCAAGGAAGTGTTAACCATAGCGGATCGGATTACCGTGATGCGGGCCGGGCAGACGGTGGGCACTGTCACACCACAAGAGACGGACGAGGCCCAGTTGGCTGCTATGATGGTTGGACGCGAGGTGATCCTCAAAGTTCACAAAGAGCCAGCTCAACCGGGCGAGGAAGTGCTCGAAATCGATACCCTGCGCGTCCTCGACGAGCGAGCTGTTGAGGCGGTGCGGGGTATATCGCTCTCGGTGCGGGCCGGCGAGATCCTGGGCATCGCCGGCGTGCAGGGTAACGGTCAATCAGAACTGGTCGAGGCGATCACGGGATTGCGCTCAGTGAAGAGCGGCGCAATTTCGATAGCCAATCGGGACGTAACAGGGTGTTCGCCGCGTCTCATTATCGAGACCGGTATGGCGCACATCCCTGAAGATCGTCAGCGCTATGGGCTTGTCCTGTCATATCCAGTCACCGATAACATGGTTTTGTGCACCTATTACCGCCCACCGTTCGCCCAACACAACGTGCTTGATCACCAGGCGATCGACAAAAATGGACGGCGATTGGTGGAGGAATTTGATGTACGCACTCCCAGCCCATACGTACCTACTTCCAAACTATCCGGCGGAAATCAGCAAAAAGTCATCGTCGCGCGAGAGCTCTCACGCCCAATCGAATTATTGATTGCCAACCAACCGACGCGGGGATTGGACGTTGGGTCCATCGAGTACATCCACCGGGAAATCATCAAAATGCGCGATGCTGGTTGTGCGGTTCTGCTGGTCTCGGCCGAGTTGGATGAAATTATGGCCCTTTCGGACCGCGTCGCTGTGATGTACAACGGACAAATTATGGATGTGTTGCCAATAGAAGATGCAAACAAGAGGAAATTGGGGCTTTTGATGGCCGGGTCAAAGGGTGGGGTGGGGGGATAACCAACGCTTTCTATGATAACCACCTTGGGTAAAGAAGTCAAAGTCGGCGTGGGACGATTGGGCGCCTGGATGCTTATCCTGATGCTCCTAAGCCTGTGCGTCCAGGCTTGCAGCCAAACGGAAACCGTAAGCCCGGAAAGCAGCCCATCGTCAACTAATGAGACGCTTGAGACGCTTCCGAGCAGCACGCCCACGCGTGTGATCAGCCCATCCTTCGTCGCAGTGGAACCCACCGACGCACCGCAGATTGAGGTTTTACCCCTCGTCACCCCGTCTCCAACCATTCAAGCGACCTCATTCCCAGATGAGCAAGAGATCGTGCACGTTGTACAACACGCTGTAGATCACGCTGTCGTGAACCAAGCGCCCGAATCCGGACATTGGGTCGCCCATCCGATTGACGGCGCATTTACCGCGTCAGGCGCTCCAGAACGTGAAGCCAGGGAACGCCTGGCATTAGTAGGCAACATCGGCGACGAGGACGAGATCCGCTGGGTCATCGTCGAGCGTGTCGATGGTGAGGATGACGGGCGGCTGATCGGTGTCTCGGAATGGTTAGGGGCCGGCTTTGACGCGCCGCCGCCATTCTACCTGCCGCCGAGCGTCACCGACTTTGACCGGGATGGGCGACAGGAAATAATCAACCATTACTATCGCATGCGGGGCGGATTGGAGACCGGCGCCGATACGATTTATCGTTGGGATGGTCAGCAATTGGCGCGAATATGGCAAATTACGCGAATAATCGACAATTTACAGGCGGACAGCGCCTTCGTGACCCAGCCATATCGCCAGGCCTACCGGGCTGATTGGAACTGGCTGGGGAACAGCATTATCGTAAGCGAAACGGTCCGCTTCTACCCCGAAGCGGTGCAGGGCAGTTTGGAATCGGAAGCCAATCCGAATCTGCTGGGCGAGGAGAGTTGGCGACGACAATTCTGTTGGGATCAAACGGCGTTGCGGCCCTGCGCGCCCACAGGGCCAGCGGGCGTATTTGCTTACACCGTCCTGGGCGATCTGTGGTTGTGGCAGAACCACAGATCGCACCCTTTGGGAGATGCGCGAAACGTGATCGACTTTCAATGGTCCCCGGATGGGGAACATTTGGCCTGGGCAAGTCGTCCGGGGGCTGACGACGATGCTAAGAATGCCAATCATGATGGCGATGATGGCAACGAGGACAATCTGCCGGCGACTGTGTTGGGCGTTTACGAGTTAGAGACGGGCGAGATTCGGCGCTTCCAGACGAGAGGGACGCTTGAACGCTTGTTTTGGCTGCCCGACGGTCGTTTGGCGTTGGCTTACACACAATTGGGCGCTTCTGTAGACACCGACGACGCCGGAAAATCTGTCACGTCAAGTGAACAGATGGAAGACTACTCGGTCGTTTTCCTTGATCCTGAGTCCGGGCAAATATCGACCGTGTCTGGGTCTGGCGTTCCCGCCGGGGCGTTTTCTCCAGATGGTCAGCGTGTCATATACGAGGAGGAAAGCGCGCTCTACATTTACGACTTAAAACAGGAGGAAACGAGACTTCTCGTGTCAGGCCTGGAGCACATATCGCCGGTGTGGTCCCCGCGGGGCGATTGGATCGCCTATCATCTGTCGTACGGCGGATTATCGTGGCCGGCCATCGTCTCTCCCAATGAACGAGATCCGTTGGCGGCGTCCGATCTTTTGACTGATTTTGACGAGCGAGCAGGGGCGCAGCTTCGATTGGCCTGGTCAATCGACGGCACTCAATTGGCCGTTCTCGTTTACAACCCACGGTTGCCCGATGAACCGGCCAATCTCTACATCGCCCAGTCGCCGCCAGATAGCGGAGGCTATGCCGCCAACCTGGATTGGGAATTGGTGTGGCAAACAGCGGGCGTGACGCAATTGGGCGAACTGCTCTGGTCATGGGCCGGCGATCGCATTGCGTTGACCTTTAATCGAGAAGTTTGGGACATATCAACTGCCGGTGAATCAAAAGGACGGGCGACAAAGCGACGAGAGTTCTCCATACCGCATATGACCTGGTCAACGCTGGCCTGGGCGCCCGATGATAGCGGCTTCATCGTCAGCCTGGCGTGGGACGACAATGAGCGGCTTTTCTGGATTCCTAAAAAAGACGATGACGCCGATAGCGCCAGAGACGATATTGAAACTGAAGACGACGTGGGGGTCGACAACGATTATATCGTGCCGCTCCTGGCCGATTCGACCGGCTCAGTGCGCTGGTCGTCGCAGATTGTAGAATCGGAACGAGAACTGGAGATGGTTTTCATTGATTATACCTCTGAAGATCCGGTATTCCACTTTACGCGCGGGGGAGAGACAGACATCATAATCTCCGCAAAGGGCGACGTTTCCTCCGATAGCTCGTTCCAGATAAGCGGCGATCGAATATATTACAACTACCGTTACGCCCATCGCCTGGGTGGGGCGTCCCTGGTCGTGCCCGATCGAGGCGGCGATTGCCACTCGCCGGTCGTGAGCGCCGATGGTCAGAAATTAGCCTGGATATGTGATGGCAGCCCGCCCAATTGGTCAGCCCTGGTCGATCACACAGCCGAGATTCCCTTCCATCTGATCATAACGGACGACGAGGGAAAAAATGAGCGCGAGGTATGGACGCACGTGGAGACCGGGCCGGATTATCGAAGTTTCAGACCGATGGGCTGGCGCGACGATGGGGAGGTCATCTACCTTTCACAACCCAAGTACGGCGCGGCTCAGACCCATTTAGATTACAATCCGGGAGTTATGGCCTTCAATCTAAACAGCGGTGAAATGGAGCAAATTGGCGACCTGGAAGGGGCTTACGACGCCCGCGTGAGTTCAGACGGCGCTTGGCTCATTCAGTCCAAGACAGAGACGCGATCAGAGGGAGAGAGAGTTCAGATTCAATTGAGATCGCTGGTCAACGACTTCGAGCGCCCAATCGCCAGCGCGGAAGGGGCGACGATCGCCGGCGATTTCTCATTCTCACCCCGGGACAAATGGGTGGCGTGGCGGGAGTGGGTCCAAGCCACCGGCGGGTCGATACTCCTCGTTCGCGCGATGCGTTTGCCAGACGGCGAAGCAATAACCATCTGTGGAGACATCGAAGACGCCGCCCCAAAGATAGGCGGTTGGTTGCGAGAAGGTGAATTGGTGATGGTCTATCCAGTGCGGCCGGACGGCACAGGTGGGCATAGCGCATCCATTGTCTTGCCGAACGTTGGCCAAGGCGCCGTTTTCTCTCCTCACTCATTCATCGGCGTGCTAGGGAGAGATTGATTGACCGTGGAACTTGACGCGCCAATTGCACCAATGCCGGCTTTATCAATTAGTTATGTCAAGTAGATGTCATATAGAACGCCTACTTTACATAATATTTCTAGTCGGAAGTTGATCGGGGCCCAAATACAAATTCAAACCCACGGTCGGTTTAGACTCGTAATATCTAACTTGACACCTTAGCAGCCTAAGATATAATGCTCTGGTTAAAAAATCGAACAGCTAGTGGATAATAATAGGAGTTTCGTGTGACAGAAGAACAAGTACAATCACAATCCATCCAAGATCTCAAACCCAAAATGCAACTCAACGGCGTTGTGAAAGAGACTTATCTTTACGGCGCGGTCGTTGACCTGGGGCTGGAATACGATGGGATGGTGCATATCTCTCAGCTTTCACCTAAGCGCGTCAATCGCGTGGCGGACGTCGTCGAACCTGGCGATGACGTGACTGTCTGGGTCACCGACATCAAGCCGAGCAAAGGCCGTATTGGCCTGACAATGGTCAAGCCGCCCGATGTCACCTGGTCTGAGTTGAAAGATGGGCAGGTCTACACCGGCAGCGTGACCCGTCTAGAATCCTATGGCGCGTTCATCGACATTGGCGCTGAACGGCCTGGATTACTACACGTAAGAGAGATGTCCTCAGGTTACGTGCGCCACCCCTCGGAATTGGTCAGCCTCGGCGAAGATGTGGAAGTCCGAGTCGTCAAAGTCGACCGGCGTCGACATCGAATTGACCTGAGTATGCTGGACATCCACGAAGCGGTCATGGATGCAATGGACGACAACGAGGAACCAACGCAGACTGCGATGGAGGTCGCTCTGCAACAAGCGAGATCACGTAAGCGCACCCGTGAGCGCCGGGGCAAGCGTAAGCAGCAGCCTGATCTTTCTGAGCGAGAGGACATCCTGGCGCGTACGCTCAAGGAACACGCAAAATAGTTTGTCGCCCTTTACCACCCCGCCAAATTGCCAAATTGGCGGTTAATGGTTATCATTAATCATTATCGACGGTCCTGCGCACGGCGCGGATGTTTGAATCGGGGGCTACAATAGGGGTCACGCACCCCGTCCCGAGGATAAAGCGTCGCCCGTCAGTCTGTTTGATGCTGTCCGCGGCTTGCGCACGTGCGTCGTCTGGATCGCCGCGCACCATCACTTCCCATTGCTGGATCCCGCCGCACACCGCCCCCTCGAATCGTTTCTGGGCTTCGGCCAACGTTGGCTTTGTCTCCCGGTCGTGCCAATTGATAACCTGAACCGGATAGTCAGCCAAAAGGTCGAACATGACGTCTGCCCCATGCAGGTGCAACACGTTGAGCCACAACGATTTCGCCGGTTTAAGGGCCTGCTCATCATATGGCGCGCCAAATGTGAGGTATTCCTCCTCGTTGAGCAGGCTGTATTGGGCGTGCTGTACAGCATAAAACACCCCGGCCGCGCCCGTCTCAATCACCGCCTCGATAAAGTGGACGATAGACTGCGTGATGGTCTGCAAGCCTGCGTGGAGCGCTTCGGGGTAGCGTCGCAGGTGAACGAGCAGATTTTCTCGTCCGACCAGGTTCTTGGCCTGGGCCAGGGGGCTGAAAATCGTCTGAATGAACGGGGTCTCGCCTCCCAATTCCTCGGCGATCAGGCGAAGGCACTGTAATTGCGCGCCTAACCCGCCTTGTGTGGGGTCTAATACCTGGAGCTTGCGCCAATCGTCGGGGGATTGAATCGGGCGATAGGTGTATTCGCGGGTTCCTTCCAAATTTCCTACCCATCTGTCACGGGCGCCCCAATCTGCCAGACAAAAACTACTCGCCGGGGTCACCTTGACAAAATCGAAATCGTAACGTCGTTGAAAGGCCACCGTCGCTCTGGATAGATCCTGCGGGCGGTAATCGTCCCCGGGAAAATGGCGCCACAGCGCGACCGGCGGCCGATCCAATTGATCCCCCCTAATCGCCGCTCTCAAACGTTCCTCTTTCGTCATACCCGCTTTCGTCATACCAACCATCGATCTTTCTCCTTTCCTGTGCTTATGTCTGGGGTTTTAACTGCACGTTCATTCTGATTCTGATTCTGATGCGGTTTGGACAAATTCCACGTATCCGAGCATAAGGGCGGCGCTCTGGTGTACGTCTTCTGGACGCTCAGAACGCGGGTATAACGTAACCCCATGGCTATCCCTCAATTCGACGCCAAAGCGGTAAACGCCATTCTCCAAATTGTCCAAGCTATTATCCAGGTCCAAAACAGATGACGTAACAGACGACGTCGTCAACCTGACCGGATCGCGAATGACCTCCCCGTCCCGCCACACATCAAACGGATAGACGCTCATTGCGTCGCCCGACGCTCGCCACACGTCCGGCGCAGGTTTATCTTCTTCAACGTCCCACAACACGATCTCTCTTGTGTGCGCCGCCGGTTTATCTTGATCGGCTCGCCAGAACAGCGTGACTGACCAGTCGCCAGGCATGAGCGCCTGGTCCTGTTCCTGGATGTAGCCTAACAACGTCACACCACCATCAGGGAAAGTCGCCATCATCTCTTTAGTCAGGTCCAGGTCGGCCACGGCCGGTTGTCGCCGGGGGGCCAACACTTCGACGGTGGTGATCGCCGCGCTGTCTGCCATAGGTCGCTCCTGTCCATCATACTGTGGCAGACGGTAGCCCTCGTGCATCGAATAGACGCCCACATGGAGGGCGTATTCCCCAGGCGGAACGCCCGGCAAAATGTGTAGACTATACGAATCCCGCACATACTTATCCAGAGGCCAGCGCGTTGTCGGAAAGCCGGCCGGATTGAGATGATCTTCTTGGGCCCACAGGACGGGCGCCGGACGCACGAGATGGATGAAGG
>DAOTUC010000087.1:0-8604 GCA_034437315.1 Anaerolineae bacterium
AAGAAAAGGATGTATTGTACACCTTGATCAACAAACTTCCTCATACCAACACCTCGAAATTAAAACGTAAAGCGTCAAGTATCGGACAAACGCCGTAATGGTACCGCATCACCTTTAACAGCACATTAAGAGCGGGTTAGGTTTTCTTTAAGAAATCGATCTATCTTGACATCATTTTCAGCATAGCAAAAAGGGTATGTTGCCAAAGACGTAAACCCGGCGATTAAAATCGCGGGCAACCGCGTGTCGCAAGCGACACGTTGCGAAGTCCACCTACGTGGACTGTAGTCGGCGTAGGCCGACTTTGCAGCGCGTGCTTTTTAACCGCCGTGGGATTTCGAAGCGCGCGCGCTCACACGCGCACTGCCTCGCGCTCGAACTTCTTCATCTGGGCCGCCTCTTCCTGTAGTTTTTTCACCAGTTCAGGCGCCCGTTGTGCCGCGGCCTGCGGCCCCATCGCCTGCAAGCGGATCATCTCGGTCACGATGCTATCCATCTCGTTCGATAGACTGACGAGATACGCCTCCACCCGGTCCAATTGCATTGAGACCGATTCGAGCTTTTCGATACGCTCTTGCAGGGATTTGCTCGACTCCTCGTATTCCCGCCGGGTCATCGGGTCATCGGTCACCTCAATTTTCTCCTCCATCTGCTGCAAATCCGACGCCAGATCGTCCTGGGATTGGGAGACCGCCCGATAATTCTCCAACACCGTCATCCGCTGGCAGAGCGAGTAGGCCAACATCGTCAGCGCGTCGATCTCCGCCCGGAGCGGTTGGAGCACCCGGCGGGTGCGGGTCGGCGCCGAAGAGAGGCTGTTGAACACCCCCACTTGCGAGCGCTCAATCCGGTCGAAATAGCGCTGGAAACGCTGGGCCAGGGGGTCGCGCTGCTGCATCTGGTGGCTGATGCGCAGCGTGGGGTCTCGCGCCACGGCGACGAGCATCACCAGCCAGAAGAGCAAGCCGACCGGGAACAGCCACCAGGCCGAGATTAACCCGGCGAACACGGACAGCCCCACCATCGCCAGGTTCAACGGGTGAAACAAAGCAGTCAAAAATGGAGAACGTGAACGCATACCAGCCCCCGTTAAAAGAACGTAGCGATCTCGGCGTAGATCCGTTCAATGTTCTCCGGATCGCTGTCATACTGCTTCCCGCCCGTCGCCTCGGCGATGCGCTGCATCACGTCTCGATCAGCGTTTGAACCAAAAGCGATGGTGAAAATCTTCGTCGCGTCGCCGCTCTCGCTGGAGGCCTGGATCTGATTCAACAACTGGTTCAACGAAATCTGCGAGGCGGTATCCGCCCCATCCGTCAGAGCGACCACGGCCCGGATGTGCCCGGGGTCGCCGTTGGCGTCTATCTCGGTGTAGGCCATCTCAATGGCGTCGTATAGACGGGTATCGCCGCCCTCAATGATGCCCGAGACGCGCCGGCGGACGTCGGCCCGCTTCTCGCCCAGGGGCGAAAGGTCGGTCAATGGAACCATCATATCGCTGAACAGAATGATTTGTAAGCGATCCCGATCGTCCAGCAGATCAACGAACTGGAGCAGGCTGGCCCGGGCCGACGAGATTTTCTTGCCCTGCATACTGCCGGAGATGTCCATCACGATCACCAGATCCACCGGCTTCTTCGCCTTCTGCCGCCACAGTTCCTGGACGCCGCTGACGACCTCGGCGCTGGGCACCTCGAGCACCGTCTGAGGCTGTTGAGGATCCACGCCGTGCTGCTCGTCCAGCGGCGTCGTCAACCCGATGGAAGGGTCAGCCGGCCGGAAACCATACGCAATCGACTTGCGCTGCTGCTCTTCGTCCAGGAGGAAATCTTCGAAGAGTTCCGCCGCCTCCCGCTGCTCCTCGGTGACCCACGGGGCGTTCAGGATGATGTACGGATGGTTGCTCCAGAACGTGCCCTCCTTGGGATAGATCGCCACGACCGGCAATTGATCGCTCTCCCCCTGCAACCGCTCCGCCTCCTGGGCGGCGATCAGGTTCTCGTACAGCACCGCCGCGCTCAGGTAAGACGGCCCCCGCTCAAACATCCGCTGGGCGAAGAACCCGGTGCTGGTGCCGTAGTGGATGATGCTGCTCTCCACGTCGGTCATAAACTGGATCACGTCGGGATTTTCCAGATCCGCCAGCGTCAGGTTGCGCTGCTTGCCGGCCCCGGCGTAGGCCTCGGCGATGATGGAGATAATGCCGCTGTTGCTGAAATTGGGGTGGGTATGCCCCAGCTTGAAGGCCCCCCACTCCGGGTAGCCGTAGGCCGCCCATCCCTCGTCGGAGGTCGCGATCTCGGCGATGTCGCCCCAGCCAATCGCTTCGTCGGGCCAGCCCAGGGCCTCGGCCATCGGCCGCCACATAGCGATCACTACCGGGCTGAGCACCAGGTCGTTGGGCGCGCCGGGCGCCAGGTCCTCGGCGTGCTCCTGTCGCCAGTTGGCGTTGACCACCGGCACGTAGGCCGACGAGGCCGGGCTCCACACCACCGGCTGCAACCGGCCCTCCACGATGGCGTCGCCCGACTCGATGGAGCCCATCGGTTCCGCCTCGATGACGATCGTCGATCCGGCCTCGGTCTTATGCCGCGCATCGTTGAACGCCTCGACCAGTGGCGACAGCCAGGCTTCCTTCTCGGAACCGTAAACCATCGTGACGGTCACTTTGCCGCCCGACAGGGGCAACGCGCTGCATCCGGTCACCACCAGGCTAAACAAAAGCATACTCACGACCAATAGATAAATGTTTCGTTTCATTTTAACCTCGCTCCTTTATGGCTGCACGTTACGCGACCAGAAATCCAGCATCGCGTTCAACACGTTTCCCGGCGGGACCTCGACCTCCGGCGGCAGCGCGAACTGAATCCCGTTCGTCTGGTAACGGGGGAATGGGCTGCCCGGCTGATCCAGAGGAATGGACTCATCGACAGGCCGGAACCCGTACTGTAACGCCAACCGCTGCATCTCCTCGCCGGTCAAGAAATCCAGGAACACCTGGGCCGCCTCGGCTTTCTCCGGCGTGACCCACTCGGCCTGCAACACGCAGAAAGGATGGTCGCTGAGGGACGTGACCGGCGGATAGTAGACGCGCAATCCCCCGTACTCCTCGCCGTAGCGGGCCACGGCGTTCTCGATGTGCTCAATGGCCGTCGCCTCGTAGACAGCCACGATGTCGTACTGGCTGGGGCCGTAGGCGACGATCTCCTGCATGTAAGTGCCGGTGCTTTCGCCAAACTTGGACACGTTCCGCCCAAACGCCCGGTACCAATCCTGGTACGCGACGTTGAAGACGTCCTGGTTGGCCAACCCCTGGGTCTTGTCGAAATAGTTGTACGTCATCAACAGAAAGGTCTGAAATCCGCTGTTCGATTTGAGCGGATTCGTCTGGCCAAACTTGATGTATCCCCATTCGGGATATCCATAAGCCTCCCAGCTCTCCTGGGTGACAGCTTCGTGGAGGCGCATCCAAAGTTGACCGTTGGGGTTATCCCCCCACAGCACCTCGGCCCGCGTTCGCCAGGCGACCAACACCACCGGCGTATTGAGCACCGGCCGGCAGAGAGCGCGATTCGTCCGATCGACGACGGGACGGGCGAACTTATCGGTCCGGGCGGCGGAGAGGTCTTGCAGGAGCGCGATCTGGAGCATGCTGGCCGGGCTGATCAAGTCCGGCCGGGCGTCCCCGTCGAGCACTGCCAGGTACATCTCCCGCGATCCCGACTTACTCAGGGCCAACGCGATCGGCCGGCCGTCCACCCGCGCGCCCGATTGCTCGAAGCGCTGCACCGCCTCGGTGAGCCACGTTTCCTTTTCCGTGGAGTAGAGCAATGAGACGAGTACCGGCTTTGGGGGTGGGAGGATCAAATCGCGCAAGGGCGCGTAGGCGATGGCACGCACCGGGGGCGAAACCATCGCCGCGACGAGCACGCCCACCGTCGCCAGCGCGTAGAGGACGAGCAAAATCCAATTGAGACGTGGTGTATGAAGCATAGATAGATTACAACCGCTACATCGACCGAGCGGCGACCTGACCCATCATCTGCAACGCCGCCGGGGTGTTGAGCAACGTCTTGACCGGGCCTTCCAACCACGGGAACTGGCCGACCACCGCCTCGCGGGCCGCTTTGACGTCGGCTATAGTCGAGGTCGAGGACATCAATTGGGTCATCAAGTCGTTCAGCGCCTGGACGGCCGCCTCCTTGTCCACGTCCGAGATGGTCAGTTGCTGGGACACCATCTGCCGCAGGCCTTCGAAACCATCGCTCAACCCACCGTCGGAGGGCGCAGCAGCCACGCCCCCGCCGCCGCCCCCTTGCATCGACTGGCCGATGGCGCTGGCCATCGCCGTGCCCAGCCCCATCCCGGCGCCCAGGCCGACGCCCATCCCGGCGAAGGAACCGCCCTCGCCGCCGCCGGCGACCGCCGCGTCGCCCAGCGCCCGCGCCGCCTTGAACTGCATATACGCCTGCATATCGCCGACAGCGCCCATCTGGGCCCGTTCGTCGAGCGCTTTCTCGACCTCCTCCGGCACGCTGATGGCGGTGACGTACACCGACTTGAGCAGCAGGCCGATGGACTCGAAATCCTCCGACGTCTTGGCCCGCAGCCCAGAGCCTAACTCGTCGTACTTGGCCGGCAGATCCAGCAGGCCGAGTTGAACCTCGCCCAGCAGGTCGGCGAACCGGCTGATGAGCATGCTCTCCAGGTAACCGACGATGTGCTCGGTGGTATACAACCCCTGCGTGCCCACGATCTGGTTGACGAAGAGCTGGGGTCGCCCCACCTGGAAGGCAAACTTGCCCTGGGAGCCCAGGCGCACGATGCCCATATCGGGGTCGCGGAAGGCCAGCGGCTTGGGCGAGGCCCAGGAGAGATCGACGTAATCCTTGACGTTGACGAACACGACCTCAGCGCGGAAGGGGCTCTTGCTGCCAAAAGGAATCTTGAGGTAATTGATCAGTAACGGGACATTCAAGGTCGTCAGCGTGTGACGGCCCGGCCCCAGCATGTCCAACGCCCGTCCGTCGCGGAAAAACACCGCCACCTGGTTCTCACGGACGACGCATTGGGAACCCAGGCGAATCTCCCCCGATCCCTCCTCCGGCGACCGATGCACGATCTCCTGGCCCGTGGGATCGAGGTATTCGATGACCTCTAACACACCGCGAATTTTTGCAAACATTAAAGCCTCTCTTCCTCTGAAAAATCGACGGATAAATCTCTGCCTGTTGACATTCCAAACCGGCGGGAGGTTTAAAGATGAAATTGTCAGGCAGCTAGCATCTATTCTACCAAGTCAACTTTCAAAACGCTTTAACGATGTGTTAACGATGTGTTAAAAAAAAGACCGCGTTTAAAGAGTCTCATATAATTGCTCTAGCCACCGTTCCGAGGGCGCTAATCGGCCCGAGGGCGGGCCTCTGAGCGAATTTTTTAATCGTCTCTTTACCCGAATAAAAAAGGCCCGACAAGTTTCAGAACTTGTCGGGCCCCCGTTAACTGAAAAATCGAAAATCGACGGACAAATCTCTGGATTGGCAGAGTGACCGGCGCCTGAACCTAAGCGCCGGTCGACTGAACGTCTGCCAATCAGCAAGCACCCCAGACGATCCGGCCGCGCCTATTCGTAGCGCAGGGCGTCAATCGGGTTGAGGAGCGCCGCCCGCCGGGCCGGGTAGATGCCGAAGAAAAGGCCGACCGCCGCCGAGAAAGTCGTCGCCAACACCACCGATTGGGGTGTCAGCACCGAGCGGAATCCCTCGACCAGCGACGAGATGACCTCGGCTCCCAGGGCGCCCAATCCGATGCCCACCACCCCACCGACGACGGAAAGCGTCACCGCCTCCAGCAAGAATTGCAACAGGATGTCCCGCCGCCGGGCGCCGACCGCCTTGCGCAATCCGATCTCGCGCGTGCGCTCCGTCACCGAGACGAGCATAATGTTCATAATCCCAATCCCGCCCACCAGCAGGCTGATGCCCGCGATGGCGCCCAGGAAAACGGTCAACACCCCGGTGATCTGACCGAAGACAGAGATGATGTCGGACTGGCTGATGATGGAGAAATCATCCTCGTCCCGGAAATCAATGCCGTGCCGCTCCCGCAGGATGATCGCGATCTGTTCCGCGGCCGCATCCATCCGGTCGCCCGCCGTCGCCTGGACGATGATGGCCGACACCGTGTACTCGCCGGAACTGCTGCGGGTGGAGAATAAGCGCGCCTGAGCGGTCGAAAGCGGGATCACCACGCTGTTATCCTGGTCGTTGAACTGGGAACCGCCCTTTTCCTCCAGGACGCCGATGATGCGAAAGGGCACGTTGTTGATGCGAATCGTCTGGTCCAGGGGGTAGGGATTGTCGGGGAACAGATCCTCGACCACCGTCTTCCCCAGCAGCGCCACCCGCGACCGGCCGATCATATCGGCCTGGCTGATGAAGGATCCAATTTCAGGGACCCAGTTGCGCACCCGCGTGAAATCGGGCGTCGCCCCCGTCACCTGGGTGAGCATATCCCGCTGCCCCGTCGCGACGATGATGGAGCGGAATATCTCTGGGGAGACCGCCGCGACGTCGGGCGCCCGCACCGGATCACGCAACGCCTCCACGTCACCGTTGGTCAACTCCCCACTTCCGGAGGCTCGACCCGGCGGCCCGGACATCGTCTGTTCCTGTGAACCGGGCAAGACGAAGAGGAGATTCGATCCGATCCCCTGGAAACTCTCCTCGATGTAGACCGAGACCCCTTCCCCGGCAGACATCAGGGTGATCACCGCGCCGACGCCGATGATGATCCCCAGCATCGTCAACACGGATCGCAGCTTGTTAGCCGCCAACGCCCGGAAGGCCAGGCGCACGCTCTCTAAAACGTTCACGTCAGTTCTCCTCCGAGCGCGCGACTCGCGGCTCGTCCACCAGCTCGCTGCGTGTGATGCGGCCATCGTGGATGTGTACAATGCGCTGCGCGTGTTGGGCGATGACCGGATCGTGGGTCACCAGCGTCACGGTGATGCCCTTGTACTTATTCAACCATTGCAGGATCGCCATCACCTCCACCCCCGATTTGCTATCCAGATTGCCGGTCGGCTCGTCCGCCAGGATAATGGCGGGGTTGTTGACCAGCGCCCGCGCAATCGCCACCCGCTGTTGCTGCCCGCCAGAAAGCTCGTTGGGCGAGTGGGTCACCCGTTCGCTCAAACCGACCGAGATCAACGCCTCCTCGGCTCGCTTCTTCCGATCCGCCATCCCCACTCCGGCGTAGATCAGGGGCAACATCACGTTTTCCAGCGCGGAGGTGCGCGCGAGCAGGTTAAAAGTCTGGAACACGAAACCGATTTTCCGATTCCGAATCTGGGCCAATTGATCGTCGCCCAACTGGCTGACGTCCCGCCCCTCAATGAAATAGGCGCCCGACGTGGGCTGATCCAGGCAACCGACGATGTTCATCATCGTCGATTTGCCGGAACCGGAAGGGCCCATCACGGCGATGATCTCCCCTTCTTCGATCTGTAGTGAAACGTCGCGCAACGCCCGCACCTCGACCTCGCCCATCTGATAGACTTTGGTGATGTTTTGTAATTCGATAACCGGCATCGTCATCAAAAGCTCCCCCAGATGTTTGTTATCCGCGCGTTACTGTGTGAAAAAACGATCATCTCGCACCCACACGACCTCGTCGCCCTCCGAAAGCCCCTCGACGATCTCCGCTATGCCTTCGTGACGCGCGCCCACCACGACGTCGGCGCGCACAATCGCCCCGTCCACTCGCCGCTCGACGTAGGTCTGCCCAGTCTCTGGGTCAATTCGCACCACCCATGTGGGGATCATCAACACGTCGGTCAACTCTTCCACCACGATCGTCGCATTGGCGCTCATGTCGACCCGCACCGGCGCATCGGTCCCCGCCAGGCGGATCATCGTCTCGTAGTAGACCACGCCGCCTTCAATTGTGGCCGCCGGCGAGATTCGTTCCACCCGACCAACGAGATCGGCCTGCGGCAGCCCGTCCAGCGTCACCCTGGCCTCCTGGCCCACCGCAAGTTTTCCCACGTCGATCTCGTCCACCTGCACCACCAGGCAAAAAGCGGAGGTGTCCAGGAGGGTGACAGCCGGCAACGGTCCACCGGCCGCCATCTCGCCAGCGGTGACGTTGACCGCCGCCACGACGCCGTCGAAAGGCGCCGCCAGCGTGGCGTGGGTCAGGGCCAATTCCGCCATCTCCCAGGCCGCCCGCGCCTGCTCGACCTGGGCCTCGGCCGCCGCGATCTGCCCGCCGGTCGCCCCCTCCAGCAACAGGTCGAGGCGGGCCTGGGCGGCGTCCTGCTGAGCGCTCATCACAGCCACGTTGGCCCGCGCCGCACGAATCGCATCAACCGACGTTCCAGACGTGAGCGCGTCCAGGCCGGCGTAGGCCGCCTCCAACGCGCTATCGGCCGCCGCCAGGTTGAAACGCGCTTGCTCCTCCGGAGCGCCCAATGCCGGGCAGATTTCTCGCTCCCCCATCCCGTGGGGCAAGTCCACGGTGAAGCACTTGAGCGTCATCTGGTAGGCCTCGAAGGCGGCCTTCTGATTCGCCTGCGCCGACGCAAACTCCGCTTCGGCGGCG
>DAOTUC010000088.1:0-3011 GCA_034437315.1 Anaerolineae bacterium
AGCACCTCCCCCGTCGCGCAGGACCAGCCCCGCAACGCCGGGCACAGACCGGACGTGATGGCGGCTTCGAGCAGCGCTTCCAAGTGAAGGGCGATGGTCATCCTACCTCAACTATTTCGCTCGTAGAGCGTGAACCCCCGGCTGGAACGGACCGGCCGGTGCGGCAGGACGACGTGGTGAAAGACGCGGTGAGCGCCAATGGTGATGCGCTTGTCACTGTAGATGTTGACCCGTTCGAAGGTCATCTTCTCTCCCCAATCATCGACCATCTGTAACGTCCCCAACGGGAAATCACCGTCGATTCCCTGGGTCAGCAACGTGAAGGCGTCTGGCAACTCGTCCACGTGTTCTGGCTTGTCCAGTAGTTGGATGAACCCCCCTCGTTTGCCCAGGTAGTTGACCTGTGCCAATAAAGGCATCAATTCATCCGCCATGTCGTGAAAGGCCAGCGCCAGCGGTCCCCCAAACTGGACGTACTCCCGGAAGCCGATCGTGCGCTGGTAGGGCCATTGTCCCGGCGAAGGACTGCGGGCCGCCCGCAGCACGCGATTGAAGGTGTTATTGACCACGATCTGGCGCGGCAGTTGCACCGCGATATCCAGGGTACAGATACTGAGAAAGAGCGCCTCGCCCCGCACCAGTCCCTGCGTACGGATAGCGGCGTCTAACAAAGCCGACTTGACCGCGAAGGGTGTGGGCACGATCAGCGTCTTTCCCCCTGACGAGGTCGCCATGTGCGGTTTCAGGCTGAAAAAGGCCGTGGGCTGATACCGTGCGATGGTCCACATAGCCAGCTCCTTGCTCATACCGCGAGGGCGTAGGGCGTCGTCTGATCTACGAGCTCGCGTACGATGTTGGCGAAAGCGGCCAGGGAATCGAAGGGCCGGATGACGACCGCGTGCTTGCCCGGATGCAGGCCGTTGAGCGCCTGGGTTATCCCTTCGATCTCCTCGGCGTAATGGGCGTTGAGCGGACTGACCGTCGGCGCTGGCAGTACCGCCGTGGTGTAGCTGAGTACGCCCTCGAAGGCCACGATGTGCGGCATCTGCGCCGCCCGCATCGCGCCCTTGGGATGGACGAATGTATACAGCACGCTCTTCAGCAGCGCCCGGTAGCGCGCGGCGCGGACCTCGTCGTCCAGGGCGTAATGCTGGGCGATGTCGTTGTAACCGATGCGGGCCATTTCGTAATGACTCACCACCGCGTAGACGCCAGATGAGGCCGGACGGTGGAAGATGCGCTGCTCCAGGTTCGATTGACGAGCCGCCTCGTCCGCTTCCGCTTTGATACCCCTGTCCCGCGCATACTTGACGTGGAAATAGGAATCGGTGGTCGTCACCTCCGGCACGCCGACCACCCAGCCGAACTCGACCACGCTCTTGCGCGGCGTGGAGCGTCCCTCACCGGTCAGCAGGTTGCCCTCAACGTCGTCCAGGACGCACGTCTTTAGCAACAGGTCGATGGCTTCAGCGTCGCTCTTACCTTCGATCTGAGCCATAAAGTCGGCGTCGGCGCTGATGCGGTTGGCGTCGAAGACCTGGCAAGCAGCGCATAGGGGAAGGCCGTGCCCCTCCTGGGCGTCGCCATCCCGGGCGACGTGGTAGAGGTGCTCGGCCTGGATGTGCTTGAACATGTCGCCGCTGATGGCGTTGACGTTGTGCAGGCGACCATCATCGGCCACGATGTCGACCATGCGGGTCTGGATCTGGTTGCCCTCGCCGCCTTCGTTATTGAGGCTGTGGAGATCAAACGTGGCGCGGGCAGATACGGATAGCGAATAGACATTTTTCTTGGACATTTCTTCCTCCTGAATTGAATAGCGAATAGCGAATGGTGAAAGGTGAATGGCGGATAACGAACAGATCACTCGTCCTCGCTCGTCTCTTCCGCCTGCTCCTGCTCGCGGGGTTCGCGGGCGTAGCCGAAGGCGACCAACAAGTTCGCCACCGTCGGAGAGCCGTACTCGTCGATCAGCGTCACTACCTGCTGGATGTCGTCGGTGGTGACCGTGGCGCGGCGGACGGGCGGGTTCCCCTTGTAGCGCTCGTGGATCTGGGCTGTCTCCCGGTTATACTCGTGCAGGAACTCGCCCAGGGCCTGGATGAACTGCTCCGGATAGGCGGCTCGGCGTAACAGGTCGTTCCCCAGGCCATAACGGATGGCGTACGGCCCCTTATCTCCCCGCGCCTTGAAATACTGGGGGATGACGGTGCTCCGCCGGATTGCTGTGGCCACGTTCTGGAACCCGTCGTTCTTGAGAATCGGGGTTAGTTTTTCTTCGGTCGTCATAATCAACACCTCCAAATGTTGTGTGCTAAAACGCGGCGCCCATTGGCCCCGCTCCATACGGGACATCGTCAGGCTGGCATAACCAGCGCTGAATTCAAAGAAAGGATCCAGGATACGACCAGAGAGGAAATCGCGGTAGCGCTGCAGCAAACGATATTGGTCGCCGCGTCCCTCGTCCAGGCTGTCGACCACGCGGCGATGTTCCTCCAACAGCACTTGGTAGGCCTGGGCCTGTTCCGGCGTGTCGACGGTCATCCACTGCGGGACGCTGATCTCGGCCAGATTGAGTAAGGAAGAAGCCCTCCCTAGACTCTTATAGAAGGTGGTATGTGTCAATGACTTTGACACAACTCTGACTCGAATTTAGGGAGGAAAATGCTTGCTTCGTCGGCTGGACCAGCGCCGCTCCAGGGTAGCCAGGTGCTCGCCTGCCTCAAGGGACGCTTCGCTTTCTGCCCTTGACCCGGCCTGCGCGCCTGGCTATCTTTCGCTTGTCGCTGGCCCAGCCGAAAGGTCAGCGTCATCGTGCTTCCCCTTCAGGTTGATTGATCCACACCTCCTTCGGCAGGTCAGGGGGTGTCGGCCTCCCACCGACGAATCGCTCGGGATGCGCCGCGTAGGCGGCATCCAAGGCTTCCTGTCGTCGCTTTCTCACACTCTCCACCTGCCCATAATGAACTGTCGCTGGCGTCATCAACGCCAGGCCCGTGTGATGGTGTTCC
>DAOTUC010000089.1:0-4755 GCA_034437315.1 Anaerolineae bacterium
CACTTCAGTCTTGTGAGCAAGCCCCGAGCCCCCGTCCTCGGGGGCGTAAACCGGCCCGGCGCTTCGTCGTGAGCTCAGCCGAACGGACGGGCCTGTGAGCGAGTCTTTTTTGGGAAGGTTATCGCCGGGGCATAGTTTGAAAGTCGGTGGATGATGGATTTCGAGCTTTCGAATGCTCCTCCGCTGTTAGGAAGGGGTCTGGCGAGTCAATTCGCTTGCCGCCAGCCACTTGGAGGCTTGCGATAACCCAGTTTGTGGTCTCAGTTGCAAGCGGAACTTGCTGACCGGTCGGTCAGCGTCGGCATGGCTCAAAGGCGCGTCAAGTCACCTCCGAGAGTTTCAGGTTGACGTATTGCAGCCAGGTCTGCCTGTGCGTCGCACGCAGACAGGCCTTCCTACCCAACCGCTTTTTCTTCGGACGTTCAGCCCTGCGCGACCATCTCGATGTCCGACGCCAGCTCGTCACGCGCTCGGGCAAGCGCTCCGTAATATCATCTCGCTTTCTGGGTTGCGAGGGATTGGCCCTTATCGGCCTGCGCGCTGGTGGGAACTCGTATGTAAATTCCAACGCGCGTCTTCTTCTGTGTCATCTGGCGTCCTCAGCAGGCGCAGCTTAGCAATGGAGCATCAAATCTATCAATTTAACTTGCTTAGATTGCTGGGTGTAGTAAAATAATAAAAAGCGATGGCCCAACTTTGCCCGGCAAAACCTACGACGGATGACAAACGAAAGGACATAATGAGAAAGAAACGACCTCGGAAGAAGATCGAACATATGATTGACAGACCGATCTACATGGCTGAGATGTTGACCAGAATCGCAGCCGGGGCGGAATCAGGCGACGTTTTTGACGTCATCATTGAAATCTTGCAGCGGAGCGCCAGCCTGCGCGACGAGCCCGAGTTTGCCGACTTTTACCTTGACCCCCGGCAAACACTAGAGGCCTCGGCGCGTTATTTCCCACTCTTCAAACGCCAGATGGAGCGCGCATCGGAACGGGAAGAGAGACTGAACCCGGCCAAATATGACGACTATCGCATCGCCGTGCTGGACGATATGGAGACGCCCCAACTCCGGCAGCAATTGTTGCATCGGCTAGATCGCTACATCAGCCGCCAGAAGCGTAAGCGTCGCCCCAATATGCCGAAGGTCGAAAGCGCTTTGCTTGTCAGAATTTTTCTCGGCAACGAGGGGAATGAATTATTGAAAGGCAAAAAGTCACTGTCGCTCGGACTATACGCGCTGGTGACGGTGATATACGAGGAATCATTCGACCGGGCGATGGTGACGGTAGAGGACGCGCGCGACATCATCGACGATGACCTTTATAACCTGTGGTGCGCCCGGTATCACGAAGAGGATATGGCGCTCATCGACGCAACGATGGAGCAGATCGACGCTTTTGCCGAGTTAGAGGCGCGTATAGCGGCGGATCCCGCGTTGCGCATAGCCTGGCAGCGGCAAAAAAGCTACTTGGCGGAAGCGTTTCAGTTGGAGATCATCCCCATGTGGCCGGACATCGATCAGGACTTTTTCACACCTGAGGAGATCAGGTTGGCCCTGGATAGGATGGAGCGCCGATACCTGAGCAAGCCATGGAGCCTGAGTCGCTATATCACACCGCTGGCGATGGTCAACCTGGTCGTGTGTTTTCGAGATACACTCACGGAGATCATGACACCCCAGAGGATGGTTGAGCTGAGCGACGAGTTGCAGGCATTAGGGCAACGTTGTCTGACATCCGACGACGATCAACTGCGTCCATTGGCCGCGTACGTCCAGGCCGCGATCCACTATCTGGATGAAAGACCACCTGCACGCAATTCGGTCATAGGGTCGCTCTACCTGACCCAGAGCTTTCACGCAGTCGCGCGCGATCCAGACGTGCTCAGCCCACGCCTGCAACAGGTTATCAAGCGGATAAGCAAAAGTCGTTTCGTGGAAAAAATAGTGATGAAGTTTCAATGATGCCTGATGAATGACGAATGACGGATAACACATGACAAATCACACCGTTCTAAGCCACTTCCCGCCCCCTACCACCCCCTCACGCTGGTCAGCGACCCCGACGATGTGCTCGCCGAAGAGGAACTCCTGACCGCATTGAGTGAGCGCGGCTTTACGTTGATCGACGAGTCTGATCCCGTCTCCCTGCGCCACCGCGTGGAACAAGCGCGCCCATGGCATATCAATCACCCGATCATCGTCGTCACCGATGGCCCGCTCGACGCGCTGCTTCACCGTCTACCTGACTAGCGATCACGGGCACGTAGAGGCGCGCGGTTTCGGGCGACCCTCGGAAGGGCTCACCGTTGATACCAGGGGAAAGCGCGCGGGCCTTGATCATCGTTTCGGCCACTTGCCTGTTTCGTCTAGCGCCAAGCCCCCGTCCGGGGGCGTTTCAGGCGAGATTTGCCCGGAAGACCCGCCCTCGGGACGAGGGCTGAGAGCGTAGCTGGTCGAAACGATGACCAAGGCCTCCAGTGGATATCTCAGTCCCATTTCAAACTCCTTTCACTCAAACGTACGTGCTCGCTCGAAAATGATCTTTCTTCCCACTTTACTTCCTGCCGTTCTGAGCATGAAGCCAGTGTGGGCGAAATCGCTACATTTTCATGATACAGGAAGCATTGCTTCCTAGCGGGCGGACTGGGATTGAATTTCGGTAGGCCTCCGTTAGCAAAGTTAGAGTTTCGTTTGGCAAAAAAAGCCAAAGCGCCGCCAGTTTTCCACCGGCGGCGCTTTGTGTAAATGGAATGGGTGTGTTTCATTTCATTTGGGGCCAAGTTCGTAGTAGGCGATTTGTCGCCAAGTTCGTAGTAGGCGATTTATCGCCGTAAAAGCGCGCTGAAGCAGCACTCAAAGCATTTGAAACACACCCAAATGGAATGGTCAGCTGCCGTCTCTATCCCTCCACCGCGGCGACTGTCACTACAGGATTGCGCCGCGTCTCCCGGTAGAAGAAATCGGACAACGCCCGTTCGACTCGATCCTCGACCTTGCTTGAGGCCGTTCCAGACTTGACCGAGGCCGCCGAGCGGACAACGTCGGCCGCCCGCGACAACAGGTCCTCGGCCCCGGGCGTGAACACGAAACCTCGGGTGATGAGGCGCGGCTGTCCCACGGCCTTCCCCTTCTGCCGATCGTAGTGTACGACGGCAGTCACGAACCCACTTTGCCCCAACTTGTCCCGCTCCTGGATCACCTGGGGCCCCACCTCGCCAACCAGTGCGCCGTCGACAAATACGTAATAGCCCGGCACCCGCTCGCCGATGGTCATTCGATCCTGTTCAAATATCAGCGGGTAGCCATTTTCTACCACCGCCACGTTTTCCTCCGGAATGCCAACCTGTCGCGCGAGCTTGCCGTGCTGCTTGAGATGACGCAACTCGCCGTGAATGGGCGTGAAGTAACGAGGACGCAGCAGGTTGATCAGCAACTTCTGCTCCTCCTGGCTGGCGTGACCGGATACGTGCACCTGCGCCAACGGATGGTAGTAAACGTCCGCCCCTCTTTGGAAAAGCTTGTTGATGACACTGTGGGTCAACTCCTCGTTGCCGGGAATCGTGTGGGACGAGAAGACCACCGTGTCCTGCTCCTGGATGTGCAAGGTCGCGTGCCGGTCAGTCGCCAGGCGATTCAGCACCGCCATCGGCTCCCCTTGCGAGCCGGTTGCCATGATGAGCACCTGCTGGGGCGGCAATCTCTCGGCCTCGCCCAGGGAGATCAACATGTCCTCCGGGATGTCCAGGTAACCCAACTCCCGGGCCATGGCGGTGTTTTCGATCATGCTCCGGCCCGCGACCGCCACCTTTCGACCGTGAAGCGCCGCCACGTCCACCACCTGCTGCACACGAGAGATCAACGAGGAGAACGTCGCCACGATCACGCGACCCGGCGCCTCGCGCATGATCTGGTGAAAGGCGTTGTCCAGCACTGCCTCTGATAGCGTGTTGCCCGGCTGGTCGGCGTTGGTGCTATCGGAAAGCAGCGCCAGCACCCCGCGCACACTGAACTCGGCTAACTTGTTATAATCCGTAATCCATCCATCGGCCGGCGTGTGATCAAACTTGAAATCGCCGCTGTGGACGATCAATCCCGCCGGCGTATCGATCCCCAGTCCCACCGTATCGGGGATAGAGTGGCAGACGTGATACGGTTCGACGACGAACGGCCCGACGTTGACCACGTCGCCCGGCGCGTAGGTATGCAAACTCGCTTTCTCCAACATGCCCTCTTGCCGCAATCGTACCTCGATCAACCCGCGCGTCAACCGCGTCGCGTAGACCGGGACGTTAAAATCCTTCAAAAAATGACCCAACCCACCGATGTGATCCTGGTGCCCGTGGGTGATGACCACCGCCCGGATGAGGTCCTGCTTGTCGTTCAGGTATTCCCAATTCGGGAGGATGTAATCAATCCCGGGCATATCCGCTTCGGGGAACATAATCCCCACGTCCACGACCAGGATGTTTCGGCCATATTCAATGCACATCATATTCTTGCCAACTTCCCCCAGACCGCCCAGGGGAACAATGCGTAACTTCGCCATAATCTAAAAACCTTCCTTCAATAATGTTCCACTCGCCCGGGCCTCGATTGCTCATTCCCTGTAGGTCTACAAAATTTCTTTAATCTTTGAGGCCAACGGGCGACAATTTCAACACAAAACACGTTTTTCGACCTACCGCGAAGGACCATTATAAGCGCCTTTCTCGTTAAAGGCAATCTTTCAGCCTCATCTGGGCCTCATC
>DAOTUC010000090.1:0-13493 GCA_034437315.1 Anaerolineae bacterium
CGAACGAACATAGGGCACCTCCTTGCATACTAATGAGCGAATCAGATGCCCTATTTTGGAACAAATGTTAAAGAATGGCAATCAGGCCTTGGGGTTGATTTTCTTGTCTTGACCCGCTTCGAAAACCCCTCTTTTTACCTATTTGCATCCCCCCGTTATTGATGGTATAATAGCGGGCGTGAGGTTAGCGACCACCAGGTCATGCTCAAGCTGCTAGCCTAAATGAACGTCAGATGTCAAAAAGACGCGACAGGCTTCACAGCTCGACCTGCAAAGTACTGACAACGGCGTGAGCGGGACGTTAGATCATCCGGTTTTAACGCGACGTACGACTTTGTACGTGAGCATCACTGAGTCGCAAGACCTTTGGATTTAATTTATGAAAAAATCCTGTTCTCAAATTTCTGCTGAAAGCGAGCGCTCCGCAGACCCCCCGCCTACCGCTTCCCTATCCCGTCCCGTATTCTTGAGGGCTGTCGCATGGTGCCTGGCGATGATGTGGCGCACGAGGGTCGATTGGCAAAGCAAGCGCCCCCTACTCAGTCGTTTTACAGCCCACTTCAGCATCATCCTGTTGGCAATCGTCGCCATCACGGTCAGCGGGGTGGGCATTTTATCGCCGCAGGCCTTTGTGGGCAGTTCCACTGACGCCAGCGCCTTCTCCTTCAAACTGACCGCAGAACCGGAAGCGACGCCGACGCCGACATTGATCCCGCCCTCTCCCGACCCCGAACCAGTCCACGTAGATACCATCGCCCGGCTGCCTTTGCCCCAAACGACCATTCCAGACCGGTTGCGGGCCGAGGTCGTCACCTACGTCATTCAGGGCGGCGATAACATCTTCGATATCGCCTCAATGTTTGGCCTAAGCCCTAACACCATCGTCTGGAGCAACCGCGAGACGATCAATGACGCGCCGTGGCTAATCCAACCTGGGTTGGGAATTTACATTCTACCTGTGGATGGCGTGTACCACACCGTTCGGGCCGACGAGACAATAACCGACATCGCCGCAACGTATGAAATCGAATCATCAGCGCTCTATAACGAATGGAACGACATTGAAGAAGACGCACCCCTCCAGGAAGGGCAGCTCCTGGTCATTCCCGGTGGAACAGGGGATGAGATCGCGTGGACGCCGCCCGAACCGGAATACGCCGTCTCTGGCGCATCCCAATATAGTTATGGCGTCTGCAACGGCGTCGAATCGACCGGCCCAGGGGCCAATGGCTGGTTCTCCCTGCCGACCGGCAGCACACGGGTATCGGGATGGTATTTCCACGATCCGCGTAACCCGACACACATCGGCCTCGACTATGCGTGCAGACTGGGCGACCCGCTTTACGCCGCCGACAATGGCGTCGTGACCATCGCCGGGTGGAGCGGCGGCTATGGCATTCTGGTCGAGATCCGTCACGGCAACGGCTTCATCACCCGATACGCCCATTTCTCGGATATCATCGTCGGTTGCGGGCAGCCGGTCTACCAGGGCCAACTCCTTGGTTATTGTGGTTCCACCGGTTGGTCCTCCGGCCCTCACTTGCACTACGAAATCCGTTACAACGGCGTCCCCCAGGACCCACTCTCCTATCAACCGTAGTTCAAGCCAGTCATATGAGGCGGAGAAGGTATATGGGATTGCAAGAACGCGGCGTGTGCTCCGCTACCGGACAGCTTGTTCCCCTCCGATGGTTTGAGATCTGGTTCCCCCGCGCTTTTGCCTGGCTGGCCACGACCTTTTATGGATGGACCGGCGAGCGTCGCATCTGGCTGCCCTTTTTCGCCCGTTTCATCGCCCATCTGACCATCCTCTTGATCGCTATCTCGGTCGTTGGGTTGCGGAATATCGAATGGCCAGTCAACGCGACCTCCTCCCCCGTCAGCGCTTTTCCCGCCTCGACCAACAGCCACGCCGAACAAGAAGAGAAAATCCCCACGCAGACCCTATTGTTCAACCAGATCAACCACCAGAATAGCGCGCATCCAACGACGGTCAATCTCGACGTCATCAGCCGCCGCGCGGAACCGCAGACGATCATCCCCGATCGCCCCCGCCTGGGCGTTGTGACCTATACCGTACAGGCGGGCGACACGGTGCAATCGATCGCCAGCGCCTTCGGATTACAGCCGACCACCATTATGTGGGCCGATTCCGCGATTGAGGATGCGCCGGATTTATTGCGCATCGGGCAGCAGGTGACCATTCTGCCGCTCGATGGGGTATACCACACCGTCGCCGAGGATGATACGTTGGCGTCCATCGCCGAGCAATACGAGGTCGATCCGGAGGCGATTGCGAATTGCGCCTACAATCCCTTGAACGCGCCGGACGCGACCATTCAGGCGGGTATGAAGCTCATCGTGCCCGGCGGAGAAAAACCCTACGTGCCCAAAGTCGTCACCACTTACGCCGGCTCGGCGCCCGAGGGGGCCCGGGGCACGGGGCGCTTCCAATGGCCGGTATTGGGGCAGATCACACAGGGGTACTGGTATGGGCATCGGGCGATTGACATCGGCGCATCGACGGGGAGCGCCGTGCAGGCCGCCGATGGCGGCTTCATCAGCTTCGCCGGATGGACCGACGTGGGATATGGCTATTTAATCATCATTGATCACGCCAACGGTTTCGCGACGTATTACGCCCACCTGAACAATTTGTACGTCTCGACAGGGCAATCTGTAGACCGGGGGCAAGTCGTCGG
Organism: Anaerolineae bacterium; assembly: GCA_034437315.1. Lineage (GTDB taxonomy): Bacteria > Chloroflexota > Anaerolineae > B4-G1 > B4-G1 > DSAR01. Next base: position 2,703 of record DAOTUC010000090.1, read on the forward strand.
CGGAGTGGGAAGCACCGGGTGGTCGACCGGACCGCACTTGCACTTTGAAGTCCGCTATTACGGCGCGCAACAGAACCCCAGGGCCTATTTGCCATAACCTCGGTGTCCCATCAGAAAAAAGTCAATCAAAACAGCAACAGAAAACGGCAGGTCAGCGATCTTTCTGACTGACCTGCCGTTTTCTGTTTGAAAAGCGCGAAAGATCGATATTTCACGCCGCCAACTTTTCCGCCGCAAAAGCGCGCTGAAGCCGCTAGATAGCGGCGCTAGATAGCGCCCGCACTACTAACCTTTTCTAAGGGTGCGAGGCTACATCAACGCTATTTAGCGACCTGCTCCGCTCGCACCTCCCGGATGACCGTCACCTTGATCTGACCTGGATATTCCATCCCCTCCTCAATCTTGCTGGCGATGTCCTTGGAAAGTCGCAGGGTCGCCAGGTCATCGATCTGATTCGGTTTGACGATGATGCGAATCTCCCGGCCGGCCTGGATGGCGTATGATTCCTCGACGCCGTCAAACGAACGGGCGATATCTTCCAGGGCCTGGATGCGCTTGAGATAGAGCTCCAGGCTCTCCCGGCGCGCGCCCGGCCTGGCCCCAGAAATCGCGTCGGCCACCTCAACGATCACCGCCTCCAGTGTCTGTTGCTCGTCTTCGTGGTGGTGGGCGGCGATGCAATTGATGACCGACTCAGAAACGCCATAGCGCCGGCAGATTTCGGCCCCGATGCTGGCATGCGTGCCCTCCGTTTCAAAATCCACCGCTTTGCCGATGTCGTGCAAGAGCGCGCCCATCCGTGCGACCTGGACGTTGGCCCCCAGTTCCTCGGCCAAGAGCGCCGCCAGCTTGGCCGCTTCGATGGCGTGCGCGTGCTGGTTCTGCCCATAGCTGGTGCGGAATTTTAACTGACCAAGGAGACGAACGATCTTGGGGTGCAATCCGTGAACGCCGGCCTCGTAGACCGCCCGCTCACCTTCTTCCCGGATGATCTGTTCGACCTCCTGATGGGACTTTTCGATCATCTTTTCAATGCGGGCCGGGTGGATGCGTCCATCTACGACCAACCTTTCCATCGCCCGCCGGGCGATCTCTCGACGGACCGGGTCAAAGCAAGAGATGGTGACCGCCTCCGGGGTGTCGTCGACGACGACGTCCACGCCGGCCGTCTTTTCAAACGCCCTGATGTTGCGTCCACCGCGGCCGATGATGCGCCCTTTCATATCATCAGAAGAAAGCGGAATGGTGGAGACGGTTAACTCGGCTACCTGCTCGCCCGCCATTCGTTGTATCGCGTACGTGATGATCTCGCGCGCCCGCTCATCCGCCTCCTCCCTGACCTCCGCCTCGACCTCGCGAATGACCCGCGCCATATCCTGCCGGGTCTCATCCTCGACCAATTTGAGCAGCTCATGTTTCGCTTGCTCCTGGTTGAGCTGGGCGATGCGCTCCAGAGTATCCATTTGCTCTTGAACCAATTCGTCAATCCGATTGCGTTGTTTATCCATCGCGCTTTGGCGTTTGTTGAGCGCCTGTTGGCGTTGCTCAAGACGTTCCTGCCGTTGATCAACCTTGTCACGACGACGTTGCAAACGCTCCTCCTCCCTTCTCAGGCTGTTGCGCCGCCGCTCCAGCTCCTTCTCCGCCTCGTTGCGGACTCTTAACGCCTCATCTTTGGCCGATAGAATGATCTCACTGGCTTCCTTTTTCGCCTCCTCCAATCTCACAGCAGCCTGTTTCGTTTGGCTCTGTACCTTTTGCTGAACGATATAGCGCTGAAAGAAATATCCCAATCCAAACCCTAGCACGATTCCCAAAACAGCCAATACCATTGGAAAGATCCATCCATCCATACTCCCTATTCCCTCCTCTATTCAGATAAAACCTCATCTTGCATCTCGTCCCATAGCTCCTCGACCAAAGGTTTTATCACCGTGTAGGAAAATCCTCGTCTGGCCAAATAAGCTTGCAGCTTACGTTCGAAATCTCGTCGCTCCAGGTGACTCAGACGGCGAGCGCCCGCTTCCGCTGCCCGGCGGGCGTTTTCTTCGTCGTCAAAATCCTGCAATATCTGATCGATGATCGCATCAGACACCCCTTTTTGTCTCAGTTCGTAGCGCAAGGCGCGGCTCCCCCGGGGCTTGAAGCGCACCCGATTATCCACCCAATAGCGAGCAAACGCCGCGTCGTCGAGCAGGCCCGCCTGCGCCAGGCGTTCAATCACCCGGTCGATGACCTCACCGTCCACACCCTTCTTGTAAAGATTGCGTCGTATTTCCATCTCGCTGCGTGGACGGTAGGAAAGGTAATTGAGCGCCCGCTCGTAAGCCTTCTCTTCCTCATCGGTGGCGTTCAGGCGGGCGATGTCTTCATCGCTCAACACCTGCCCCACCCTCAAATGGGCGGCCTCTATCGCCGCCAATCCGAAGGCGAATTCGCCGTCGATGTAGACGTTCACCCGATCTTTATTTCGCTTCTGAAAGCGTAACGCGCTAATTTTTCCCGCCATAAAGTGTCTTAAATAATTGCTCTAGGCGCTAATCGGCCCGAGGACGGGCCTCTGAGCAAATTTTTTAATAGCCTCCATAATAAAAGCAAAAAGCCGTGGCTTTAAGCCACGGCTCATCCTCATGCCGATCGCCAGCGACGACCTTGGGACTATATAATCTCAATATTTGAGGAATCGAGCGTACGTCTTCACCCGCGCCATCTCAGCTTAACTGCCGAAAAGAGATGTGCGCGGACGCGCTACGTCGTGGGTCGTATGATAGCCCAAGACATCCGGCGCTCTGATAATTCTTCCCCAATTCCGAGAAGATATTCATGACCTAACCTGGAAAATTCGGAGCCAAAAAAGGAGCCTTTGATCGCCAAATTCTTGCTCATCGTGCAAGGCTCCTATTGGTCAGGCCCTAACGATCCCCACCGTCGGCGACGCTAACGGGTATTTGAAAGGGTTGTGTTTCATTTCGTTTGAGATCAAGCTCGTAGTAGGCGATTTATCACCGTAAAAGCGCGCTGAAGCCGCTATCTAGCGCACACACTACAAACCATTTGAAATACACCCTTTGAAAGTCGGGAGACCTTCTTCATTATTCCGGCTGCGCCCAGGTCAGGTCGTCATTCAGCCCCATCAATGGGTATGACCTTCTCTATCCAACACGTCTGTCCGATGCAGTCATCTTGATATGTAGATGATGTCGATTTGCTCCCACCGGCGAATTAAAGTCAACTTAAACTCTCTCTTAAACCTCAACGCACATACAGATGGAAAAAATTTTCCTGCTTCTCGGATCCGTCCATCAACGCGCTATGTAGAGAAGGCAATCGCCTAACCGCCAAAACCCGCGCCAATTGGGTAAAGTCGCCATTGACCGACATAGACATACCCCTCTGATGTATCTTCTCAATATTTTGGGGAATAGTTTGTAGTAACGGCTTTAGCCGTCAAAATGACCGCTGAAGCGGTTACTACAAACATTTCTCCCCGACTTATTGAGAGGATACCCTCTGATCGTCAATGGTCGCCCAGGATTCGGCCTGTCCGGGTTCGGGTTAGGGCCTAACCGATAGAATTCTTGTAGAGACTATTAAAAAATTCGCTCAGAGGCCCGTCCTCGGGCCGATTAGCGCCCCCGGGACGGTGGCTAGAGCAATTGTTTAAGACACTCTGTACGTCGAGCAAGAATTTGGCGACCAATGGCTCCTTTTTAGCTCTGGCTCTGCCAGGTTAGGTTATACCCAACAAAATGCGTGCTGGCAATAACATAACTAGATCAGCTTGTGACTTCTTTCAACCACCAGATAAATTTACACGTTCAAACGTTGTCCATTGCGCCTGTCTCGTGAACGTTTTAAGGCGCGTTTTATTTTCCGTCCGTCTCGCGCTTGATGCGCCGCTTGATGCGCCGCGTCAAGCGATCGGCTATTTCTGGATTTTGACGCAAGAATTGCCGTGCTTTCTCCCGGCCCTTGGCCAGGTTCCTGTCGTCAAAATAGTAATCAGAACCGCGCTTGTCGATCACACCCAGGTTGATACCCAGGTCTAGCAGTTCACACGCCCTGCTGATGCCTTCGTCGTGCATCAGGTCGAACTCGGCCAATCGGAACGGCGGGGCCGCTCTGTTTTTCGTCACCCGAACGCGCGTGCGGTGCCCGACGATCCGCCCTCTTTCTTTGATCGCAGCGACTTGGCGGATTTCCAGGCGAACGGATGCGTATAACTTCAGCGCCCGCCCGCCCGACGTCGTCTCTGTGCGAAGAAACGGCGCGCCGATCTTTGCGCGTAATTGATTGGTGAAGATCAGAACATTATTGGATTGTTTGACCGCCATGTTCAATCTACGCAGCGCCTGGCTCAGCAAGCGAGCCTGCAAGCCCAGATAAGCGTCCCCCATCGGCCCGTCAATCTCGGCCTGGGGCGCCAGCGCCGCCGCCGAATCCACAACGATGACGTCGACCGCGCCGGAACGGAGCAGCGTCTCCACAATGTTCAGCGCCTGCTCGGCGGTCCCGGGTTGGGAGACCAGCAGTTGCTCGACGATCACGCCGCACCGCGCAGCGTAAGCCGGCGCCAGGGCGTGCTCTACGTCGATAAAGGCCGCCGCGCCGCCCGCGCGTTGAGCCTCGGCGATGACGTGCTGGGCCAGCGTCGTTTTTCCCGATCCGTCCGGCCCGTAAATCTCGACCACGCAACCGCGAGGGAGGCCGCCAACGCCAAGCGCGATATCCAGCGCCAGGGAACCGGTGGAAATTGCCTGAGCGTTCCAATTGATGGCCTCCTCCTCACTCATCACGGCCCCTTCCTACAGGCTTGCCAGACGCTCTCCACTTTCCCATCGTCTTGATTTTATAGAGTTTACACCAAGTAGAATAAAAAGGCAAATAGCAATCTTGCGACCCGGCGTCATCCACTGAAGAATTCGGAAATCAGCCGGGTATCTCAGAGGCAACGTCGATTGGCCGGAAAACGCCAATTTCAACAGTTGACAGTATGACGGAGAGCGAGTAAACTTAAATCAACCAATCCGATCCACCCGTGAAAGACGAACAGAAAAGGATGAAAATATGACTACAAACGAATCGTCGCAAGATAGACTGGCCGTGCTCATCGACGCGGACAACGCGCAACCCGCCATCACCGAAGGCCTCCTGTCGGAGATCGCCAAGTATGGCGTCGCGACCGTGAAACGCATCTACGGCGATTGGACGACGCCGAACTTGAGCGGGTGGAAATCGGTCCTGCTGGAACATTCCATCCAACCGGTCCAGCAGTTCCGCTATACCGTGGGGAAAAACGCCACCGACAGCGCGATGATCATCGACGCGATGGACCTGCTTTACACAAGGCGCTTCGACGGTTTCTGCCTGGTATCCAGCGACAGCGACTTCACCCGCCTGGCCTCTCGCATTCGAGAGGAAGGCCTGCTGGTGTATGGTTTCGGGGAGAAAAAGACGCCCAAGGCCTTTGTGTCCGCCTGCGATAAGTTCATCTTTACCGAAGTATTGCGCTTCCATCACGAAGGAGAGGACGAGAGCGTCAGGCCGAAAACGACGAATGAACTCAAGGGAGACGCCAAACTGGTGGCGCTTCTCCGAAACGCTCTCGAGGCGGCCTCGGACGAAAGCGGTTGGGCGCACCTGGGCGCCGTGGGCAGCAACATCGCCAAGCAAGCGCCGGAATTCGATCCCCGCAACTACGGTTTCAGCAAATTAGGCGAACTGGCGGCGGCGATTAAACTTTTCGACATCGACGAGAGAATCCACGCCGACGGCCATTCCAAGTCGATCTACATCCGCGATAAGCGCAGCAAAGCGAAGCGATAGGGGGTGTCGCTCCATTACATTATTGGGATACACATTTTTTCATCGGGCGGAGAAGGCGATATAAAGATGAATAGACGACAACTAAATCGCGCCCTCGCGCTCGCGTTGAGCGTGTGCGTAGGGTTGGCGGGGCTGGCTTGGATCTTGCCGACGCTCAGGATTCAACGACGAGACACGCTGGCCAAGCCCCCGATAGTCACCGCCGCCGACGCTGAACAGACGATCATCAGACGCACAGCAGATTGCACGCCGCTCGTCGGACTCGACTTTTCCTGGTCGCCCGTCACGCCGACCACGACCCAGACGGTGACGTTCACGGGCGTCGTCTCGTCCGGCAGCGGGCCGGCGCATTACGCCTGGCAATGGGGCGCCGGCGCCCCGGATGGGGCCGGCAATCCGGCCTATCACACCTTTACCGCCAGCGGGACCTACACCGTGCTGCTGACGAGCACGAACGCTTGCAGCCTCATCACTGCCGCGCACACCATCGCCAGCACCGGCCCGCCGTTCACGCCGACCTATGGCGCCTCCCTGTCTCCGCCCGTGGACGCTCGCAGCGGGCCGGCCGGCGAGGCGGTGACCTATACCCTGACGCTCTCCAACACCGGGGACGTGGCCGATCGTTTCGCCATGACCTGGACGACGTCCGGGGAGGCGTGGGCGGTCGACGTCTTCCCCACGCGGACCGACACGCTGCCGCCGGGCGGAACTGGCGCGGCGACCGTGTCCGTGCACATCCCGCCGACGGCTGAGGCCGGTCGTCAGAGCGTCTGCACGCTCACAGCGCGATCCGCAGCCTCAAGTGGGGTCAGCGACAGCAGCCTGCTGACGACGACGATCGAGGCGGTCGCCCCGGATTTCACCACCTCCTACAAGAGCGGGCCGTCGACGGCGGTCACCGACGAGATCATCACCTATACCATCGTCGCCGTGAACACCGGCGGGCCGGTGAGCGACGTCGTCCTTTCCGACAACCTGCCCTACACGGCCCGCTACATCCCCGGCAGTTGCACCTACTGGCGCGCCGGGGAAACGCCCCAGGCCTGCGGCCCGCTGGATCACCTGTGGCGGGCCGATTTCGGCTCCGGCGCGCGCATGATTATGACAACGACGTTCGCCGTCCAGGTGACGGCCGGTTCGATGAACTGGCCGGTGGTCAACTGCGCGACGCTCGATTGGCCCACCGGTCAGCACCGCACGTGCCGCACGACCGTGATCAACCAGATTGGTTACACCGTCTACCTGCCGCTGGTGATGCGCGCATACGCCCCCCAACCGGCGGTGTCTTATCCCTTCCTCGATTTCCAGGTCGACGTCGGCGGGCCGCCCAATTCGCTCGCCATAGACGAGGCCGGGCGGCGGGTCTTCGTGGCCCACGCCAACGGCCTCACCGTGATCGACGCTGACGCCTACCAGACGTTAGAAGAGGTCAATCTGCCCTTCGCCTTTGACGCGGCCTACGACGCCGGACGGGACCGCATCTGGGTCTCGCTCCAGCAGGCGGATCGCGTGGTCGTGCTGGACGGCGCGACGTATGCGCAGATCGCCGACCTGCCGGCCGGCGGCGGGCCGAAATACGTGGCCTACAATCCGAGCAACGACCGGGTCTACGTCACCACCAACTACGGGAGCGGGACGATCAACGTGTACCAGGCCAGCGATCCAGGTTACGAGCGCACGATTGACCACAACGTCAAGGATCCGGGGCAGATTGCGATCAATCCCGTCACCAACCGGATCTACGTCCCCAACCACGTCATACACGGGCAGATGAACGTGATCGACGGCGAGACGCACCAGACCCGCCTGGTGAGCGTGGGGCTGTTTGACGCCTTTGGCGCGGCGGTCGACGTCTCGCGTAACCTGATCTACGTCTCCAGCGTCGGCGAGGGCCGCCTCGCGATCATCGACGGGCAGACAGAGGAGCTGGTGGATAAGTTCAATCTCCGGCGCAGCGACGGGCGCGCCATCCCTCTGCTGGTCCTGGCGGCGAACCCGAACCTGGGCCCGGCGGGTCATCTGTGGCTCGTCACCTCCAGCGCCGAGACGGATGGGGAGGATCAGGCGTTATTGATCCACAGGTGGCCGGCTGTGAGTGCGTCCCGGACAATCGACCAGCTCCAGGACTTCCAATCGGGTATCCCCATCGACCTGGCCCGCGCCCCCAAGTGGGGCATCGCCATCGACCGGCAGACGAACCGCGTCTGGATCCCCAGCATCGAAAGCGAGCTGGTCAACGTGGTGCAGGATGGGAAACCGGTCGATGAGGGCTTGGTAGGGTGGTGATTTGGTAGGTTGGCGACTTGGCGACTTGGTAGGTTGGTTGGCAGACCCTCTCCACTCGGAGGGGGTTTGTCATATACCATCGTGGCGGTGAACAGCGGCGACGCCATCACCGGCGTGCACCTTACGGACCCGATTCCAAACGGCGCCGCCTACGCGCCCGGCAGTTGTACCTATCGCCGGCCCGGCGAGAGCGCCAAATCTTGCTCGTTACCCGATTTGTGGCGGGAGGATTTCGCGCCCGGCGACCGCATCACCACGACCTTCTCGGTGCAGGTGACGGCCGGCTCGATGTCGTGGTCGCTCGAGAATTGCGCCTATCTCGATTGGGACGGCCAGCAGTTGGAGCGGTGCACGGAGACGATGGTGAATCCGGGCGCGTTGTGTTACCTACCGCTGGTGATGCGCAATTACCCGCCACTGCCGGACCTGCGGGCCACGACGCTGACGGTCGAACCGGCCGATCCGGCCGTCGGCGAACCGATCACCGTGACGGTGACGGTGGCGAACGTGGGCGGCGCCGCAGCCGGGCCATTCTGGGTCGACCTGTACCTCAATCCCGACCCGCCGCCGACCCAGGCGAATCAGCCCTGGGATCAATTGTGCGCCGATCCCAATCAATGTTTCGGCGTCTCGTGGTACCTGGCGGAGGGATTGGCGCCGGGCGAAGCACTCGTGCTCAGTTCGCGGGCGGGATACGAGCTGGATTACACCCGCTGGCCCGGTTACTTCGTCGAGAGCGGCGACCACCAATTGTACGCCTTCGTCGATTCGTGGAACGATCCGGTGTGGCATGGAGCGGTGCTGGAATCGAACGAGGGATTGGACAATCGCTACGGGCCGGTGTCGGTTGACGTGGCGCCGGGCGTCCTGATGCTGAATCGTATCGGGCCGCTCGAATGGTTGCAGCGGCCAATCCCCCGGCGACCAAGCCATCCGTAAGCCGGCCAAACCGCCCGTTCTGTGGGTCATTAAATGTCTATCACGTTTGTCACAAAGGGAGGGGAAAGTAGGATATGATACATGCTGAAATAAACGTAACCGTACGATTATTGTTCACAATCGGCGCCGTGCTCTTTTTGGCCGGGGTGTTGGCCATGGCGATGACGCCGGTGGTCGAGGGGAAACCGGCCTTACAGCCTTCCCCAAGGCCGACCGTCTCCCTGCCGCCATTGACCCCGACGCCCGCCAATCCGCCGACGGCCGAACCGCCGACGGCCGAACCGCCCGCACCGCCGACGGAACCAGACCCGCCGCCGCCCGAAGCGCCGACCGCCACACCGACGGTCACGGTCACGCCCACGCCCGTTCTCCTGCCGAACGCTGGCGGGGCCGTGTTCGGCTGCGGGTTGGCGGGGATCGGCGCGGGCGCGTTGTTGTTCGGGCTATTTCTCGTCGCGCTGCGGAGGGGAATCTGATCCGGGTTGCCTATATGACGGATAGCGGGTAAACTATTGCATTCATACGGGGTGGACTATCGCATAGAGGGAGGACGTCCATCGTGTTTACCCGGTTCTGGCAATGGATGCGCGCACCTTTACAATTGAATCGTGCTTTCCCCTGGCTCCTGCTCCTGCTCCTGCTGGCGGTGGGGCCTGGGGTGGGGCCTGGCTTGATGGAGACGGCGTGGACGACGCGACCGGCGCGGGCCTACGAGTACGCATTCCCACCGTACCCGCTCGAATACGAGCGTTTCGGCGTGTGCGGGACGCCCAGCGCCAAGTATGACGTGGCGGCGTTGGGCGCGGGCTGGTACGTCTACTGGGGCGCCCGCCCCGACCCACCGCACCCGGAGGGGATGGGGGCGCTGCAGATCTTCCGCGTCGATTGCGCCGCCTCTCCGCCGCGGCCCGTGCAGGACAAGGCTGCCATCAGGTCGATCATCCAGGCGAACCCGGCCACGGTCTGGCGGGTGGGCAACGAGCCGGACTCTCCCTGGATGGACGATTGCACGCCGGACGAGTACGCCCAGGTCTACCACGAGCTGTACCACTTGATCAAGGGTGTGGATCCGCTGGCGCAGGTAGCCCTCGGCGGGCTGGTCCAGGCGACGCCGCTGCGGCTGTTATACCTCGATTTCGTGTGGCAGGCCTACGGCGACCGCTACGGCGCCGACATGCCGGTCGACGTGTGGACGGTGCACAGTTTCATCCTCCCAGAGACCCGCACCGGGTGGGGGGCCAACATCCCGGCCGGGATGGGGCGTTACGCTCACCTGGGGATCGAATACGAGATCCGCGATCACGACGACGTGGACGTCTTCGTCGAGCGTTTCGTCGAGTTCCGCCGCTGGATGGCTGCGCACGGGCAGCGGGATAAGCCGCTCATCGCGCCGGAGTACGGCATCCTGATGTGGCCTGAGATCATGGACGAGGATGGCGAGGATTTCGGCGACGAGCGGGTGATCGACTTTATGTACGCCACGTTTGACTTTTTCCTGACCGCGACCGACGAGCAGATCGGTTATCCGGCCGACGGCGACCGGCTGGTGCAGGCCTGGGCCTGGTACAGCCTGGACGACAACGCCTACCACGACGGCCAGGTGATCGACTGGGGCTACGGCGGCGATCTCTTCACCGGGGCCTACACCAAGACGCTGACCGGTCTGGGCGAGGCCTACGCGGCCTACGTCCACGGGCGGCTGGGGACCGGGCCGGCTTACACCGATCTCTACCTGCGCCG
>DAOTUC010000091.1:0-21074 GCA_034437315.1 Anaerolineae bacterium
CGATCACATCTACGACCTATTTCGTCAGGGTCTAGAGCATATACGGCACGATTAAAGCTAAAAGCCGCATCGTAATTTTTTTAATTTAATGTATGAGCACATGTTCATATTTCTAACTCTGGAGGTTATAAGTGGATATCAAGACGTACAACGTCGAGGGTCTCTCTTGCATCGACTGCGCTGACCAAATTCAGAAGTCAGTGGGCAAGTTGGAAGAGATCAAGACCTGCGAACTGGACTACGCGACCGGTCTTCTGACCTTACAGGTTGACGATCCGGCGTTCGATGCCGAGGCGGTGACCCGCATCGTCGAGGACACCGGCCACACGTTGCGCACCGGACCGCGCCAGCAGGAGGCCGCTAACCCGGTCGTGGCTTTCGTTCGTTTCTTATTCGCTAAACCGGATACGACGCTCACGGCGGCGGCAGCCCTTTTAACCCTGACGGGGCTGTTGCTAGCCCTCTTCGACCTGCCGGAACTGGTCCAGATCCTGCCCTTTGGATTGGCGATTGGCGTCGGTGGTTGGCCCGTGCTGCGACAGGCTTTTTGGGAAATCGTGCGGGCGCGGAACCTGGGGATCAGCACCCTGATGGTCATCGCCGTGATTGGCGCCATCTTCATCGGTGAGTGGATTGAGGCCGCGATCGTGGTGGTGCTCTTCGCGCTGGGCGAGGCGTTGGAAGGCTACGCCGCCGAGCGGGCGCGCGGCGCGCTGGAGAGTTTGCTGGACCTGGCGCCCGCGGTCGCGCTGCGCCTGGGACCCGAGGGGCACACCGAGGAGGTGCCGGTCGAGACGCTCTCGGTGGGCGACCGGGTGTTGGTCCGGCCCGGCGACCGGGTGAGCGTGGACGGCCTGGTGCGGGCCGGTGAGAGCGCCGTCGACCAGTCGCCGATCACCGGCGAGAGTGTGCCGGTGGACAAAGCGCCGGGCGACGAGGTCTTCGCCGGGACGGTCAACACCTTCGGCGCGCTGGAGGTGGAGATGACCCGGCCGACAGCCGATAACACGCTCAACCGGATGATCGCCCTGGTCCAAGAGGCGCAGTCGCGGCAAGCGCCGGTGCAGCGCTTCGTCGAGCGTTTCGACCGCATCTACACCCCGACCGTCACCATCCTCGCCTTCCTGGTCGCCGCAGCGCCGCCCTTGCTTTTCGGGCAACCATTCTGGGGAGAGCGTGGTTGGCTGATACGGGCGTTGCAAATGCTGGTCATCGCCTGCCCGTGCGCGCTGGTCATCAGCACGCCGGTCAGCGTGGTCAGCGCGTTGACCAACGCGGCGGCGCGCGGCGTGCTCGTCAAGGGCGGCCGGACGTTGGAGGCGCTGGGGCGGGTGCAGGTCTTCGCCTTCGACAAGACCGGCACCCTCACCGAGGGGCGACCGGTGACGACCGACGTGCTCGACGTATGTGAGGACGTCTCTCATCCGCACAATGGATTGGCATACGCGGCGGCGGTCGAGGCCCAATCATCCCACCCGTTGGCGCGGGCGTTGGTGGCCGAGGCCCAGGCCCAGAAGATCGGCATGTTGCCGGCCGAAGAGGTCGCCATCCTCAGCGGCCGCGGCGTGACAGGGCGGGTCAACGGTTCCACAGTGACCGTGGCCAGCCACCCATATTTCGATGCTGTGACGCCCCACGCCGAATCGATTTGCCATCAGGCGAATCGCCTGGCGGCCGACGGCAAGACGGTGATGATGGTCTGCCACGATGATCACGTGTGCTCAATCTTCGCCGTGGCCGATCGCTCCCGGATCGAGAGCGCTGACGCTTTGGCCTCTCTGCGGGCGCTGGGCGATATTCGCACGGTGATGCTGACGGGCGACAGCGCGGCGGCGGCGCAGGCCATCGGTCGCCAGGTGAGCGTGGACGACGTCCGAGCCGAGCTGTTGCCCGAGGGCAAGGTAGCGGCGATCCGCGAGCTGGCGGCGGGCGATACGGCGGTGGCGATGGTGGGGGATGGGGTCAACGACGCCCCGGCCCTGGCCCAGGCCACGGTCGGGATCGCGATGGGCGGCGCGGGTTCGGCCCAGGCGATGGAGACGGCTGACGTGGTGTTGATGGGCGACGACCTATCCCAGTTGCCCTTTATCGTGCGCCTGAGCCGCCGCACCCGGCGGATCATCCGGGCGAATGTGATCTTTGCGTTGGCGATCAAGGCGCTCGTCTTTGCCCTGGCGGCGGCAGGTATGGCGACGTTGTGGATGGCTATCGTGGCCGACGTGGGCGCCTCGCTGGCGGTGATCCTCAATGGGATGCGCTTGCGGAATGTGTAGGGGGCAAGTGGCAGGTATGCAAGTGGTAAGTTTGCAAGTTGTAAGTGGGGGGATTTAAGATGAACACAGAACGTAAAGGGGGGCGCTCAATGGACACGACGACGTTGGTCTTGGCCGGTGTAGCGGCTGTGTTATTGGCTATCGCTTTTTGGCAGGGGCGTGACGTGGCCTGGGCCGGCGTGATGATGGGGGCGCGCACGTTGTGGCGCAATCTGCTGATCTTGCTGCTCGGTTTTCTCATCGCCGGGTTGGCGCAGACGTTGATCCCCCGGCACATCATCACCCGTTGGTTGAGTGAGGAGGCGGGGTTCCGGGGTGTGCTCATCGGCTGTGTCGCCGGTGGGTTGGCGCCCGGCGCGCCATATGCCATTTTCCCGCTGGTGGCCTCGCTCTATTTTGCCGGAGCCAGCCTGGGGGTGGTGGGGTTCGTCTCCGCCTGGGCGCTGTGGTCGGTGTCCCGGCTGCCCGTCGAGATGGCGCTGATCGATCCACGGGCGGCCCTCATCCGTTACGCTGTGACATTTGTTGTGCCGCCGATCGCGGGCCTTCTGGCTGAAATCCTCACTCGGTTCGTGTAGTCACGTGTAAAAAATCAGCATGCCAATCCATCAATCTAACGGCACGGAAAGAAACTGATGCCGACGGTTCCCGGTCCGGAATGAACGGCGAGGGCCGGGGATAGATCGGTCACAATCGTCTCCAGGCACTCGAAACGCCCGGCGACCATTTCCCGGAGCTTATCCGCTTGATCTCGCGCTGCGACGTGGGTGAAGGCGACCTTGATGCGCGCGCCCTCTCCCACTTTCTGTTGCATCAGTCTCACCATACCCCGATAGGCCTTGAGCCTGCTCCGAGCGGTCCCCAACGCCACGATCTCCCCATCCACCATCCCGATGAGCGGTTTGATGTTGAGCAAGGAGCCCACCAGGTGTTGGGCCTTGCCAATCCGGCCGCCCATATAGAGATAGCGCAGGGTGTCTGCCGTCTGGATCATCGTCCCACTTTGCGCCACCTCGTGCGCCCGCTGAGCGACCCCCTCCAGGTGCAGGCCGTCCAGGGCCGCTCGGGCGGCTTCGATAGCTGCCCATCCGTGGGACATGGCCACTTGCAGGGTGTCGATTAACTCAATCCGTACATCGGGCGCTTGTTCTTTGAATATACCAATAGCTGCCCGGCAGGATTGATATGCCCCGCTACCCTTGGAGGTCATCGTCAGGACGACAATCTCTTTGACCCGCCCGGCGAGGTTCAAAAGCCCTTTGAGGTAATCGCCCGGCGCTGGATTGGAGGTGGTCGGGAGTTGGGTCGTCTCTTGCAGCCAGGCCGCGAATTTGGCTGGTTCGGCGTCCACCATGTCGCGCAGGGTCTCCAATCCCCGATGGATGTAATATGGCGTCATCTCAATGCCCAGACGTTGGGCCATATCTTCCGGTATGCTGGACGTTGTATCTGTGAGAATGCCAACCATGGTTTTGATCCTTTCTTCTTTTCCAAAAATTCTGTATCTTCATTATAGCGCCGGAAAGAGTTGGCGTCAATCTAACGCAGGAACAGGCGTTTGAGGAGAGTGGTGTATTGTATATGCCAGGGCGCGCCGTTGAACGTGGGATAAATCCACAGGACGCCCCACAGGTGCATCAGGCCGCTGTAGACGATGAGGGATTTAAAAACTCGCCGCCCCCCGCGCCGCCGGTTCGCGAGCGTCAGGGCCAGGAGCGTGATCCACAGGGGGAGCCAGTCGAGGGCGAAGCGGTAGCCAAATTGCAGTGAACCGGTGTTAAAATAGAGCAAGGATGGCGCGGACACCAGGGCCGCCGAGAGCGCCAATCCCCAGGCCAGGCGACGTCGCCGATCGACGCCGCTAGCCCCATCAAGCCTCTTGAGCCGCAACGCCCGCGCCGCCAGGAAGAGAATCGGCGCTGTGAAGAGAAAGCCCATACCCCATGGGTCGGGTGAGATGCGCCAGGGGTTCGGCGAGAGAATCGGCGGGCGGATCAGCATGGTGTACAGATTTTCCGGCAAGAAGCGCAGGCTGAATTGCCCCCACGTTGCCTGGCGCGCGGTCAACGCCTCCGGACTGTTCATCCACCGGTAGCCGAACTCGACCGGGTCGCCGAAGCGGGTCCAGTTGTAGGCCGCCTGTCCCAGCAGGGCCGGCGCAGCGCCCAGGCCTAACAGCATCAAGAAACGTGCCCGGCGACGTACGCCCTGTTCCTCCCTTGCAGCGAGCGCCCAACTCAGCGGAAAGGCGAACAATACCGGCGCGCGGGCCAGGAAACCCAGTCCCAGCCACAATCCGGCGACCCAGGGCCGGTTCTCGCCGAGCGCTTCCCGAATGTAGAGACAGAGGCAGGTGAGCGCGACCACGTGCGCGGTGTACCAGACGGATCCCAGCGCCGCGCAATACCAGAGCGGCGTCCCCAGCCCCAGGAGCGCGCACAAGCAAAGCCTCATCCCCCGCGCCAGGCCCTCAAGTCGGCCCAAAATGGTGTAGAACAGCGCCACGTTCAACGCGCCGAGGGCGACGCTGAAGGCTACGTCGGAGAAGGCCAGCCCCCAGAGCGCGACGCCGGGCGTCATGAGCAGCGCCGGCAGTGGGGGAAACGACACGTACCACTGACCATCGAACAGCGTCAGGTCATACGGCGGGTCGGGGACGTGGCGCAGGGCCAGCCGCCCGTGGAGGAAGGAATCAGCCAGATAGACAAAATGGGGGGCCAACGAGTGGCGACCGAGGGAGACGCCGGCCGTCAGGCCGTAAATCGCGAGGAAAATCAGGAAGAGGCGAAATGGGAATGAGAATGAGATTGAGGCGTAGCAGCGACGAAACACGGTGGGGGCTCGGCTATTCTGGATGCTCCAGCAGCCGCTGGGGATGCAAGATGTGATAATAGAAGCCATTCATACAAATGTGATCGACCGGCTTGTAGTTCTGACCGATGGCCTCCAGGACCGGCTGTGGATAAAACTGCGCCCGGAAGATGACCAGGCCAAAATGCTGATCCTCAATCCGAGCGATGATCTCGCTCGGATCGAGCAAATCGTTGTTGTAGAGATTGTAAAGCTGGGTCGGATTGGTGATGACCGGTTCGCCGGCTAACAGGTTGAACATCGCCTCTTCGCTGAAGACCGGACCGTCGGCGGCGTGGACGTACTCCATAATCGCCTCGCCGGCCGCGTAATCCGCCGGCGTGAGGAGGTGGCCCAACTGTGTGTATCCCATCGCGTCGTGGTATTGGAACGTCGTGCAATCGCCCACCACCAATTGATCATCCACCCCAAACCAATGGGCCAACGTCCTAAAGACGGGGCCGGAGGTGGGCATATGGAGCATACGGGGCGCCTGGATCAGATATAATGCAGGAATGAGACATGCCAGGCCGAGCGCCGCGTACGGCGACCAACGTCTTTTCTTCGACTCCCGATTGCTGAGCATCTCCGCCCAATGCTGCAAGCGTCCCAACGCCAGGCCCGACGCCAGGCAGGCTGCCGCGACCGCCGTGGTGAAATAGCCGAATCCCGCGCCCCACTTGCCGCTCAACGCGCCCGCGCCCAGGGCGAACAAGAACCACAAGGAATAGACCGAAAGGCGATCCCAGAACGTCTCGTAAATCAGGTAGGCCGCCGCCAGAAGGACGAAAACGGTGTGCAGGCGGAACCACTGCCCAAAGAGGAAGAGCGTCTGGCGATAATCATACTCGTTGACGTTAGCCTGAATCGTGTTGACCCACCATTGCCCGTCGGTCGCGACGTTCAGCAGCCAGAAAATCGCGCCGGCGACCAGGGCCAGGAGCGCGCCGGCCGCTATCGAGCGCTTGACGTCCCGCAGGAAAACGTAGGACAGCGCGGCGACGACGGTGAAGACGGCCATCTGCTTGGTGTACCCGGCGCAGAGAAGCATCAGCAATCCCAACAGCAGGTTGCGATTGCCGTGTTTGGGGTGATCGAACGCGGCGAAGAAAGCGATGGCCAATGTCTCGAACATAACCATCGTCATGTGCATCCGGCAGAGCGGCCCAATCTGGTAGACGTAATTGGAGGCCAGGAAGGCCAGGCCGGAGATGAGGGGGATGAAGCGCCCGCCGACCTTGCGCCGCACGACGAAGGCGATTGCTCCAGCGGTGACGAGGGTGGCGCCGAAGGAGACCACCCGTCCGGCGATCAGGCGCGGGCCGAGGAGGGGCAGCAGCGGCACGATCAACAAGTGAAAGAGGGGCGGATAGTTGGAGGCGTAGAATGGATAGACCGCGTTATCCCGGTAAGGCCATTCCCCCTGGTTGTAGAGAATGGCGTCGTACAGCTCGAATCCTTCCCCCTGATCGTAATCGAAGGGCCAACGGAAGAGATCGACGGCGTAAGTGAAATAGATCACCAGGTAGCCCACGTAGGCCACGACGGCGAGGATGAGCAAAACGGCGCTCAACGCCTTGAGGAAACGGGACGCTTGCCTCATGCCGGGCGATCCCCCAGCCGGTATAGCAAGAGGCCCACGACGATAACCGGGACGCTGACTAGCAGACCCAGGCGTTGCAAGGGCCCAAATCCACCCCATTGACCGGCGTCCAAGACGTCTATAAAGACGATCCCCAAAACGGCGAGCGCGCCCAGCGCGATGACGAAGACGCCCAACTGTCGCTTAGTAATCATGGCCGAGCATTATAGCATAGCGTTCCGGGGATGCAACTTCGAGACGCCGCCTGCGTATAGAAAAGCGAATCGTCAAGCAGCACAAGGGAGAAAGGGAGTAAGTGGAAAAATGGATATCGAAGAAACAGTATTTGAGGAAACAGCCCCGGAAGAGGCTGTTGAGCATGTCTTGGATAACGTCCCGGAGCAGGAAGACGAAAATGGCCAACCGGCGTTGGAGGATTGGACTGTAGCCTCCCTGGCTCACGCCAGCGTGCTCCTGGGGTTGGTGTTCAGCGTCGCGGGCGGCGTGGGCGCGCTGATTGGGCCGGTCGTGGCCCTGGCGATCTACATGGGGTATCGCGAGAAGTCCCGTTTCGTCGCCTTTCAGGCGCTTCAGGCCTGCGCGTATCAGGCGGCGGGATTGCTGCTTTACGTCGTGTTGGCGGCGGTTCTCGCTGCGGGGGTGACGGTCGCCTGGACCGTGAGCGGCGTCCTGGCGGCTGTATTGATCGGCTTCTTATTGATGCCCTTCGCCCTGGCGCTCACGCTGGTGATGGTCGTCGTGTTGGTGGGCGCTCCCCTGGCATGGATAGGCTATGGGTTGTACGCGGCGTATCTGACCTATCAGGGACAGGATTTCCGTTACTGGTTAATCGGCGAACGATTGGAGGAGGAGGTAAAATTTTAATGGACAGACGAGATCCTTTTGTCGCATTGATTCTGGAGGTTGTGGGAGGGTTTTTCGGTTTTCTCGGCGTCGGGTGGATTTACGCGGGGCAACCGGGCAAGGGACTGCTCTTGCTCATTAGCTACTGGTTGCTGGATTGGATCATCGGGTTGACACTCGCCGTCGCCACCCTCGGCGTGTGGTGCTGCTTCTGGCCCGCGCAGAACCTGTTGTTCGGCGCAGTCTCCGGTTATCTGGCCTATCGCTGGATAGAACAGAGCTAACTTCTTCTCATTACCCGACAGTCGATCAACCTCCCGCAGGTTCGTTGTCAGAATTGGCCGAAAATCACCGTATCATGCACCAATCGCGCCGATCATATGCGGATTTCAACCCTGCGGGAGGTTTAGAAGCAATACCCGTGAATGAAATATATTCCTGGGTAGGCGCCCAACCCCTGTTGGGCGGTTTTGGCACAGAAACGGCTAACGGGGGTTGGCCTACTACCCACAAGGTGATTGAGCCGACACTCATTCACGGGTATTGGGTTTAGAGGTGAAAATGTCGGGTAGTCAAAGTCGGTTAACGATTTTCTAAGCGGAACCCATGCCCTCGCACAGTGATGATGTATTGATGATCGGGGTCGACGCCGGCGATGCGGTTGCGCAGACGCCGTACCAGGGCGTCAATCGCCTGTTCCGATACACCCAGCCCCTCATCCTCGATCCAGACGCTCGTCACAATATCGTCTCGAGAGATCACTTCCCCTTCACGTTCCATCAGGAGCGCCAGCAAGCGGTACTGGGCCGGAGAGAGAGGCGGTGTGACCTCGTGCCCGCCAATGAGCACCTTTCGGGCCGCCCGGTCGATGTGCAATCCCCGGTTGGGGCCGGTCAATTCCAGCGGTAAGGTCGCATCGGCGCCTACGAACCCCATCTTGGTGCACAGGGCGATCTGTATCTCGTCCCCATCCTTCAAACGATACGGCTCGTCAAACAATTCTTGACCGTTGACATAGGTCCGGTTTTTGCTCCCCAGGTCGCGCAGCAGGTAGCCATGCTGATCCCTTTCGATTTGCGCGTGCTGGCGCGACACTTGCCGTTCCGGTAATATAATCTCGCAATCATTAGATCGACCGATCACCATACAATCCTGATCGAGCAACCACTTTTTGCCCTCTAGCTTGCCCTCGTAGACGATGAGCATCGGCATTTCTTTAGACTTCATCAGCATCTCCTTGGAAACTTGTCGATGGTTCCCGAATTCGTTTATCCACTTTATTCACTATGTGCTTGACAGAATCGCCTTTCTAACTTATGATGAGTGCTTGTAAAACGCCAATGGAGAGAAGAAGAAATTGATTCGCCTACTTGAACCTGGCATCGTCCTGCGGGGACGATACCGTATCATTACCCCTGTCGGTCAGGGTGGGATGGGCGCGGTCTATCGCGCTGAAGACCTGCGCCTGGAAGGCCGTGTATGCGCGGTCAAGGAAATCCGCCCCGATCCTAACGCGCCTCCTGAATTGCTGACCCAGGCCCGGGAGCAGTTCTACCGCGAGGCCTCCACCCTGGCCCGGCTCGATCACCCCAACCTCCCCAAGGTCTCCGATACGTTCACCAAAGATCAACGCGAATACCTGGTGATGGATTTCGTGGAGGGGCAAGATTTATACCAGATGATCGACGAAAAACGTCGCCAGAATCAGTTCTTGGACGAGGAGACGGTGCTGCGGTGGACAGAACAATTGTGCGATGCGCTGGAATACCTCCACAATCAAGACCCACCAGTGCTCCACCGCGATATCAAGCCGGCGAATATCAAACTCACGCCTGGCGGGCTGATTAAATTGGTCGATTTTGGACTGGTCAAACTTCTCGCGACCAATGAATCGCACACTATCACGGTTTTACAAGGGCGAGGGACGGTGGCTTACACGCCGCTAGAGCAATACGGCGGGGACGCCGACACTGGACATACGGACGTTCGTTCCGACATTTATTCCCTGGGCGCCACCCTTTATCACCTGTTGACCAATCAACCCCCGGCGAGCGCCAAGCAACGCTTTCTCAATCCCAACGCCCTGCTTTTCCCCCGGGCGATCAATTCTCACATCTCGCCTGCTACCGAACGAGCCATATTGACCGCTATCGCGATGCATCCGGATCCCCGCCCTCAGAGCATCGCAGCGTTCCGCGATCTGCTTCGCACGACATCCATCCCCCCGACCCTGATCCCCCTGGTTCCAGCTCAACAAGAGTGGTTGGAAGCGATCAACGAAAATCGCCGGCTGCTCATACTGGCGATGATGATGTTTTTACTCGCTGTGTTGGCCACCTTCCTCTAGATTTCGACGCATACTTTCAATAAACCGAGGAGCAGGATGCTGGAGCGCCGTTATCTTGACGGCCATGCCAGCAGGGTGCTGGTGTTAGAAGGAAGTCCCGCGGCGCAATTCCCCAAGCCACGAAATCACGATAGGGAGAACGCCGCCCAACAATGCGGCTAATCCGGTGGACCATGCGCCTCCGCGCTCTCGCAACCACTGCGCGCCGGGCGCGCCTAACACGTAGACGATATACAACGTCAACCCGCTGATGGCGCACCACAACGCCAAGCGCAAACCCACACTTACGGAACGATTATTCATCCGTTTCATCGTATAACCAATCCCGCTGACGAGCGCGGCGATCAAGCTGGCAAACAAAAACTCGATTCCTCCGGTGTCAACTTCCTCGACCGGCGGCGGTGTTTCCTCTCTTTGCGGCGTTGGCGTAACGGTTGGCGTCTCTGGCGTCGCCGGTTCTGGGGTGGGGGATGGGGTTTCGGTCGGCGTAACGGGCGTCGGCGTCGGCGTCGGCGTGATAGTCACGATGGTGACCGGTTGCTCCCCTTCGGGGATTTTGATTTGCAAGACGAGGGTGCGGGGTACAGGATCGGCCTGGACTGATATGTCGAGTTGACCGGTTCGTTCCAGGACGACGGCTGTTTCGACAACGCCGCCCCTGGTCGTTTCAATCAGGGAATGCTCCAAACCCTCCTGGGGGTACGAGAAAATAAACTGGACCGGTGTGCCATCTGGCACCGGATGACCGTTGTGATCCACAATCACGCTGCTACGCAACCTCAATTCATCCCCAATCTGGGGGCGCGGCGATTCGGTCGTCGCCTCTGGAGCGGGCGATTCGGTCGCTGCCAGCGTCGGCGTCGGCGTCGGCGTCGCCATCACGCCATTCTCCTCTACTCGTTGACTCACGTAATAAGAAAGCGTGATCATCTGGTTGGGGGCGGGCGACGTCTGTTTGACCAGATCATAATTGACGCCGGACACGCTGACCGGCGATTCGCCCGGCGGGGCGAATTCCCCAAACAACGTCCTGATTGATGCTTCGATGAAAGGGTCAATGTGGCTATAGGCGACGTAATAGGCGTCCAGTTTGCTGATTTCGGTGGCGTCCAGGTAATAAGGCGCATCGTAAGACATCACGATCAGATAAGGGGTGCGCAGGGCGTCGGCTCGTTCGGCCAGAAATCGGCGCACGATGATCGATTGAGGAAAAGCGTTGGTCAAATCTAACGTGGCGAAGATGACCCAATCGGCTCCTTGGAGCGCGCTCTCAATGGGATGGAACGGATAGAAGGCAACCGGGGTGGCGGTCACGACCGTCCCGGCCGCCGGTGTGGGGGTTGGTGTGGGAGATGGCGTATCCATATACGTCTCTAGCTGATCGAAGGTAAAACTGGAGATGAGGGCCGGGTCGATTTGCCCGGTCGCCTGTGGGCCGTAAAGTCGGACGATGGTATTGCGCAGGGCGGATGGGTCGACGTGTGGCCGCGGCTCACACGTCGCGCAGGGCGCGCTTTCTCGCCCGTCGGTGAATATGACGATGCGATCATCGACGGTGGGCGGCGGCGGCGACAGGTCGGCTGAAGGAGGCGAGAGCAACGTCACGGCGTCACGTCCGACGGTCGACACAATCTCCTGATGAGCGACCGGCTGTGGATTATCCAGGCTGGCGCTCGGTTGTATCGCCGCCAACTCGAACGCATCACCGTAGAGCGATAATTTGAGGCGCAGAATACGGGCGACGGCTACATCGACTAAAATCTGGAACGAGGAGTCTGTTTCGTATTTCTCTCGAAAAAAGGTGATGGTAGACTCAATATTGGCGATCTGTGATTCCCAATCATCTTCGAGGGCGAAGTTGGAAAGGAGTAACAGATCATTGCCGGCCAGGAAAGCATCCTGAGCAATTCTGCGGCTGTTGAAATTCCCCTCATTAGGGCTGTAATATCGTTTCAGGGCGCGCAACCCCAGCGCATCCGAGACGGTCACCCCACCCTGCTCACGCCACGTCGCCATTTCTGGCAAACTCAACAACCGTTGCAGAATTTGCCCATCCACGCTGACCGGGCCGGTGGTGGTGAAGCGCCCGCCCTCCAGGCCGCGAAATCGAATGTGAGACACGACGAGGCCATCCAGGCGCGCCAGGGGATCCTGGGCTTGGGCTGTAGCGGCGAAAGGGGCCAAATCGACCTGCCGCAGCTTTTCCAACGTGCGCTGGACGGTGGAAATTTCTTCATTAAGCGAGCGGTCCGAAGCGCCCAGGCCCGGAAAGTGTTTGGCGATGACGGCTATATGTCCATCGGCTCCGCTGTGGACGCCCCGGATGTAGGCTTTTCCCATCTGCCCGACCCAGAAAGGCTCTCCGCCGAAGGCGCGCACGCCTAAATCGCCGCTGCTGGACGGTCGAGGCGCTTCCAACACGTCCAGCGAGGGGCCTAACAGCATGTTGACGCCTAACGCGCGCAATTCCTGCCCGGCGATGGCGCCCACGGCCTCGGCGTAGGCAGGTTCCCAGGCGGCTCCCAACGCCATCTGGGAGGGGAGCGGCGTCATCCCGTTGATGATGCTGGTGTGGGGCATGTCGTTTCCCTCGTGTTTCACGGCGATGAAGAGCGGGACGAAGGGGCTTGGCGTCCCCTCGACTTCCTCCTCCATGGAGACCGGCAGCGTGCTCGTCTGAGCGCCCGTCTGGGTGATGACTTGAGTGGATGTGATGATCCCATCAATCGGTTGCGTGAGGACCTGGGATTGCCAAACGGTTCGTTGTAGTTGCGCGACCAGCCCGCTCACCTGGTTCCACGTATCCCCCTGATTGACGATATTGCCGTTTTCGGGGCGCAGCAGGACGCCGCCCACGCGGTGCTCCCGAATGAGCCGGGTGATCGCGGCGTCATCGCTCGCTTCGGCGCCGGGGAATGTGACCAGGAATAGTTGCCCCACCTTATCGGCGGTGGACATCCGCGCCATCAAGCGCGCAACCTGGTCCTCTCCTTCCTGCGCCTGAACGCCGCTCGGCGGCAGCGTCAAGGGACAGGCGAGCAGGGTGATCAAAACTAAAATGAACCAGCGCTTCAATCGCATCCTATCCATCCCATAGAGGGCCCCTTAGAGGGCCCCTTAAGAGGAGGGTAGACTTACTCCTCCTCTTCCCAGTCATCCTCTTCTTCCCATCCGATGATCCAGACGCAGAGTCCAGCCAGACCGATCGTGGCGATAATCAGCGCCGCGAATTGGGCCGGCAACAGGCCCACGTCACGGGCGGACCAGATCAGAATGGCGACCATACCGATCGACAGAACAATCCAGGCGGCCAAACGTGGATGTTCGATGAAAAAACGCTTCAGGGTAGACATCATCATCTCCAATCTCGAAATACATCTACTTCACATGTTAAAATGGACGCATAATTCGCTTGTCGCGCAATTTCTTTACCATGACCGTATCGTTCGGGGTGAAATTGCCCTCGCTGGCGGCCTCTTTCCAGGCCCTGGGGAGGTCGGCGACCGTCTGGGCGTCATAATCCAGGTTTTTGCAGAAGTTGATCAAGGATTCTGGCGCGGACTTGGGCAGGAAGAGTAATATCGCCTCACATTGTAATTCTTCCGCCGCCTTTTCCATTTCCGCCAGCAACGCCTCGCTGATCGCCATCCGGTCATTGATCGACGTCACGAGGAGGTCGGTCAACCGCACGACCAGGTTCTCGACCTGCCAACCCAGCATCCCGACCAGTTTTTCATCCTGCTCGGCCAGGAGAAAACCCACGTCCCCAAAACGCGCAATGACGGCCGTTTCGTCGAGCGTCTTGCGCCCCCGCCAGGCCTGGTTGACGAACTGGGCGATTTGTTCTGCATCTCCCGGCCTGGCCCGTCGCACGTTAACTTTTGCCTGTCCTGCCATGCGTTCCTCCGATATGCGCGCCAAATTGTGATCTCGGATCAGTCAACTCACACCGATAAGTATAACGCAAATTGCCAAAGTAGGCTACCGCAGGGCCGGCGTGACCGTCTCTCGCCAGGCCGTTTTGATCTGTCTCCGGGTTTCGGCCAGCGAGCCGGACGTGTCGATGACGACGTCGGCCCGGGCGATTTTCTCCGCCTGGGACGGTTGGGCCTGCACCCGCTGCGCCGCTTGCGCCTGTGTGAGCGCTCTGTCCTCCACCAGGCGCGCTATTTGCTGCTCTGGGCGACAGGTCGTGACCCACAGGGCATCGTATGCCGCCGCCATACCAGACTCGATCAATTTAATGGCCTCGACGACGATCACGTCGGCCGGCGAACGTGCAATGCGCCGCTCGATCATTTCCAGCGTGGCGGGGTGGACGACGCGCTCCAAGCGCGCCAGCGCCTGCGGGTCGTTGAAGACCAAGGCCCCTAAGCGCTGGCGATCTATCTCGCCGCTGTCGGTCAATATCTCCGGTCCAAACAGTCTGACGATATCCGCGTGGACGGGCGAGCCGGCGCGCATCGCCCGATGAGCGACCTGGTCCGCGTCGATCGCCTCGGCGCCCAGGGCGGACAGGGTCTCGGCGGCCGTCGATTTCCCCGTCGCGATGTTGCCGGTCAATCCGATGCGGTAGGGAGGCCGGGCGCTCATCCGGCCTCCACCCAGGTCGAGAGCAGGTTTTCCAATTCCGTCTCGATTCCGGCGTACTCGTCGCCCAACTGACGCACCCGGTCAATCTCCCGCCGCTCGCTTGCCGCCGCCAACTGGGTCTCGAGTTGCGCCTTGCGCGTTTCCAGATTCTGAATCAGCTCCTCGATCTCCGCCATTCGGTGGGCGCGGCGGGCCGCCAGACGGGTCGCTTCCGCGCGTTCGGCGGCCTCGCGCGCTCTCCGTTCCTTCTCTCGCTCCGCTTCCAACTCAGCATCAGAAAGGGGCGTCGCTCGCTGGCGTCGTCGCGCGATCCAGGCGTGGTAGGCGGCGTAATCGTCAAACGGATGCAGTGCGCTGTCTTCAATGGCCCAGACCTCGGTGGCCAATTGGCGCACCAGGTAACGGTCGTGGGTCACGATCAGCATTGAGCCGCCGAATTTGGACAGCACGTCTTGCAACACGTCCTGAGAGGGAATATCGAGGTGATTCGTCGGCTCGTCCAGGATCAGGACGTTGGCGCCCTGAAGGGCCAGGACAGCCAGCGCGACGCGGGCTTGCTCGCCGCCCGACAGAGCGCCGACCGGCTTGAAGACGTCGTCGCCCGAAAATTGGTAGCGGCCCAGCAGGTTTCTGGCGCGGCCGATTATCGGTTCGCCGGCGTCGATGATGGTATCAAGCACGCTCTTTTCGGGATCCAACCCGGCGTGGCCCTGGGCAAAATAGCCGAATTGCACGTTCGCGCCAACTCGAAATTTTCCATCCAGCGCCGGGATTTCCTCCAGGATCGTGCGTATCAACGTCGTCTTTCCAGATCCATTGGGGCCTAACAGCGCTGCGCGGTCGCCTCGACGCAATTCCAATTCATCAATGGCGAACAGGGGGGCGTCAGGATCATATCCCAGGGTCAAATCGTACATACCAAGCACCAAATCGCCGGTCCGAGCGGCCTTCCCGAGAGAAAGGCCCATCGTCTGACGCTCTTGATGTCGTGTGACGCGCTCCAGGCGCTCCAGGCGTTTCCGGCGGCCCTGCGCCTCGCGCGTCCTTTGCCCGGCGATGTTGCGGCGGATGAAATCCTCGGTGTGTTGGATGAAGGCCTGTTGCCGCTCATACTCGGCCTGTTGACGCGCTAAACGCTCCGCCTTCTGGACGGTGTAATCGCTGTAATTGCCACGGTAGCGGTTCAAGCGCCCCCACTCGATCTCCCAGACGCGATCCACGACCGCGTCCAGGAAATCCCGATCGTGGGCCACGACGATCAAGGCCCCCTTCCACGCCTTCAGATAACCTTCTAGCCACTCGATCCCCGCCAGATCCAGGTGATTGGTCGGCTCATCCAGGAGCAACAGGTCGGGATCTTCCAGCAACAGGCGGGCAAGCAAGGCGCGGGTCTTTTGCCCGCCGCTCAATTGATTCATCGGCTGCCGGAATTCCTCCTCATCGAAACCCAACCCGGCGAGCACCTGGTCGATTCGATGTTCGTAAGCGTATCCCCCCGCCAACTCGAAGGCCTCCTGTATCGCCCCGTAACGTTCGAGCGCTTTGTCGCGGGTCTCCGAGTCGGCCATTTCTATCTCCAGGCGACGGAGCGCGGCCGCCTTTTCCCTGAGATCGACGAAAACGTCCTCCATCTCCTCGCGCAACGTAACGCTCCGTTCGCCAAAGAATGGGTCGGCCTGTTGCGGAAGGTAGGCGACCTGCAAGCGCTTCGCCCGGTGGAGTTCACCGGCCGAAGGGGTTTCCAGATCGGCCAGTATGCGCAGCAACGTCGTCTTTCCCGAACCGTTCGATCCCACCAGGGCGATCTTGGTCCCGTGTGGCACGTCCAGGGAAACCTCCGCGAAGACGTCTTGTAGGCCATACGATTTGGCCAGATCATTAGCGGTTAGAATAGACATAGGTGTTTGGTAAAGCGCGTCCTATAAAACTAGAGTTTTCCAGTCAATCGTCATTAGAATTCGGAAGTCTCAAAAGGCGCATTGAACAGCCGATTTTGACGTGATAGTCAATCAACTTTTCCTCTGAGATACTCAACGGAAGACTTCCGAATTCTTAAGTGGAAAACTCTAGTCTCAATAACTTGGGGTGGTATCTTCTCAAAAAGTAGGGGAGAAATGTTCGTAGTAACGGCTTTAGCCGTCAAAATGACCGCTGAAGCGGTTACTACAAACTATTCCCCGAATTATTGAGAAGATACTTTCGGGGTTTGGTTTATTTGAGCTTTCGGGAAGGTGGGTATAAGTATATCATTTGGGTGTGTTTCAAATGCTTTGAGCGTTGTTTGTAGTGCGTGCGCTAGGTAGCGGCTTCAGCGCGCTTTTACGGCGATAAATCGCCTACTACGAGCCTTGCCTCAAATGAAATGAAACGCACCCATATCATTTTCTTCTACGTCCCATACCCCGCCCCTGTTTATTGAGTAGGTACGCTCCCGGCGGTTTCTCTATCCCCGCGCGGTTCGTTTATCGTTTACGCAGAGCCAGCGCGACGAAAACCCCGCTTGCACCGAGCGCGAGTAACCCCGTCAACACGGCCCACGCGGGTCGCGCATTAGGCGCGCCGCTCTCCGGCAATAGCCCGACGACCGTGACGTCTACGTCGTCGTATAACGGACCGACCGAGGCGACGTTCCGGATCTGCGTACCCGGCGCGACGTCGGGCCGCACGCGAGCCGTGACGGTGACCTGGGCGCAGGCCCCGGCTGCCAGCGCGCCGAGCTCCGCCCGCATGCCATTTCCCTCTATCACCACGACCCCTTGCGAAGCAGACGCGCTCACCAACACCAATTCAGGCGGCAAGGCGTCGCTGACCACCACGTTCTCGGCCGTCGCCTCTCCTGCGTTGCATACCTGGATGGTGAAGGCCACCTGCCCGCCCGGCGATACGACGACTGAGTTGGCCGATTTGTTGATGCGAATTTTCGCTTGTTGCGAGGGAGTGGGCTCACCGGGGGGATCAGCGGGGGACGTCGGCGGCGCCCCTGGCGTAGACGTGGGCATCGGGGTGGACGTAGGCGCCGGGACTGGCGTGATCGGCGTAAAGACGGGCGTCGGCGTCTCCAGAGCGGGTGGATCCGGCGGCGTTGGCGTGATGGTAGGCGTGACCCCCAGCGGCGCCCGCCCGGCAGCGACCGGCCGGTCAAGCCTGCTTAATGAGAAGAACGCGCTTGCCAGCAATAAATAGATGATCAGCGCAATCTGCGCCATCTTTTTAACGTTAACCTTCATTAGACTATCCCCTCCCCTGACGGAGCAAAAAAGCCCCGCCGTTATAGTCGATTTGTGACAGCTCAACTGTCCGTTCAGCGCGGACGACAGTCCGGCCGGAGAATCGTTCGACCCTCCCGCCGGTTTCTGAACCGGCGGGAGGGTCGAACGGCTACAAAAATATCATTACGGCGCACGCCGGGTCACCACCGGCAAGAAAATCGCATACGGCCAATCGATGATGGTCATATTCAAACGCATCGCCGGGTCGCCGAAAAGGTGGTAGGTATAGATCAAATCCCGATACACATCGTCGGCGTACAGGGCAGCCAAGGCGGCGTGGATCGACGCGCCCAAATCTGGCTGCTTGTCATCCCCGCTATCAAAGACGCTCTGGTAGAACGTCCGATGCAACACCCCGTGTCCCGGCGCCAGGCCATTGCCGCTCGAGCCCCACACGCCGACCGCGCCCACGCCTTCCGCCCGCAACAGGCTCTCGTCCAGTGTGTCCCCCTCCGGGTGAACGTAACGACCGGTAAAACAGGTCATGTGCAAGACCACGGGCCAGCGCCTGGCGTTATCCAGGCGGGAGATGTAATCCACGTGGAATAGCGGCGCGAGACCGTCCGTTTCCAGCACCGCCTCCTGGTGCCACGAGGCGTGGCCAAAATAGGTATAGAGCAGAGCGCCCTGGTTGAGCGCCGCGACCAACGCGTCCTGGGCCGCGCTGGCCTGGGTGTACAGGTGCGGTTCCCCCGCCGTCTCACTAAAATAGACCCGCGTCCCCCGGTAACCGTAGGCCAGCGTCGCGTAAGTCCCGAACTCACTGTCGCTATCGGCGTGATGGTCGCCCGCCGTCGAGGGATTGTCCGCGCCGAACAGCAACTGGTCATTCCACCGCTCCGGCAGCGGATGCGCCTCGTAAGCGACAATCTTCTCCACAACCGCCGCGGCTTCATCCGCCGTGTTGACCGGCAGCCGCCCCAGGCGCAGGTCAGGCAGCTCGTCTCCCGTGAGATCGGCGTACCAATGATCGGTGGCGGTCTCGCCCATCCAGGGGTCCACGTCGTCCAGGTAGGCGGGTAAAAAGGTGGGGTTGCTCTCGACCTGGTAGCCGCGCGGGTCGTACGTGGCGTCGCCGACCAGCAGGACGTAGGTCAGCGGGTCACCCGCCCAATTGGCGTAGGCGTGGCTCAGAAAGGCCTTGATCGCCTGAGGATCCATGCGCCCGTCGCCGAAATGATCGTAGATCGCCTCCGTCTCCACCAGCGCCGTGCGCAACCCTTGCGCGGCCCGGTGGGCCAGCAGCGGCGCCAGCGCCGTCTCGAACCTGGCGTGGGTGACGACGACGTAGTCGGCCCCCTCGGGCGGGTCGCTGTACGGCGCCGCCGCGATGATGGCCAGGGGTATCCGCACCGCGTCGTCGGGCGCGATCAGGTACTCGGATGGTTGGCTCCCGCTGTCTCCCACAGAGACAACGCCGTCGCCGGAAAGCGTCCAATCGCTCAACACGAGCGGCGCGTTCAGATCGCTCACGTCGTAGACGCGCAGGTCATCCCGCGCGAAACCGGAAAAACCGCCAACGGCGTAAGCGCCGGCGGGGCCCCGTCCGCCGAAGCGGGCCAGACCGCCGCTCCCGGCGGCGCTCAATCCATAGGTGACCGTCATCGCGTCCACGTAAGCCCCTTCAATTGTTTCGCTGGTGTAAGGCGGCAGATTCAGGGTCAATTCGTTATCCCCGGCGACCAACAGCCCCGCGTCCAGGTCAAACGTCGCGGTGTAAGGGGTTTTTTCCTCCCATTCCACTTCACCGAGCAACTCGCCGTTCAACGAGAAACGCACGTGATGGTCGGGTTCGAGGTGCGAGCGGGTGGAGCCCTGCAACCAGATGGTCAACGCGCCCGCCGCGCCGGCGTCGGGCGTCGGCAGGGAGAGTGTGAAGGTCTCGGTGAGGGCATACGGTTGTCTCAACTCCCGCCAGAACCAGCGATCGCCGTCCCAACCCGGATACAGCGAGTCGTATTCGAGATTCTCCTCAAACAACTGGGTCGTCCAGGCGGTGCGGGCGAGCAGGCCGGCCGGGTCGCCCGAGCGGGACGCCATCCGCCGGCCCGGCTCGCCGCCCCACGAGAGCCAATAGGCGTCGTAACCGGCGTAGCGCGTCGTCTGCGGCCGGGCGTAGAAGAGCAGGCGCTCGCCGTACTCGAAGACCGCGTCGTCGTCGCCGTCCCAATAGGCGGCGACCTCCTCTCCGCGGTAGAACAGGCGCAGCGTCGCCGGGTCGATGCTGTCCACCGGCACGTCGACTGGCGCCAGGATCTGGTAGCTCAGTTCGTACAATCCCTCCGTCTCGGCGAAGACCTTGTACGCGCCGGGCGCTGCTGCGGCCGCTGTAGCTGTAGACAGGGCGCTCACGGGCGCGCGCGTCGCCCGGAAGTCAGCCAGGTTGGCCGGATTGATCACGTCAAGCGTGCTCAAGGGGGCCGCGGCGAGGGGCGCGGCGGGTCGTGTCCACGCCTCGCCGCCGACCTGCACCACGCGCAGACGCAAGCGGCGGAGCACGTCGAGCGCTTGCCGGGCCGGGCGGTAGCGGAAGGGGGCGATGGTCAGCCGCGCCACGCGATGCTCGCGCATCCAGGCCGGGTCGTCCAGCGCGGCGAACGCGGGCGGATAGGGCGCGGCGGACGTGTAGGCCCGCTCGTCCCGCGCGAAGGCCCACTCGCCCGGCAGCGGCTGACCGTCGGCGTCAAATTGCAGCGGGGCCGGGGCAGGCGCCGGTTCGACCGGGTAATCGAGCGCGACCGTATCGTACACCGCCTCCACGACCTCCAGCGCAAAATCGCCCGTTGGAGGCAGGGCGACCAACTCGCCCACGACCGGCAGACTGGGCCATCCCGGCGCGTCGTCGTTCAGGTATCCCTCGAGCGTCACGCGGGTGTAAGTCTGTCCATCGTCGGCGACGACGGGCGTCAATTGATGCGGCGGAGCGTCCCACGTCCATTCCAACAGGGCTTGCATTTCGCTCCCCGGTCGCCCATCGTAGCGGGCGCGCCCATCGTCCTCCTGGGTCCAGGCGACCGCCGTCGTCAAACCGCCCGTCAGAGCGCTCATCGGCATACTCGTCAAAACGAGCGTTAAGACGAACGTCAAGACGAGCGTTAAACGGATGACCCACGCAACCCACGATTTCACTTTGGATTCAAACATTGTATAACCCCCTTAATCCCAATACCCGTGAATGAAATATATTCCTGGGTAGGCGCCCAACCCCTGTTGGGCGGTTTTAGCACATAAACGACCAACGGGGGTTGGCCTACTACCCATAAGGTGATAAGTCGACACTCATTCACGGGTATTAC
>DAOTUC010000092.1:0-2682 GCA_034437315.1 Anaerolineae bacterium
GAGACCCTAAAGGTTTTGCTCAAGGCCGCGCAAACAACGTTTTTGCCTTAAACAATGACCTTTTTCCATCAAAATCAGCGCAAAAACCTTTAGGGTCTATGATGGGCCATGCGAAATCCTGAAGACCCATCAAGTTGAAAACCGTGGAGTCAGATCATATGACGAATGAAACGCTGTATTGCGTCAATCACCCTAAAACGGAGACCTACCTGCGATGCAATCGCTGCGGAGACCCGATATGCACCAAATGCGCCGTCCAGACCCCCGTGGGTTATCGTTGCCCAGCCTGCGTCAAAACCCAGCAACGGGTCTTCTACGCCGACTTTCGTCCCGTCCATTACGTCGTGGCGGCCCTGGTCGCGCTGCCCCTGTCGTTTATCGCAGGCTGGTTGTCGCCTAACCTGGGCTGGTTCGCCATCTTCCTGGGTCCTATATCAGGGGCCCTGATCGCCGAGGCGGCCCGTTGGGCGATTAAAAAGCGTCGGGGGCGGTATACGTGGCTCGTGGTATGCGCATGCATCGTCGTAGGGGCGCTGCCCGTTCTGCTGCTCTCACTTGTTTACACACTGGGCGCCATCCTGTCTGAAAATCGGATGGGATTGATGAACGTTGGGGTGATGAACATCGTATGGGAGCTCGTGCATATCGTGACGGCCGCCGGGGCGGCCTACGCCAGGTTGCGCCCGGGCCGGCGCGTCTAGGGAGACTTGATCTAAAGTGCTGACCGAATTGCGCATCCGCGATTTCGCCATTATCGACGACCTGCAATTACGCCTTGGCCCTGGATTTTCGGCGCTGACCGGCGAGACTGGGGCGGGCAAGTCAATCATTATCGACGCGGTAGAACTGGCGCTGGGAGGGCGGGCCGATAGCGCCGTCGTGCGATCCGGCGCCAATCGGGCCATCGTAGAAGCCGCCTTCCGTCTGGCGCCGGCCAAGCGCCGGGCGATCGACGTCATCCTGGAGCGAGAGGGTTTGGAAGGCGATAACCCCGACTTTCTCCTTCTGGGGCGCGAGGTGCGGCTCAACGGACGCAACGTCTCCCGCATCAACGGGCGGGCCGTGACCCTGGGCCTGGTGCGCGAGGTGAGCGAGGGCCTGGTGGAAATCCACGGGCAGAGCGAGCACCTATCGCTGATGAAAACGAGCCAACACGTAAACCTCCTGGATCGTTACGCCGGCCTGGAAGAGACCCGGTCGGCGTTACAAGCGCTCGTCGATGACGTGCAAATCGTGCGCCAGGAACTCCGTAACCTGATTCAAAACGAGCAATCGTTGGCCCACCGGGCCGATCTGCTGCGTTTTCAGATTGACGAGATCGAAGGAGCCGACCTCCAACCCGACGAGGAGGACGATTTGTTAGAAGAGCGCGTGCGCCTGAGCAACGCGGAACAGCTGGCCGAACTGGCCCAGGAGACGCTTTACGCCCTGGAAATCAGCGAGGGAGAGACCCCGGCGACGCTCGATTTGCTCGGCCTGGCCACCCGTTCGCTCGAGAGTTTGGCCCGCGTTGACGCCACATTGGCCCCCCAACTGGAAATCGCCGAAAGCGTCAGTTACCAATTAGAGGAGCTGGCCCGCTCCCTCCGCGATTACCAGGAACAGATTGAATATAATCCGCGCCGTCTACAACAGGTCGAGGCGCGGCTATTGGTGATCCGACAGCTGGAACGAAAGTACGGCGCGACCATATCCGAGGTGTTGGCCTACGCCAAAGCAGCCAGACAGGAACTGGACGCTATCACCCATAGCGAGGAACGGATCGCCGAATTGGAGGTAGAGGAGCAGCGCCTTCTGGAAAAATTAGGCGGGATGGCTATGACGCTCTCCCAACAACGCCGGGAGGCGGCCCAACGATTGGCCGCGCAGGTCGAGGAGGAGTTGCGCGATTTGCGAATGGCGGGCGCTCGTTTCGGCGTCGATTTCCAGCGGCGGCCGGACGAGGCCGGCGCGCCGCTTCCCTCAAGCGCGCCCGAAGCGCGCGCGCTTTTAGGGAACGACCCGGTTCGCAGGTTCCAGGTCGATAGCGACGGGGTGAAACAACTGGAGAAGATGGAGGCCGAATCAGATAGCGCGGTGCGGGTCGCTTTCGATCGCACAGGCATCGACCGGATCGAGTTTCTAATCTCCCCTAACCCCGGTGAACCCCTAAAGCCTATGAGCAAGATCGCTTCGGGCGGTGAGACGTCGCGGCTGATGTTAGCCATCAAGACGGTGCTCTCCCTCGCCGACGAGACCCCCACGTTG
The DNA here is from genome assembly GCA_034437315.1 of Anaerolineae bacterium. Lineage (GTDB taxonomy): Bacteria > Chloroflexota > Anaerolineae > B4-G1 > B4-G1 > DSAR01. Next base: position 2,248 of record DAOTUC010000092.1, read on the forward strand.
ATTTTTGACGAGATCGATCAAGGGATTGGCGGGCGGATCGGGGCGACGGTCGGCGGGAAACTATGGGGGTTGACGATGACCGGGGAGGCGGATGAAGCGCGCCGCCAGGTATTGTGCGTCACCCACCTGCCCCAGTTAGCCGGGTTTGGGGATAGCCATTTCCGCGTTGAGAAGCAGACCGGGAGCGTCCAGGCGGGCGACCGGACAATCGCCCACATCCGGCGGTTAGAGGGCGCGGCGCGCGTGGAGGAGTTGGCGCAGATGTTGGGCGGCGACGAGCCGGTCTATCGTCAAAGCGCTCAGGAGATCCTGGCGCAGGTCGAGGAACAAAAATCAGGATAGCAGCAATTCCCGCTTGAGGGTGGGCACGTGTTACTTTGACTTGAAACGGTAAATCGTGTACCATTTGAGTGAGTTTTCGTAAACATGCTGTCA
>DAOTUC010000093.1:0-7704 GCA_034437315.1 Anaerolineae bacterium
GAGACCCTAAAGGTTTTGCTCAAGGCCGCGCAAACAACGTTTTTGCCTTAAACAATGACCTTTTTCCATCAAAACCAGCGCAGAAACCTTTAGGGTCTATGATGGGCCATGCGAAATCCTGAAGACCCACCGGCAATGCTCAAAAAATGGGACGCAGATGAAGGCTGTTTTTATCTTGATCTGTGAAAATCGGTATGAATCTGTGTCCCAATAAGATTTGTCAGTCAATCTGGAGTTTTCCACTTAAGAATTCGGAAGTCTTCCGTCGAGTATCTCAGAGGCAAAGCTGATTGACTATCACGTCAAAATCGGCTGTTCAATGCGCCTTTTGAGACTACCGAATTCTAATGACGATTGACTGGAAAACTCCAGGGCAATCAACTCCATTGGGTCCAAGTTCAAGTGGGCGGTGAGAGGAAAGCATCCGCTATGTTAAAATGGTTCAAACGTTCTGCACCGAGGAAAGTATTCGTCACGGGATTGGATTGCGCGCCGCCGCCGGTCCTGTTCCACACCGGGGCCGAAGAGACCCTGGGCCTGAGGGATCAACTGCCCAACCTGAGCCGCCTGATCGACGAGGGGATCTACGGGCCGCTGTCCAGTTCCATCCCGTGCATCACCGTCCCAGCCTGGACCTCGATGCTCGCCAGCAAGGACCCCGGCGAGTTGGGTTTCTACGGTTTCCGCAACCGGGCCGACCATTCCTACGACCGCATGTCGATCGCCACGTCCAACGCCATCCACGACCGGCGCGTGTGGGAGGTGTTGAGCGAGGCCGGCAAGACCTCCGCCGTCGTCGGCGTGCCGCAGACCTATCCCGTCAAACCCTTCGATGGGCATATGGTCAGCAGCTTCCTCACCCCCAGCACGCAGCGGCAATACACCCATCCCCACGAACTGCGCTACGAGATCGACCGGGTGCTGGACGGCGCCGAATACGACGTTGACGTGCCGCGCTTCCGCACCGATGACAAGGACTTCCTCCTGCGCCAGATCCAGGAGATGACCGAGAAGCGCTTCGCTGTCATCAAATACCTCCTGCGCGAGAAGCCGTGGGATTTCTTCATGTTCGTCGAGATCGGGCTGGATCGCCTCCACCACGGAATGTGGAAATTCTGGGATCCAGGCCACATCAAACACGAGCCGGGTAATCCCTACGAGAGCGCCATCCCTGACTACTACCGCTACCTGGACCGGGAGATGGGCGAGATCCTGGGGATGCTAGACGACGAGACCGTGGTGCTGCTCGTCTCCGATCACGGGGCCCAGGCGATGGAAGGCGGCTTCGCCATCAACGAGTGGCTGCGGAAAGAGGGCTTGCTGGTGTTGAAGAGCGAACCTCGCTACGAGGGCATCGTGCCTTTCGAGAAGGTCGAGGTGGATTGGGAGAAAACGACCGCCTGGGGGGCTGGCGGCTACTACGCCCGCATCTTCTTGAACGTGGAGGGCCGCGAGTCCGAGGGCAAAATCCCCGCCAACGATTACGAAAAGGTGCGTGACGAATTAAAGGCGCGGATCGAGGCCATCCCAAATCACGCCGGCGCCCCGATGAACTCCGTGGTCTTCAAACCGGACGAGCTATATCGCAAGGTGCGCGATCCCCAGGACGGCGGGGCTGTGCCGCCCGATCTGATGGTCTACTTCGGGGACTTGCGCTGGCGCTCCATCGGCTCTTTCGGCATCCCAGAGATTTACACTTTTGAGAACGACCTGGGGCCCGACGACGCCAACCACGCCCAGAACGGGGTGTTCGTGCTATGGGACCCGCGCCACAATCACGGCGGGCGTTACGTGGAGGGGCTGCAACTGATGGACGTGGCCCCCACGGTGTTGGACCTGATGCAGGTCTCGGTGCCGCCGGATATGCAGGGGAAGGTGGTGTCGCGCTAGCATGGGAGGGGATTGGAAGTGAGAACCTCCCGGTTGAAGTAGCTGATTTGCTACGTCAAAAGGAGCCAACGTATGATCACCAGAAAACTTTCTGACACCGGCATTATGGACAACGCCCACAACGTCGATGCGCGGAACCTGTACAACACGCCGGACGCGATGATCACCGTCATCACGCTCAAACCCGGGCAATCGCTGAAGCGCCACATCACGCCGGTGGACGTGGCGTTTTACGTCCTGAGCGGCAAGGGGGTTGTGGAGATCGGCGACGAAAAACAAGAGGTAGAGGCGGACACCCTGGTGGAGAGCGCGAAAGACATCGTGCATTGCTGGTACAACGAAAGCGATGAACCGCTCCGCTTTATGGTCGTGAAAGCGCCCAAACCGACGCGCAAGACGGCCTTCATAGGGGATTGACGGATAAACTCCCCGTGAGCGGTTGCCCCTGTACAGAGGGAAACGTGCAATGACAGAGACAACCAATCTGAATAACGCGAAAGGGGGCGGCGGTCGCCCCCTTTCTTTGGTTTTCTGGGGCCTTCTGATCACCATCCTGGCGGCGGGCGCGTACCTGGTGGGCGCCAACCTGGCCCGCCGCTGGGCCCCGCCCCTGCTGGCGAGTCCCATTGAGGCGACGACGGCCGGGTCTCGCGCGACGGCGGTCGTCGGGGAACCGGTCGCCGCTGCGCAAGCGCTCGAAATCGGCGTCCCCATAGATGGTGAGCTGGAAGAGACCACCATCGACCGCTGGCGATTCCAGGGGATCGCCGGGCAATCGGTGACCATCGAGATGTGGCTCCACCCCGGTTCCGGTTCCAGCGTCGACGCCGAGTTAGCGGTCGAACTGATCGGCCCCGACGGCGCGACGCTGGCTCAAGAGGCCGGGTCGGTCTTCCTGCCGCCCTACCTGAGCTTCACTGTCCTACCCGCCACCGACTCATACGTCGTGCAGGTCTCGCCCACGTCTGGAGCGCCGGGCCGGTATTCGATGCTGCTCACCCTGAGCGACCCCAGAGCGCCGCGAGCGACCGGCGCGCCCGCCGAACCCCGGTCGCCCACCCTCACGCCCGACAACACCGCCGTCGCGGCCTCCGCCGGCATGTTCCAATGGCCCACCGTGCGCCGCGCGATCTCCGGCTGGACCTTCCACGATCCCCGCAACCCGGGCCATATCGGGCTCGATATCGCCGCCGTGATGTGGGATCCGATCTACGCCGCCGCCGAGGGAGTCGTGACCTTCTCCGATTGGGGCGGGGGCTACGGCAACCTGGTCGTCGTGGAACACCACGGCGGATGGACGACCTATTACGCTCACTTCACCGAGATCGCGGTCGAGGTAGGGCAGAACGTGCACCAGGGGCAACTCCTGGGCGGCGCCGGAACGACCGGCTATTCCACCGGCCCGCACCTGCACTTCGAGATCCGCTACCAGGGCCGGCCGGTCGACCCCCACATCTACCTGCCATAGACAGCGCGAAGCTGGTCGTGGTTGGGATGGTGAGCAATGGCTTTTCCATCGCTGCCCCCGACGATGCGGGGATGCTGGACGTCGTCGGCTTTGACACGACGACACCGCGCGTCATCGGTGATTTCGCCACGGGCAAGTTTTAGTACATAGGGAAGCGGGGTGCATGCGAGTAGCAAAGCTACTCGCATGCACCCCGCTCTCGGTTTATTGAGATGATACCTGGTTGGGCGGTTTTAGCATAGAAACGCCCAATGGGGGTTGGCCTACTACCCATAAGGTGATTGAGTCGACACGCATTCACGGGTATTGGTTTTAGCTGGAGATAGATTATCTCATCGCGCCACGCCGACCTGCCGCAAATCATAGAGCGCCACCCGGTCGAAAGGCGTGCTCGTCTCCACCGGGACGTAGTGCGCGCCACGGGAGCGGCAGACGGCCCGGATTTCCGCCCGCCAATCGTCCAGCCGTTCCCGGTAGCGGGCGCGCATCCCGCCGTCGATGGTCACCTCCTGCGCTTCGTTCGTCTCCACGTCCAGCAGTCGCAGGTCGCCGCCCAGCGGGGGGACCACCTCGTCAGGCGAAAGCGTGTGGATGATGACCACCTCGTGTCCGCGGGCCGCCAGCGCCGTCAGCCCGGCGAGATAACCGGTGCTTCCCGCGGATCCATCCACTTCACTCTGCAACGGCGAGAACATATCAGAGAAGAGCACCGTTAACCCCGGCCGGCCGCTGGCGAAGGCGTAAGCGCGCAGGCTGGCGTTCAGATCGGTTTTCCCCCCGGCCTGCTGCGCCGCCAGCCAGTCAAACAGCCGCATGACGTATCCCCGCCCACGCACCGGCCCGAACAGCAGAGGGGATTCAGGCGCAGAGGGCCGCAGGTTGACGACCGTCAGCCGGTCGCCGGAGATCAGCGCGACGTAACCCAGCGCCGCCGCCAAGCGTCGCGCGTACAACCACTTGTTCTCCTCCGCTCCCCCGCTCCCCATCTCCCCCGCTCCCTGTCCCACCGCCCCGCCCCAATCCATCGACCCGCTGCCATCCAGCAGAATGTGGACCGCCAGGTCCTCCTCCTCCTCGAAGAGCTTGACGTAAGGCCGTTCCAACCGGGCGTAGATGTTCCAATCAACCCGCCGCAGGTCATCCCCCTTGACGTAGTCCCGGTAATCGGCGAACTCGACCGAGGATCCACGCTTGGTCGAGCGCCGCTCGCCGGCCGTCTGCCCGGCCCGGACGCGGCGGGCGACGAGCGTCAATTGCTCCAGTTTGCGTAAAACGGTCTCTTGCAAAATCATCCGCGCTGACCTATGGCTCCTCGACGCTGTCGACCACAGCCGCCGCCACGTCGTCGGCGCGCACCCCCTCCGCCTGGCCCTCGAAATTGAGCAGCAGCCGATGACGTAGCGCCGCCGACGCCACAGCCCGCAGATCCTCAAACGCGACGTTGTACCGGCCGGCCAACAGCGCCGTCACCTTGCCCCCTAGGATGAGCGCCTGGCCCCCCCGGGGGCTGGAGCCGTAGCGCACGTAGCGCCGCACCATATCCGGCGCTGTAACGTCGCCATCGGATTGGGGATGCGTGGCGACGATCAGCCGGGAAGCGTACTCGGCCACCGGAGAGGCGACCGGCACCTGGCGGGCCAGGGCTCGCATGGCCAGGATCGTCGCCCCGTCGGCTACGACGCCCACCTGCGGTTCCGCCTCGCCGGTCGTGCGGTTGAGAATCTCCACCAGGTCCTGCGACGAGGGAAACGTGACGTTGACCTTGAACAGGAAGCGATCCAACTGGGCCTCCGGCAGCGGATAGGTGCCCTCCATCTCGATGGGATTCTGCGTCGCCAATACCATGAAGGGCGGTTCCAACCGGTAGGATTGTTTGGATACGGTAACCGTCTTTTCCTGCATGGCCTCCAGGAGCGCGCTCTGGGTCTTGGGCGTGGCCCGGTTGATCTCGTCCGCCAGGAGCAGGTTGGTGAACACCGGCCCCGGCTGGAATCGAAACAGGCGTTGCCCGCCCTCGCTCTCCTCCAGGACGTCGGTGCCGACGATGTCGGCCGGCATCAGGTCGGGCGTGAACTGGATGCGGGCGAAATCCAGGGCCAGCGCCTGGGCCAACGTGCGCACCAGCATCGTCTTGCCCAGGCCAGGCACCCCTTCCAGCAGCGCGTGTCCCCCGGCGATGAGGCAGATCAGCGTGTGACGGACGACCTCGCGCTGACCGACGATGTACTTGCCGACCTCGGCCTCGATGCGCGCGGCGGTCTCGCGAAATTGTTCAGGCGTGATGGGGGATGTTTGGGTCACAGCGCCTCCAACTCGTCCACCATCCCCCGCAGGACGTCGAATCCCCCGCGCCAGAAGTCGGGCGCGGCCATGTCAAAGCCCGCCTCTTCGATGATGTGGGCCGGGCTCTGGGATCCGCCATAGGTCAGGATCTTGAGGAAACGGGGCACGAAGGAGCGGCCCTCCTCCTGGTACTGCTGGTAGAGCGCCAACACCAGCAGATGGCCGAAACTGTAGGCATAGCAGTAGAACGGGGTCGCATAGAAGTGCGGTATCGCGATCCACTCCCAACGGAAATCATCGGAGACGTCGACCGCGTCGCCGAACTGATCGCGCAGGTTACCCAGATACAGGTCGCACATTTCATCGACGGTCGCGCCTTCGAGCGCGCGCTGGTGGGCGGCGATCTCGAACATGACGAAATAGGCCTGGCGGGCGATGGTGGCGTAGGCGTCGTCCAGCGCGCGGGCCAACAGGCGGCGCTTGAACTGCGGATCGTCCGCCTCGCGGAGCAAGCGCTCGTTCAACAGCATCTCCGAAAAGACGGAGGCTGTCTCGGCCAGGGGCAACGACGAGTGGAAGGTGAAAACCGAATGCTCGCCCGCCATCAGCGCGTGCACGGCGTGGCCGATTTCGTGGGCCAGCGTCAGCGCGTCGTCCATCTTGCCGACGTAATTGGTCAGCACCCACGGAGCGACGCCGGGCAACACACCGGCGCAAAAGGCCCCGCCCCGTTTCCCCGCCCGGATCTCGGCGTCGATGTGCCCGTCGGCGAAGACGCGTCGGGCGTGCTCGGACAACACGGGCGAGAACTGGGCCAGGGTCTCCAGCACCATCGTCACCGCCGCCGGGTAGGGACATTCCCGCTCGACCTCGTCCAGGGGCGCGTAGACGTCGTAACGGCGCAATCGGTCCATCCCCAGCCATTCCGCCTTGAGCTGGAAATAGCGCTGGAAGACGGAGACGTTTTCCCGGCAGACGTCCAACAAGGTCTCCACCACCGGGTCGGGCACGTCGTTCGACAGATTGCGCACGGCAATCGGGGATGCAAAGCCCCGCAAGGAGACGTTCTCGCTGGCCCAATCGCGCGCCAGATGGGCGTAAATCTGCGAAAGCACCGCTCCCTCGCCGCTGTAGACGCGGTAAAGCTCCTGGTAGGCCGCAGCCCGCATCGCCGGCGACGGATCCCGGTAATAGGCGCTCAACTCGGCCCGCGTCAGTTCCTGGATCTCGCCCTCGACCTCCAGCTCGAACGCAAAGCGATTGGTGATCATCTCGTACAATTTGTTCAACGCATTCGGCCCGTTGACGTCCTTCAGGTTGACGACCTTCTCCTCCGCCTCCGAAAGGGTGTACGGTTTGAAATGGCGCAACTCCTCCAGGTAATAGGCGTAATCGCCGCTGACGGCGATCAAGCGCTCGGCGGCCTCGTCTTCCAATCCCTTCCACCACAGCGAGAGGAAGAGTAGACGATTTTGCACGTCGGTCAGCAACTGCTCCATCTGGCCCAAAAAACGCAACGCCTCCTGGGATTGGGTATCCTCGGCAAACCAGAGGTGGGCGTAACCGCCCAAGCGGCGCAATTTGATCTCGATCTCCTCGTAAAGATGCATCATCGCCAGGAAATCCGCCTCGTCGATCTCCGGCGAGAGCGTCTCGCGCCGCCCCTCCAATTCCGATACCTGCTGTTCCAACGCCGCCAGGAGCTGCTCCAGATCGTCCCCGGCCAGCGCGGGCAACAGCGCGTCCAACGTCCACCTCGTCTGTTCAAAAACTTGTTTGCTCACGATATCGCCTCCAATATATGCTAATTTATCCGTATCTTCTCAATAACTTGGGGTGAATCTGTTCGTAGTGCGCGCGCTAGATAGCGGCTTTAGCGCGCTTTTAGTGGCGCTGAAGCGCCTACTACGAACAAACCCCCGGTTGATTGAGAAGATAGGTTCTCTGGGATTTCGCATGGCGAGACCCTAAAGGTTTTGCTCAAGGCCGCGCAAACAACGTTTTTGCCTTAAACAATGACCTTTTTCCATCAAAACCAGCGCAAAAACCTTTAGGGTCTATGA
>DAOTUC010000094.1:0-5904 GCA_034437315.1 Anaerolineae bacterium
GAGACCCTAAAGGTTTTGCTCAAGGCCGCGCAAACAACGTTTTTGCCTTAAACAATGACCTTTTTCCATCAAAACCAGCGCAAAAACTTTTAGGGTCTATGATGGGCCATGCGAAATCCTGAAGACCCCCCACCTATCACCCTCACGGCAGATCAGGGTAAAAGTCGATCGCGTTCCACTCCTCGGTGAAGGAGAGCGCGGCAGCCCGGCCCTTGGCTGCCTGCGGCGCGAACGCGGCCCCGGTGGTCTGTTCGACCGTTTGGACGAGCGTTTCAAAGGGCAGCGCCAGCGCGATCATCGTGCGGGCGTCGTCGATGTAGGTGCGGACCACGTTGGGGCCGTCCACCAAATCGCCCTGGGCGGGGTCCCAGACCAGGAAATACGGCGTGTAATCTCCGTTGGTCGGGTTGTAGAGCAGGCCAACGATGGCGTCATCCCCCATATCCGGGTTGATGCGGGCGGAATTGGCGGGGCGTCCGGTGGCGGCGTTCCCGTCCATATCCAAGGCGAAAAGCCAGTCGATGTAGGGCGGGGGATTGGGGATCGGTTGGTAGAACTCGATCCACAACACCGTCTCCCCCTCGACCGCCCAATTGACCAGTTGGGGCGGCAGGTTCGCCCCCGGTTCCAGGTTGAGGCGCATGTCCGCGTCGATGCCGGCGTCGCGGATATCCACCCCGCCGGGCGAACCGTCAATCGGGTTGCTGTCTTCGTAAGACGCCACGTCACCCGCCGGATCGGCCGGGGCCGGCGTGGGGGTGGGGGTCACGGTCGGCGTCAGCGTCGACGTAGCGGTCGGTTGCGGCGTGATGGTGGGAGTGGGTGTGCACAGGATGACGCGCACGTTCGCCTGGGCGACGCCGCGCGGCCTGTCGCGAATGACGGTGATGGTGTAATCGCCGGGGGCGTCGGCGGTGAACAGTCCCTGGTCGATAGCGCCTTCCGACGCTTTCCAGGTCAGTTCCGTCTCTTCCTCTACCGCTCCCTCGATGGCGAACTGATACGTCTTTCCCAGGCATAGGGTAATCTCGGCCGGGACGATAGATAGCGGGGCCTCTTCCGCAATTGGCCCGCCGGCCGCCCGGATGAGCGTGATGACGGCGATGACGACGACGACGCCTATCATCCCGATGGTAAACCAGAAGAGCGTTACCCGCGATTTGTCGGTCAGCATAATTGCCTCCTCGGTATCTTATCCAGGGAATGTTTAGTCCGGGCTTGTCCGTGTCGGCTTCCGTCCCCACTCAGTCAATGGCCGGCGCGGATTGTGATCCGCTCTGCACACGTATGCTGCTCACCTTGTGCCCACTGGATCACAATCCGGGCTTGGCCGTGTCGGCTTCCGTCCCCACCCAGTCAATGGCCGGCGCGGATTGTGATCCGCTCTGCACACGTATGCTGAGCAGATATCTATTCTAACATGAGGGTAAGCAAAATGCCAGACATGTTCAAGCCTATCCCCGGTGGGATAAGTGCTTGTCAAAGCGAAAGCTTTGTGTTATCATGTCGCCCGTTACGCGCCTGTTGACAGGCTTTCCGCTCCCGGCTGTGTCCGGGGGCAATCCCGAGGAAAGGAGGTGACCGCCTGTGCGCAACTACGAATTGCTTTTCATTATCCACCCCGACGTGGAAGAAGATGATTTTACCGCGATCGTTGAGCGAGTGAGCAAATTAATCACGCGCAACGATGGGCAGGTTAAACAGGTCGACCCGTGGGGCATGCGACGACTGGCCTATCCCATTCAGTATCAACGGGAAGGCCAGTATGTGTTGATGAAGATGGATATGCAGCCGCAGGGCGTGGCCGAGTTGGAAAATGACATCCACCTGGTCGAGCCCATTATGCGCCATATCATCGTGCGACTCGATGTGTAGTGTGGTAGTAAGTGCTCTAAATGAGTGCTTTAAATGAGTGCTCCAAATGAGTGTTCTGATTTGATCACATGCCAATGGCTCGCCGTTGGTTTATTGAGGGAGGTTAAAGTTGGCAAGAAGATGGTATGGCAAACGTCGCCAGCGACATTGCACATTCTGTACTGAAAAGATCGATTATATTGATTACAAGAATACCGATCTGTTGCGCGGTTTCCTGACCGAGCGGGGAAAGATCAAGCCGCGCCGACGTTCGGGGACCTGTGCGAAGCACCAACGAATATTGTCCAAAGCGATCAAGCGGGCGCGCCACATGGCGTTACTGCCGTTTGTAACGGATTGAGCGCAGTTATAAGGGGCTAACAACAATCTTGTACATTGTACAGCGATTTGGTGAAGTGGGATAAGATATGGCGAAAAAGTCTAAGAAGCGTGCGGTAAGAGGATTGACCCGGAAACAAAAATCTCGCCTGGCGCAGGAGCAGAAAACTAAACGGGCCATCATCTGGGGGATAGCGGCCGTGGCGGTGTTGGTCGTCGGGGTGTTGGCCTATGGCTTCTTTGTAGAAAACGTTGTCAAGGCCAGAAAGCCTGTAGCCAAGGTAGGGCAAGAGCCTATCACTGCATCGACGTTTCAATCGCGCGTGCTCTTCACGCGCTTACAGATGAATAGTGAGTTGCAATATCTGTATTATCAACAGCAGATGATTGAGGATCCAACCGATCCCAACGCCGAGTATTACCTGGAGTATCTACAGAATCAAATTCGTGGATTGAGCGACCAGTTATCGGCGCCCAACGCCCCCGTCATCGCCGAACAGACACTGGAGCGCCTGGTCCGTGAGGAAATCATTCGCCAGGAGGCGGAGCGCCGGGAGATTACGGTATCTTCGGCAGAGATCGATCAGGCTATCGACGAATTCTTCGGATACGATCCAAACCCGTCGACGCCGACGCCGTTGGCGGAACCGATATCGCCGTTCACGCCGACTGACGCGCTGATGCCGACGGAAACGCCGTTCCCCACCCAGGCGCCGATGACGGCTGATGAATACAATCGCCAACGCAGCCAGATGCTGAAGACGATTAAAGCGTCGGAACGGGAGTTTCGCTCCTGGATCGAGGCTTTCCTGCTGGAGGAGAAGCTTCGGGAGGCCTATATGTCCGAGGTTCCTACCGAGGCGGATCAGGTTCAAATTCATTATATGACGGTGAATAGCGAGATGAAGGCCAATGAGTTTGTGAATCGATTGGCAGCGGGGGAGGATTTCCAGACCCTGGCGGAGGAAATTCAGAACATCGAGGACGAAGAGATCCGGGGTTACGGTTATGAATGGGAATGGTTGCCGCAAAGCGTGTTGGAAGAGCGGCTGGGCCCGACGCTGGCCGACCTGGCCTTCAGTTTGGACGTGGGCCAACATAGCCAACCGATTCAGGAGGCGGAAGCCGACGGGTGGTTTACGGTCATCAAGGTGATGGGGCGCGAGGTGCGTGAACTGGATGAATCGGTCCGCGAGCAGATGCGGGATGAGCGCTTCGAAACGTGGATGGACGCGCAACGCCAGGCGCGCGTCGTCAGAGAAGCGGATTATCTCGAATACGCCCCAGAGATCGAAACGGCATTTTAATCGGATTGGCTCGTAATCATCCGGCTTGTGGCCCGATCCAGAGGCGCAACCTGATTAGCAAACTCCGCAGAACGTTCTGCGGAGTTTTTTTGTTATCCTTAAGAGACTATAAAAAGCGGCGCTCCAGGATGTTGCAGGGTTTCGCTCTAAGGAGTGTATCGTAGCGCGTCAACCTAAGGGCCCAAAGGTGGATTGACTTTGCGGCACGTGTTTTCAACCGCCGTGGAACGAGAAGTTAACATCGCCGAGTTGGTCACAGAACCGTTACGCCGCCGGAAATCTGACCGTGAACGTCGTCCCCGCGCTGTCATCCAGTTCAATGACGCCCCCCAATTGACAGACGAGCAATTTCACCATCTCCAATCCCAGCGACGCGGGTTGTCGCCAATCCACGCCCTCCGGCAGGCCGACGCCGTTGTCGCTGATGGTGAGAATAAAGCGATCCGCCGTCTCGTCACGTTGCAACGTCACGTGGACGACCTTCTCGTCGCCCGTCGTTGGGCTGGTTCCCGGCGGGAAGGCGTGTTGCAAGGCGTTGGAGAGCAACTCATTGACGATCAGCCCGCAGGGGTTGGCCGCGTCAATGTCGAGCGGGATGGGCTCGACGTTAATCTGGATGGCGACGTCGGGGGCGCCATACGTTTGATAGATGTATTCCGCCAGGGAGTGGATATATTCCTCCATATCGATCCAGGCCAGGTTTGGTGCGCGATATAGATGCTCGTGGATGTGGGCCAGGGCAAAGATACGGTTCTGGCTTTGTCGCAATACCTGTCGAAGCTGCTCGTCGTCGCTGGCGTCGGCCTGGAATTTGAGTATGGCGGAGATGATCTGCAAGTTGTTGTTGACCCGGTGATGAAGCTCTTGTATCAGGACCTCCTTCTCCTGTAACGAGGTTCTGAGCTTTTCCTCGGTTCGCGCCTGCTCTTTTTCGGAGCGAACGCGCTCGCTGACGTCCCGCGCCAGCACGATCAAGCGCTTGCCGTTCTTGCGCGCTATGGAGAGCTCGAACCACGTGATCTCCCCGCCCATTTCCAATGAATACGTCGCGCCGAAGTGGTAACCGGTCTCGACCGCCTCGGCGACGGCCCTATTGATGACGCTGACCGCCTCGTCTGGCAAGCTCTCATCGATCGTCCGGCCCAGGAAAGCCTCCGGGGGGAGATAGAGCGCTTCGGGGGCGGGGGCGCGGAAATCGTGGATGCGCTTTTCGTAGTCGATCTCGAATAGAACGTCGGGCAGGGCGTTGAGCGTCGCCGTGAGTTGTCTGTGGGCCGCCCGCAATGCCGCTTGCGCTTGCTTCTGCTCGGTGACGTCGCGCGCGATGATCTGCACCGCCATGCCGTCTTGGTGAGGGAAAGGGATGCCGACGACTTCGACCTGTCGTTCTGTCCCATCGGGGCGAACGATGGTTTGCTCGTAGATGGGGGAGCGCTGCTTTTTATCCAATAGCCGCGTGATCCGCTCCCGAGATAGACCTTGCCTCGGTGGGCTGACGAATTCGTCCACCGATCTACCGACGATCTGGTCGGGGTTGGATGCGCCGAGCAGTTTGACGCCGGCCTGGTTGACGTAGATGAATTTCCCGCCCCGGTGGATAGCGACCAGGTTGGGGGAAAGTTCCACCAATCGCCGGTAGCGCTCCTCACTCTCGCGCAATGCTTCCTCTGTGCGGATCTGTTCCGTGATCTCGGTGGAGACGCCCACCATACCGTCGGGCGCGCCGTCTTCGCCGTGGGTGAGCCACGTCCGCGTCTCTATGATCCGCTCGCTTCCGTCTCGATTGTAATTGACCAACTGTCCGCGCCACGCGCCATCCGCCAGTGTGCGGTCGATGATCTCCTGCTGAGTGGCGCCTTTCTCGCGATTTTCCCTGAAGGAGTGAACCGTCTGGCCGACCAGTTCCTCCTTGGACCGGCTCAGCATCTGGGCGCTGGCCTCGTTGGTGTAGGTGATGCGGCCCTCCAGGTCGGTCGCCACGATGGTGTCGTGGATCTGGTCCAGCAGCATGGCCTGGAAGCGCAACTGCGCCTCGGCCTGCCGGCGTCGCTCTTCGATCTCAATATCGTGCAGGGCGAAGGCGATGTCCCCGGCGACCTCCCGGAACAGCGACTGTTCCTCGACATCGGCGGTAAAGCGGGCGGGGATGGAGACGGAGATGACGCCGTACACTCGCCCCTCGTGCGCCAGACGGAGCGTCATCGCCCCTGTGCCGGCGTGATTGGCCGAGCAGGGGCAAGCGGCGCATTCGGTCGGCGGATCCTCAGTCACGACGATGTCATGTTGGGCCAGCGCGCGCTCCACGCAAGCGAGCGGGGCGTCGGCCTTCAGGCAATCGGCTATCACGCAGAATTGATCCCCCATCCTCGCCTCCGCCTGCGCAGTCAACGCGCCGTCTTCCTCC
>DAOTUC010000095.1:0-26731 GCA_034437315.1 Anaerolineae bacterium
CTACAGCGCGTAAAAATCACGCACTGCAAAACCTGCCTTCGCAGGTTAGTTTATAGTCGGCGTAGGCCGACTTTGCAGTTGTGGCCCGCGAATTTATTCGCCTGGGACAAATGTGCCATTGTCAAGTTACTCAGGGGGGAATTGTACCCCATAACGCGCAAGGTGACAAGGGGAAGAAGGTTGGGGTTGGGGAATTGGCTCGCTGATTCGCCGATTCGCTGGCTAATCCAGGCGACGGTTCAAGGACTGGACGGCGACGGTTGTGACGAGGACGCCCATCGCCAACATCGCTGCGGCGTGGGGCCACACGACGTCCCAACCGACTCCTTTGAGCATGACGGCCCGAATGACCTCCAGGTAATGGCGGAAGGGGGCGACCGCCGCCACGGCCTGCAAGGCCGCCGGCAGGTTTTCGACCGGCACGAGGTAACCGGAAAAGGTCATATCGACCATCGCCAGCACAAAGACGATCAGGACAGCTTGCTGTTGTGTGCGGGCGACGCTGGAGATGAGCAACCCATAACCGATTTCGACGGCGACGAAGAGCACGGTCACCCCAAAGAGCAACGCCGGGGAACCCCGCATCGGGATCTTGAAACCGCAAACCGCGCCGGCCAGGACGATCAAAAAATTGCCGGCGCCCACGATCAAGGGCGGGATCGCTTTGCCGATGATGAGCTCCAGGCGTCTCAGGGGCGTCACCATCAATTGTTCCAGTGTGCCGAGTTCCCGCTCGCGGGTCAGCCCAATCGAGGCGACGACCAACGTAACCTGGTAGACGATGAAGCCCACCTGTGCAGAGACGGTGAAGAACCGGACGTTGTACGAGGGATTGAAGCGCACGGTGGTGCGAACGTCGATCAGCGCGTCCCGACCGCCGCCCGCCCCGGCGACCACGTCCCACACGACAGCCTCCACCGCCGACTGGGCGGCCGCCAGGCCGTAGCTCGCCGGGATGCTGTGGCTGGCGTCGGCGATAAGGCTGATAAGGCGCGCGCCGGATGTCTCTGCCAGACCCGGCGCGATCAGCCCGCTCTCCAGGCCAGCGGGGATGATGACGAGCAAGGTCGCCTCTCCCCGGTCGAGCAGGCGATAAGCCTCGGGCAGCGACGACGGGTAACGGCAGAGCGCCAACTCCTCTCGATTATCGAGCGCGGTCAAAATCCGGCGGCTGGTCCGGGATTGATCCAGGTCATAGATCGCTACACACAACCCAGAGATGCGAGAGCCGGTGGACCTGGCCATCAGGAAGAGTTGCAAGATCGGCAAGGTGAGGATAAAAAACGTCATCATCCAATCTCGCCGGAATTGGATGAACTCTTTCAAGACCAGGGCGGACACACGTGAGCGCACGCTTCGATTCTCCTAGCGCAGCTTCTTCTCGAACATGGCCAGGCTGCAAAGTACACATACAATCCCGCCCCCCAGCAGGATCAGCGCCGATTTCCACAAGCTAAAGAGGCCCAACCCTTTGAGAAACACGGCCCGCGAGATCGCGATGAAGTGGGTCGTCGGCAAGAAAAAGGCGAGCGTCTGGGAAAATGCATCCTCTGCAATGGGTATGATCAAGCCGGTGACGAAGAAACTGGGGATGAAAAAGATAGTCAGGATCAAGAACATAGCGGTCTGCTGGTTACGGACGAAATTGGCGATGACCAGGCCAAAAGCCATGCTGACCAACAGATAATCGGCCGCCAACAACAGGAAAACGGGCAGGCTCCCCCGGAAAGGGACGCGGAACCACATCGTCGCCACGAGCCAGGCCAGCACGACGCTGCACATACCGCTCACCTCATACGCCAGAAGCTTGCCCAGCAGGTACTCGGTTCCGCGCACAGGCGTCACGATTAACTGCTCGAAGGAACCGGTCTCTTTCTCGCGGGTCAGGGCCAACGCCAACGCCAGGGCCGGCATCGACAAAATCACAGCCATCATGCCTGGCGTCATACTGACCAACGATTCCAAGCTCTCGTTATACCAGGCGCGGGCGCTGACCGCGATCCCGGCCGGCGCGCTTCCCCGGTGGCTGACGTCAACGCCGAACGCGCCGATACGACTTTCGACGATGTTGGCCGCCTGACGGGCGGCTATGGCGTCGCTCCCATCGACGATAGATTGGACCTGAGCGCCGCTCCCCTCCTGGAGCGCGCGTGAAAAGCCATGCGGAATGAGCAACGCCAAATCGACGACGCCCCGCGCAAACAGATCATCCACCGCTTCGACGTCGCGCGCGTAAGCGACGACGCTCACCTCGTCGTCGGCCGTCAACTTAACCGCCAGGTCGCGAGAAAGGGCGGAGCGGTCCAGATCAATGATGGCGACGTCCACGTGTTGCACGTCAAAAGCGAAGACGTAAGAAAAGGTGAACAACAAAAAAGCCGGGGCCGCCGTCACGAGGAACAGGGTGCGCGGGTCGCGAAAAATGTGGCGCAACTCCTTGCGAGTAACAGCCAGCCACCGACGAAGAGACATCAACAAACGTCCATCAGGGACGCAGGAGGGACAGAAAACGGTTCGACCTCTGCACCAAGGCAACGCCGGTTTTCATCTCAACCGGCGTTGCCATTCTTCCTTCAATTCCAGGGAACCGACGTCATCTCCAGCGTCGACAAAGTCTATCAACAACCGATTGAACTTATTTTGCTCCTCCAGCATGGGGAAATGTTGTGAATCGTCCAGGAAGATAGCGCGCACGTTAGCCTCACACCCGCGCAACCATATCCGCTCCAACGGCTTGATGAAGGGGTCATTGCGACCATAGACCAGAAGTGTGGGAATGGTGAGCGGGGGCAGGAGTCGCTTCAAGCTATCATGCATCAGCGATTTAATACTCGTCGCCACCGCCAGGGCGTCAGTGCGATGGACCTCCACCTCGGGGAACTTGGCCCGTTTGGCCGCCAACTTGGAGAGCGCGTTATTATCGCCGGGCAAACTGGACAATGAGCGATTAATCGCATCCGGCACCAGGGGCACGTTCACCGCCATCACCTGGTCCACAAAATCCTGGTGGTCAACGGCAAATTTCAACGCTATCGCGCCGCCCAGCGCGTGACCGACCAGCGTGGGACAGCTGACGCCGAGTTTGTCCAGGAAATCCCCCAGCATTTTGACGTACGCATCGAGGGTATAAGAACCTCCCGATTTGTCCGAATCGCCAAACCCCCATAGATCGAACGCATACGCGCGCTGGTTGATGGATAGCTCTTCCATCGTCGGCACCCAATAGCGCCAGGATCCCAGCCAGCCGTGGATGAAGACAATCGGCTTGCCGCGTCCGAACACTTCGTAATGTATGAGGCCCTCATTGACGACAACAGCACTCATAACAAATGCACCTATGCTTTCACATCTCAAACTGACGAAACGCCAGTTTCCCGCAAAATCTCCTTCACCCGCTTGGTCAACTCGTCCGGCGCGAAAGGTTTGACGATATAGTGATCGGCTCCGGACTCAATACCCTCTTGAATCTCCCCCTCCTGCCCCTTGGCCGAAAGGATCACGATCGGAATCTGACAAGTATCCGGATTGTCTTTCAACACGCGGCACGCTTCGTATCCGGTCATCCTCGGCATTCTCACGTCCAACATAATCAAGTCGGGTTTCAATATCGGGGCTTGCTCGACCGCCTCGATGCCATTCCTCGTCAACGTGACGTCAAGCCCGGCAAAGCGCAGGGTAAAACCTATTAACTCGCGAATGTCACGTTCATCTTCAGCTACAAGAATCCTCGGTTTATGATCGTCCGACATTGGTACCCCCATCCCCGCCTCTTAAACGCGTAAAGCGCTCCATCAGTTCGCGACTATGCTAAATTCAGGCCAACCGCTCTCGCTCAAGACCATCTCGACCTCCTGCACCAGCTCTTGCACGGAGAAGGGCTTGCTCATCAGGCCGTTCGCTCCCATCGACAGCACTTTACACCGTTGCGCATCGTCGAGGATGGTGCTGCCGGTCATCACGATCACGGGTATATCCTGTGTGATGGGATCTCGCCGCAGACGCCTCAACACGACCTGCCCATCCAAGTCCGGCATCCGCAAATCGAGCATGATGAGCGCTGGACGGACATCCCGCGCCGCTTGCAGGGCCTGCTGGCCTCGATTGACCGTTCGAACGGTAAACCCATTTTCACCCAAGATTCGACACAGCAATGAGAGCGTATCCTCATTGTCGTCTATCGCCAGGATTGTCCCCCGCTTGACCAACACCTTGCGCACGGCCCGCAACAAACGTTGCTCATTGATCGGCTTGGTCACGTAATCCACCGCCCCCAGGCGCAAGCACTCATCCCGATCCGAGAATACGGAGACGATGATCACCGGTATGCCCTTTGTGATGGGATCCATCTTGAGCGTTTCCAAAACCGCGAAACCATCCGTATCCGGGAGCAAGACGTCCAGGGTGATCAAATCGGGTCGTTCTCGGCGGGCCACCTCTACCGCCTCCTCGCCGCGCTGAGCGACCAATATCTCACGGCCATCCCCGGATAAGTGTAGGCGGATCAATTGGGCCACATCGTGATCATCCTCGACGACTAACATCTTCAATGGATCGCCCCGCACGCGGGAAGCAGAAGAGACATCTTCTTGCGCGGCCGTATCCTGAGCGACGGCCTCCTGGGCGAGCGGCAACGAAAAGGTGAATGTGCTCCCCTCACCCAATTGGCTCTCGACCCAGATGCGCCCCCCCTGCATCTCCACCAGCGATTTGACGATGGAAAGCCCCAGTCCCGCCCCGGAAGCCTCCTGGACGGCCGGGTCGTCGGCCCGGAAGAAGCGATCGAATATCTTGGCTTGATCTTCTTCAGAGATGCCAATGCCGTTATCTCGCACTTGAACCCAGACCTCTTTGGAATACGATTCGGGATGCGAATCTCCCATCCGCGCTTCGGCCGAGACGATGATGTCGCCCCCCGCTGGCGTATATTGGCAAGCGTTGGCGATCAGATTCGTCAACACCTGCGCCACGCGATCGGGGTCGGCGAAAACCTGGGGCAACGATTCCGGTATCTCCGCTTGCAGCGCCAGCGACTTATTCAGCGACCGGCCTTCCATCTCGGTCACCACCTGTTCCAACAGCGCCTCAATGTAGATCGTCTCCGGCGACAATGCAATTCGGCCGCTCTCAATGCGCGAAATATCGAGCAAATCGTTGACCAACACGGTCAAGCGGTTGACATTCGAGTCGATAATCGAGAGAAAGTTGTGTTGCGGCTCGCTCAACTCGCCCACCGCGCCCATCAATAGCAATTCCACGTACCCCTTGATCGACGTCATCGGCGTGCGCAACTCGTGCGACACGGTGGAGACGAACTCCGTCTTAGCCCGTTCCGCCTCCACCTCGACGGTCACGTCGCGAAAGACGGAGACAGCACCCAGGAATTCGTCCCCCATCATGGCCGGGGCCAGGTGCACGCTGACGATGCGCTCGCCAATCTCCAATCGAGCCGCCAGGTAATCGTCCGCGGCGTAGGATTCGGGCGCTTCCGCCCATTGGGCCACCTGCCGCATCCAATCTCGCGCCTGAGCGCCGTAGAGGCCCAGCATCTCGTTGATTCCCCGGACGGCCGCCTTGGCTCTCGGCAGCCCCAAAATTCGTTCCGCGGCGGCGTTGAACAAGACGATTTTTCCCTCGGCGTCGGTCACGATGACGCCGTCGGCGACCCCTTCCAGAACGGCCTGGCTCTTGGCCGCCTCGACTTTTTGCGCCTTGAGCGCGCCGCCGAGGCGCTCGGCCTGTTCCCGAATCAGATGGTACAATTCCGCGTTGTTGATGGCGTTGGAGACTTGAATCACGGTCGTTTCCACCAAAATCAAGTGGTCCTGGTCGAAATGGCCGGTTTCGGGATGGAAGAGGAGCATGGCGCCCAACACCTCCGGCCCCAACGCCAGGGGAACGACCAGGGCGGAACGATATTCCCGGCCACCTGAGCGATCTTGCGATTCCACCCAGCGGTCGTCCGCTCGAATATCCGGCACGATGACCGATTCGCGATGCTCAATCACCCAACCGGCCAATCCCTCGCCCCGTTTGAAGCGCGTTGGTTGGCCGCCGACCGGCAATTTGAAATCCACACCCAGGGCGGCCCGATAGATCAAGTACTCGGAACCGGATTCCAACATCAAGATCGCCCCCCGCTCGGCGTCGACCGCTTCGGCGATCAGTTCCAATGCCCGGTGGAGCACGCGCTCCAGGTCGAGGCTGACCGAGAGTTGCGCCGTGATGCGATACAATGTCTCGACACGATCCCGCTCCTCGGTCAATTCACGCATTGTTTCGGCCAACGCTTGCGTCCGCTCCTCGACGCGCCGTTCCAACTCCTGGGAGAAACTGCGCACCTCGTCAAACAGACGGGCGTTGGCTACGGCGACCGCCACTTGATCGGCCAGTGCGCCAAGGGTCGAGACCTCGGCGTCGGTAAACGGCTGGTCCATCTGCCGCCCTACACACAGAATCCCCACCGCCTGATCGCCGACCACGAGCGGCGCCATGATGATCGCTTGCGTCTCATCATTCTCGAAATCCGCCATATACCGCGGGTCGTCCCTCACGTTCTCGACGCTCAGCGCTTCACCTGAAAGCGCAACCGCCCCCACCAACCCCTCGCCTGGGGCGAAGGCGAGCGCAGCGACGCTTTCGAGCGCGCCGCTTGAAGTCTCCGTGCCTTCAAGCGGCGCGCCATAGGCCGCCTGGAGGGTGTACCGCCCGCTGTCGTCGTCCATCAGGAAGATGTAGCTATGATCTCCGCCCAACAGTTTGGGCGCCATTTCGACGACTGTGTCCAGAATATCGCTCAGGGCCACCGTCTGCAAATGGGCTGTAATTGAGCGGCTGACCTCATTGAACAGGGCCAACACCTCGGCCCGGCGTTCCAACGTCTCCACCAGGTGGACGTTTTCAATCGCCAGCGCGGCCTGGGCGGCGAAAATTTCCAGCGCCTCGACGACGTTCCGGTCGGGCGCTTTGCCATCGCGCGGTTGATCCACCGACAAAAGCCCCTGGATATCGCCCCCAGGCCCGACGAGGGGGACGAATAACATATCCTGAGGGTGCCAACGTCCGAGTTCACGCTCAACAGGCTCATTTAGCACGTTCTCATCCTCGTACACGTCCAGCAATTGACCGCGCCAATGGGCTTGCTTTTCGGCCGGGAAGTAGTAGCTGTGGCTGATACGGAACTCATTCGTCATCAAATCGGCCGCTACCGACCACGGCTCCCGGGCTTTCTTTATCTCCTCGAATTCGGCGATGGGCAAACCGGCCGCAGCGATGCGCCGGCGGAGCGGCGGGTCGCCCTCCAAGACACTGATGAGCACCTGGTTGAATCCAACGCTCTCCTGGATGGCATAAGCGACCTCCTCCAGGATTTCCTCCAACGGCCGGTCGGAGCGCAGAGCGCGGCTGACGCCTAAGACAGCCGCCAACTGATCGGCGCGCCGGCGCAACAATTCTCCCCGCTCGATCTGCTCGCGATAACGTTGCGCGTTGCCAATCGCCGTCGCCGCCTGGACCGCCAATCCCTCCACAAACGCCAGGATGCCCTGATCAAATTTGAAGTGCTCGGCCTTCTCCAGGGATATGAAGCCGACCGGGGCTTCTTTGTAAAAGATCGGCGCGACGAGCACCGAAAGCGCCTCCGGTACGCAGCTAAACCCTTCTGGTTGAGCGCTCGCGTCGGAAATGAGCATCGAATCGCGGCTTTCAAAGACCTGCGCCAGGGCCAACGGAAGGTCGCGCGCCTGGAGGGAGGCCCGCAGGCTCGCCTCCTCCTCGTCCGCATAACCGATGCAAGCCGCGAGTTCAAATGCCTCCTGTTCGGCCTCGCGGAGCATGATGGCGGCGTGGTCGGCCTGGCTCAACCGGCAGGCCTCTTCGAGCATCAATTGTAAAATGTGTTCCAGGTTGAGCGTGGCGCTAATCTCGCGGCTCACCCGGTGCAATCCACTCAACGCTTCCACCTGTTGCCGCAATTCTTCGTCGGTCTGGGTATACAGGCGGGCGTTATCAATCGCGATAGCCGCCTGGTCGGATAGCACGGATAGCAACTCGATCTCGATATCGGAAAAGTGGTGCACCCGGTCGAACATCGCCGACAACATACCGATCGGGCGGTCGGCCCGCTTGAGCGGCAGATCCGCAAACGCGCTGAAGCGTTTACGGACCACGTCGGGTATCGCGCCGCGATGGTCTTCCCCCAAGGCGGAGACGTCCGAAACGATCCACGGTTCGCCCAGAGCGAAAGCGTGCGCTCTGCCATCCCGCTCCAAGGTCAACACGTGAGATTGGGTCACGTATTCGTCGCTCAATCCCTGGGCCATCGCCAATCGCAACACTTGTTGCGCCTCGTCCAGCACAAAAATGGCGGAGCGCTGACAACCGATGAGTTCCAAGACTGCCGAGGTGATCGCTTGCAACACCTGATCCAATTCCAGGGACTCGCTGACCGTAGCCGATAATTTCGCCAGGGAGCGCAACTCGGCCGCCCGCTGTCGCGTCGCTTCGTAAAGCCAGGTATTCTCTATCGCGCTGGCGAAATAACCGGCGACGGTCTTCAATAGGCGAACCTCCTCCGGCCCAAACCCACCCTGGCGATCTCCCAGGTATAGCTCGCCGATGCTGCGCTCTTTCACGCGCAGGGCCACACCGGCGAAATTCTCGACGCCAATCTCTTCCAACCCCGAGCGGTAAGCGGGGATGATGTGTGGATCGCCCTTGAGGTTATTGCAATAATAACTGCCGCCTCGGGCGAAAATTGATCGTTCAAATCCCTCTGTATGGGTGGGGATGCTGAACATCTCTACCGTCTCCCGATCCGCGCCGGCTGAGGCCAGATAACGGGCGGATAACGTTTCTCGTTCCTCATCGTAAAGCAAAAGCAAACCCCGTTCCGCCTCCAGCAAGCGAATCGTCTCGTCCATCACTTTATCTAACAGGTCGTCCAGATTGAGCGTCGAACCGGCTAACGCTGCGATGCGGGCTAACCCGGCCTGTTGCTCCGCCCGGCGCTGCGTCTCGGCGAAGAGGTGTGCATTCTCAATCGCGATGACCGCCTGGTCGGCAATCGCCCGGAGCATCTCCAGGTCTCGTTCCGACCAGGCGTCTTCCTGGTAACTGACCAATTCCAGGGTGCCGACGAAGCGGCCCTCGCTCTGCAAGGGGAAACCGACGTAGGATTGGAATGGATAGCGCTCAACGTCCAGCTTGGGCCGCACGTCTCGCCGGGCCTGAATATCGCGCACCAGTAGGAAACGCTTATGCCGGATGATCCAACCGGTATATCCCTCGTCCACGTAATAGACGTCGTCCGTCCCCAGGTCTTGCGTGTGATCGCCGCCCCATCCACACGTCACGCAACATTGACGCTTCTCATCCCACAGGGTAATTTCCCCCACATCGTAAGGCACGAGCTGACGGGTGCGGGATAGAATCGCGTCAAACGTGGATTTCAAAGCACGTTGAATCCCCTTATCCATACGCTTATCCTGACGGCTAACCACCTGACAGTTTATCAACCGCTCACAGGTTGAACGGTGAATTCCGGACCTGCGGCAGTTTAGAAGTGAACGGGCCGCCTACGCTTCAGCCGGCCCCTCGAGTTGCGTCGCCTCGCGTCGCGCGCTGGAAGCCGCCTCGGTGATCTCGCGAATGTCGTAGAAGGGGCCATCCGCCGAGGAGATGACGCCAATCGCCAGCGACATCATCTCGACCCCCTGTTGACGGGCGCGCCAATCATAATGAGTGCCGACTTCAGCATCGAAGCGCTTCTCGAACTCCTGAACGATTTGCGGAACGTGCTCTCTTGACGAAGCGACGACGATAAAATCATCCCCACCGATATGCCCGATAAAGTCGCTGGGGGTGCCGGCTTCGTCCACAGCCTTCCCTAAAACCATAGCCATAAAACGGAGCACTTCCTCACCGGCCACAAAGCCATATTCATCTTTGAAGTCGCTAAAGCCCCGAATGCCTGCGTAAATGATTCCCCAATCGTCTCGCCGCACCAATTGCCGCAACTGATCTTCGATCAGGCGGCCGCTAGGCAGGCCAGTCGTCGCATTCGTCAGGCTCTCGTATTGAGCGCGTGTTAATGCGTTCTTGACGCGCAGCTTGAGCTCTTCCAGGTCGAATGGCTTGGTGATGTAATCATCAGCGCCTAGCTCAAGCCCGTGGATTTTATCGGACCGTTCATCCTTTTGGGTCAAGAAAATGATTGGGATGTGACTGGTACGGAGGTTGCCCCGCAGGTTGCGGCAGACGTCATACCCGTCCATATCCGGCAGCATAATATCAAGGACAATAATGTGCGGCAATTGCTGACGACACATCTCCAGGGCGTCTTCGCCCCGTTGAGCGACCGCCACATCATAGCCCTGCGACTGAAAGTAGATGCGCAACATGTTGGAGATGTCGATATCGTCCTCGACGATCATCAATCTACCTTCGGACATAATTCCTCCTTACAAAGTGAGCTAATCGCTGATAGCTCTGTTAATCTGAAACCGTGCTGGCGAGCCAATTGGGCTATCTCGTGCACCTTTTCAACCTGGATTTGTTTACCCAGGGAATAACTCTCATATCGTTCTTCTAGCGCTAACACCATCGTTTCCGCCATACAGGCGTAAGCCTTACCCGGCGGCAATCCGAAGTCGAAACCAAAATCCACATCGCCAGGCACGTCCATCACGCCGCCGGCGATCACTACCACGTCTTTCCGCTCGCGGGTCACCTGCGGCGATACGTCTGAAGGGATCGCCACATCGTAGATGACGGCGCCCTGCTTCAGATGCGCCGGCCGGATGAGCGGGCCGATGGCATTGGTCGCGCTGATGATCAGGTCGGCGTCTCGAACTGCATCGACGCAGGTCGAGATGCAGACGTCGCCCGCCCCGGCGTCGCCGACCTCGTTCGCCACCTCTGCCAGGCGGTCTTCCCGCAGGCCGATCAGCACGACGCGCCCCACCGCTGGCGCGAGACACAGGGCGCAAGCGCGACCGATGCTGCCTGTCGCGCCAAGCACGGCGATCGTCGTCTCGTCCATCGAGAGGCCCCGAGCCTGCGCGACGACTTCTATGGCCTCGAGGACGGTCGCGACCGTCAAGCTGCGCCCCGTGGTGACCGGAATATCGAGACGTTGGGAGACGGTTACGCCGCCATCGCCGACCGAGGAGGTAAAGGCCAGCAGGCCCAACAAACGGACGCCTAACCGTTCAGCCAGCCGGCCGGTCTGGACGAGCTTGGCGTAGACAGTGCGCGGCGCGAGGGTCAACATGCGCCGGGCGGTAAATGGGCAGGCCAGCAAGACCCCCTCGACCTCTTTGCCGGTCGCTTCTGAGCGCACGCCCCGAATTCGAGAGAGATAAAGGGGCGGCCAAAATCGGGATAGGAAGTGAATCAACCCTACCGGCAACACCCGGGCCAACAGGGGATATTGCCGCGCGACGTCCTCTTTGGGCCTAAGCGGATGAATTACACAGGCGAAAGCATTGGCGCGTTTATCTCTATCCATAGGCTCAGCGCTCACGCTCAGGGTCGTAGCGGCGCTCGTAAAGTTCCGTGCCGCGCGGTATCTTCAGGTGATCGCTTTCTTCGTAGAGGACGGTGCGGTCGATCACCCGGCGCTCCGGCGTGGCGAATAGCACCACGTCCGACTCGATGGCCCGGGCCGGGTAGACCACCATCCCGGAACCGATGTGGCAATGGTGTCCCACGCACCCGCCGATCACCTGGAAGCCGGCATCGTGCAATCCCCCCTCGTAAACGGCCCGAATCGGCTTTTTGGGGATCAAATTGAAATCGGTGAAGGTGCTTCCGGCGCCGATGAAGGTCTCTCGCCCGACGCTGCAAAACTGAAGGCACGTATTCTGGGCTAACATGCTATCCCGCATCATCACGCTGGAGAAGACGGCCGCCCGGAAAGGGAGAAAACAGCGATCTGATATGACGCTCCACTGCACCTGCCCGCCTTGGGTAATGCTCACGTTGTCCCCGATGATGGACACGTCGATGACTACCCCTGGGCCGATATTGACGTTCCTCCCGATGTACGTCGGCCCCTTGATGACTGCGGTCGGGTCGATGCTGCAATTAGGGCCGATCTTCACGACTTCTGACGAGGTGTGGACGTTTCGCCTTTCCAACATCGCGCGCCACAATATCTTGACCTGCTTTCCCAGTTTCTCACTCTCAATGTCCAGGCGCGCGCCGTTGGACATGACGCCAAAAATGACATTGGCCGTAATGGTGTGCACCCAATGCTCGATGGAACAAAAGGCCCGGGTCGGCACCTGGTAGACCAGCTCGCCCGCCCGATCCGACATATGGGTGGGCACGTGATAGTACCCCATCTCGTGAGCGCCGGTATTGATGACCAATGGCTTGACGCTCGGCTGAAGGCCTTTCGGATAGTACCACATATCGGCGACGTACAGGTCTCCCTCGCGCCGGATCCCCCGCTGTAGATCGAGCGCGTGGGTCGTGATGGCCAAATCGCCCAAAGCAAAAGCGACCCGACAGGGCCGGCCCAACGCCCGGGCTTTTTCGATAAACTCGTCGAGGAAGAACTGGTCAAAATAGAGGTTGTCACGATAGATGATCATCTCTACCGGGTCATCTTCCACTTCGGCCAATGAGTCGACCTCGCGCGTCATCGTGACGTTGTAGCGAGAGAACAGATCTCCCTGATGTAACGACAGCCTTTTGTTGAGGATGCGCAAATCACTCGCCGGCTCGTTAAATGGGAATATCATGTGCTTATCTTGCAAAACTATTCTACGCATATCCCTTGATCTTTCCCGCCTGCTAGAATGGGTTAATTTTAAGAGACGCCAATGGGCGAAGTGATCGCACGCTAATCCAGCGGGCGTTTGCCGATAGAAATCGTGCAGGTCGGGTCGCCAGCGGCGACACAGGAGACCTCTTCCACATAGAAGCTCTTGCCCCCGCTGACCCAATATAGGCCCTCTTCCAAGATGCCCACGGCGAGATGACAACACGGCGCATCGGAGGCGCGTCCCCAACAGGCGCCGCACCGCTCCATCACCCAATAGACGTATTGTTCATCTTCTTCCAGGCGCACAACGTGATCGGTGAACTTATTGAAGGTCTGCGCCAAAACTTCAAACCCGACCTTCAATTTCATCCCCATGGGTAAAACGCGAAAGGTCAGGTCGGCGATGCCCAACAGCGGGCCGAAATCCTGCACGCCGAATCTAAAGCATGCATGGCCGGCCCTTCTGGCCAATCCACGCCCACCTCGAGGGCCGTACATCTCGTCAAGCGCTTGCAACAACCGCCCCACCTCGTCAAACGAGACAGTTTTGGAAAAATTATTGGGCGGGTACGCCTCAACGTAATGGGAAAGCCGGGCCAGGTTCAGAATCGCATTCAAGCTATTCCGGCCCATCACGTCCTCCATCGCCAGAAGAATGATCCGTCCCATCTTGCTGGGAAAGAAGTGCTGCGTCGGCTCTTGCGCCAGGACCGCTTGCCGATCCTCGTCCTGGTGGACGTCAACGTCCATCGCTTGAGCGGTTGCGATGCTTACTTCAGAGACTCCCATCACCTTCCTCTTCCGAATCGTCGATTGGCCGGCTCAAAAACCCGCGCAAAACCTCGTAAAATCGCTCTGGCTCATCCGCCATCGGGAAATGGCCCGAGTGCTCAAATCGGTGAAGATGCGCCTTCGACACGCCCTCAACTAAAAGCTCGCCCTGATCGGGGTCGACGATGCGATCGATATCCCCGTAGACGCCCATAACCGGTACGTCAATCTCATTCAACCGAGGGCGCAGGTCTGTCCCGCGCAACGAGGCGATGCTGTAATGGAACGATTCCATCGTCGTGCGCGAGAGGTCCCGTTCAAACATCGCGTACCAGGTCTTCCAATCACGGGCGAGAAAGGGAGAAAGGAGACGAACGCCCAAAGGCAACGCGCCCGGCGCTTGATAGGCCAAACTCGCCAGGGAGCGGCGGGCCGCCAGGCGCAAAAAGAGGGCCAGCCCATCACCAACGATCGGCGACCCCACCACGGTGACCCTTTCAACCCGCTCTGGATGATCCAGGGCGACCTTCAACGAGACGGTGCCCCCCATTGAGTGGCCGATGATCGGCGCGTGGCTGAGGCCTAAACGTTCCATAAACTGGTCGACCATCTCCACGTAGTCCTGAACCGAAAAACTCCCCTCCTGCTTGCCCGATTCACCGAAGCCCCAGAAATCGAGGGCGTAGGCTTTGTACTCGCGCCCCAGCGATTCCATCGTCCCCAGCCAATGATCCCAGGATTCCAACCAGCCGTGCAGCATGATGATAGGGCGTCCCCGCCCTATCGTCTCGTAATGAACCAGGCCACGGTCTGTAACAATGGAGCTCATCGCAATACTACTTTTAGAATCACAGTTATCTCTCGCTATCCACCCAAGAGTCTGTCGCCGTGCGCCTTATCCAACGATTTCTGAAGCACACGCCAATCGCTCTCCCGATCAACTGAAATGATCTACTATAAATATATCACAAAATGTTGTGATAGGCATTTAGAAAGCATTGCAATTTCGTTAATGTGAAGTTACAGCGCTATGTGATCGACAGGTTCTAAGAGTCATAAAAGAATCAGTTCCCTCGCAAACGCCCCGGGGACGGGCTTAGCGCATAAAGTTAGGGTGCGTTTCCATACAGGCCGTTTTTCAACAGAGTCATCTATTGGTTAGGCCCTAAGCACAAAGACGGTCGAACCACCACCTCGCACGGTTCGACCGCCAGAAAAACACCACTCAGAGTGCATAGGCAGCGTTCATAACCCGACTTGACCCAAGCGCAAACAAACACATCCAACACAGAGGAATTACCGGAAATACTGAGAAAATACGCCTTTATCTTCCCACGGCGCTTCGCGTCATATTCTCGCTCAATCAATCACTCTTGATGCGCCGATACAGATTGGACAGGAATGCTATCGGTTGGGCCTAACCTTCCCCATACTCATCCATCAGATCGAGCACAGAATAGAGGAGTTCCAACAAGACCTGCTGGACGCTCTCCTGGTCTGTCGCCACACAGGGCAAAACCTTGATCTCTGAAGGAATGCGTAGCGCAATACGCAGGTCTTCGGGAGACCACGCATCCTTCAGGTCCTGCTTATTGGCGGCGACGACGTAGGGCACGGGCGCGTAGGCCCGAAATGTATCCAGGATATTGCGCGCCTCGCGGAAGGTCTCTGGTTTGACGCTATCTAACAGGACGACGAAGCCTAACATCCCTTCGGCGAGAATTTCCCACATGAAATCAAAGCGCCGCTGGCCTGGCGTGCCAAATAGATAGAGCACCAGGTCATCGGCCACACTGATGCGCCCAAAATCCATTGCCACCGTCGTCTGTGCTTTGACTCGTTCCTCTTCTCGCGTGATCTTTTTCTCAGTCGCCACGACGTCGATCTCGCTAATCGTCTGGATAAACTGAGTTTTGCCCGCTGAAAAGGGGCCGGTTACCACTATCTTGACAGTCTGCATAGCTTTATCTCTCTTGAGTGTGCAACTCTCTAACGATAATAAAGACGCTAAAAATAAAATTCCTCACTGCAAACTCCCGCTCTATCGTGCGCAACGGGAACGGGAACGAACGCTAGCGCTTACCGCCGAAGAACCCAACGATCCGCTCCACGACACTCCGATTGACGGCCGGCGGACGCATCGACACGGGCGGCTTGCCTTCTGCGGATGGCTTGGCGGCCCCCTCCGGCTGCACCAATTCGACCAGGCCGGCCTGTAGCAAAGCGTAAACGATTTTGCGAATCTGAAACTCGCTCATATTGTTGGCTTTGGCGATCTGGCGGACGGTGTTGCGGGGATTGATGAAGGAAACGACGCGCCACTCCTCAACGGTCATGTTGACGTCGCGCATGC
This sequence comes from Anaerolineae bacterium, assembly GCA_034437315.1. Classification (GTDB taxonomy): domain Bacteria; phylum Chloroflexota; class Anaerolineae; order B4-G1; family B4-G1; genus DSAR01. The sequence continues at coordinate 15,894 of DAOTUC010000095.1, forward strand.
GAGCGCTGGGTCGATCGGCGAACTTCAGCGCCACGTCGAGATCGGGCAACTCGTCCTGCAAACGCTCCCACTCCTGCATCCGCCGGCTGCCTTCCATGATCACATTTTCCAGGTTGATGGGGATGGTAATGCGATCCTCGAACGGCAGCAGGCTGGCCTCGAAACGGAAGGTCCCTTCCGACCAGGTGAAAAGTGGGTAAACGTTATTCAAGATATAGGATTGTACGCTCCGTACGATGTCCTCCTGGGTCACGTAACCGGCATTGATCAGCAATACGCCCAGTTCTTTATCACTCTTGATCTCGACCTGTTTCTGAATGGCCCGCGCTTGCTCTTCTGATATTTTTCCTGCTTGCTGGAGCATCGTCGCCAGATGACCGCCGCCCTCATCGTGCGTGGCGTAAACCAATCGTCCCTCTTTAAAGCATAATCGGGATGGCGCGCCATCAGCCTCAATCGTCAGCGTGCCAGTCTTACGCGCCAAGTTAATTAGATTTAATAACTGCGTCGTACTGAAATCTCGCAGATTCCCCTTCAGCGCCATACCCTACCTCCACTGCAACGGATGATGTTGCAGATGCAAATCCAGGTTACATAAATACGTATAAGACCAATAAACCTTCCTCGACCCAGGTTTCGATTATACATTCTATCGTCAAGCAAGTCAAACAATGGCAAGCGCGCACTTCCGCCGGGCTAACGGTAAGCTCGCACGACGACGGGCAAATAGACGTTAAAGCAGCCCAGCGATAGAGAGCGCGAGAATCGATCGCCGTCCACAACCGCGACGTCAACTGTGTGGACGAAGACGCCCCGGCAATCCCGCGACACGGTGACCGGGATCAGCGCTCTCCAGGTTTCCTCGCCCGGATAGATCGGCTCCTCCGTCCAGGTGGTGACGCGCCCCGCGGGCTGCACCTGGGCGGGCAGCGTGCTGGTGATGGCGGCCGTCAACACCGTCGAATCAAAATTACTCAGGTGGATGACGTAGGTCAAGGGCTGACCGGGCCGCGCCATGGCCGGCGTCGCCGAGAGGGATAGCGCCAGGGGATTGGGGAACTCGTCGGCCCCGATGTCGTAACCGCCGCCGCGCGGGCGCCCGTCCCCCTCGAAATCGACGAAGACGCCCACCTCCACACCGCGATCCCGCGCCACCGAGCCGGGGCCAATATGATAATCGCCCGCGTCGGGATCCACAAAAGCCGGGTCGCCATGATAATCGTCCTGGCGCGAGATATTTCCATCCCCCTGCCAATCTTCGTCGTTGCCATTCCACAAGGTCGCCTCCAGGGATGCGACGCCCATCCCCACGACGTCGAGGCCGACGGTGTGGCTGGCGATGATGGTATTGATCATCTCCACCTCGTTATTCGACTCGATCTTGACCCCGCCCCCTGCGTTGCGCGCGATGGTCGTGTGCAACAGACGAGGCCGTTTCACGTCGCCGGTGTCGGTGCCGGTGACGAATAGGCCGCCAGCCTCATTATTCCCGCGATTGTCGACGTAGAAATTGTTGATCATCGTCGTGCTGCTGCGATATAGATAGACGCCCCCGCCCGCTAGAGCTTCGTTACCAGCGATCGTGCTGCTGACGACCGTCGTGTCATCGCTGATGAAAAACACCAACCCGCCCCCATACTCGATGGCTGTGTTAGAGACGATTTGGCATCCTATCACATCGGCCGTGCTCCTATGAACGAAGACGCCGCCGCCATGATTTGCCACGTTGCCAGAAACCACACTGCGCCGCAGGATCACTCTGGCCTTATCAAAATAGCCGCCGCCTCCGAATCCACCAGCGCTTGCCCTGGCATCTCCCCCCACAATGTGCACCCCGTCAATAACGACCTCGCCTCCCTCAAACTCATTGTCAATCACCAGGACGCGCCCCTGCCCCTGCGCGTCGAGAATCGTCAGGTGAGCGTCTGGATCGGAGACGTCCCACTGACCCGCCGCGTAACCGCCGCGAATCGTGAGTCGCTTATTCTCAATGTAGATCAGGGCGGTCACCGTGAGATCATCAGAAGAAAAAACTCGCACGCCGGTATAGAGCCCCTCCGCCACCTTGATGACGTCCCCATTATCAGCGCCCTTCACTGCATCCTGAACCGTCGTGTGATCGCAACCGCTCGCACAGACAGTCCTCACGTTGCCTGGGGCCGCACCCAGCGCCGCATACGCCGCCCCCCGCCAACGCTGGCACAGGGCCAACACCCCCGCCGCCAGGATCAAGCCCCAGAGCACAGCAACCCATACCCCCTTGCGTCCCATCACACCTCCCCAGCGCCAACCCTCCCGGCGCTTGCCCACTTGCATACTTGCAACTTGCATACTTGCCCACTTACCCACTTGCAAGATAGGCCAGCGCCTCGTCCCGCTCGCCATCCATCACCAGGTCCAGATTGCGCCCATCCGCCACGGCGGGCACGTCGATCACTTTGACGTATTCCGCGTACCGCTCATCGTCGGGCAATAAATCGGCCAATTTATTGGGAGAATCCTTGAAAAAAGCCCAGTTGAACCTTGCATCGGGCGCGTTGAGATGCAACGGCAACGGGTAGATACGGGACTCGACCAGATCCTGGAAGAAGTGGGTGCCGTAGGAAAGTTCCATCGTGTCGTCCCCGGAAAGACCAGCCGCCTCGATCAACGCCTGGGTATTGTAGATGTCGGCATAGGTCACTTTGAGGCCCAACTCCGGGTTCGACGTGCCCCACCGGCCCGGCCCGATCAGGATGAAACGCTCTCCCTCCAGGCGCCTGTTGATCCGCCCGACGAGGCGCGCCAAGGCGAACCGGGTCTCGTAATCCGGCAGGTTATTGTAAGCCTCCGGATCGACGTAGACGACGTAGCGAATCCCGTGAAGCTGCCCGGTCGGCACGAGCTTGCGCGTCAAGAAGAGCACGTCCTGGGGCGGGACGTCGGGGATGCGCATCGCCTCCCCCCATTCCTGGCGGCTCAAGGGGCGACATTGTAGCAGATGCAAACAGAAATCGGGCGTTCGAGAATCGGTGATCTCTACCACAAACTCCACGTCCACCGGGCGGCCGTAACCGCGCTCCAATTTCGCCAACACGGTGCGCATCATCGCCACAAAGCCCCTGTTTTTGAGCAGTTCGTCGAATGTCAGCACCAAACGCTCCTGCGAAAGGATGCCGGGCGCGTAGATGGCCTGCAAATAATCCCCCCTATCGACCGAGGCCAGGAGCTGGACGCCGGGATAATCGGGTTGCAGGGTCTTCGTCACGGGTAGGGACTTGACCGTGTTAGTCTGCAAGTCAATCAGATCGACCAAGCGTTGAGAATATCTGCGTATCTGATCGGCGCCCGTCTCGGGGCGCAATTGCGGGTGACTCAACGAGACCATGCGCGGGTAATCCTCCCCCACCCGATCCACCGCGCGCGTGCCCAGTCCCCAGACCAGGCGCAACAGACCGTCCTCCGCCCGAATCTTGGAATGCCAGCGGAAGGGGTTGCGGCTGAAGCCCACACCCGCTATCGCGGGGAAGAAGTAATTGTGGTAGCGCTTCCCCTGCACCTTTTGAATCAGAATCGCCATCCGCTCGTCGTAATCCACCAATCCCATTCTCTGGCGATAGAGCAGCGCGTCCGGGCTCAGGACGCTGGCATACACCAGGCCAATGGCGCGGGTCAACGCCGCCAAATTCTCCTCCATCGTCCCCTGATTGGGGCAAAAATAGCTATCGTACTTGCCGGCGAACGAAAAGCCGAAATTATCCTCCAACAGACTGGACGAGCGCACGATCAGCGGGAAATTCACCACCTCCTGCAGGAGCGCCCGCAACCGGTCCATCACATCCTTGGGGAACCGTCCATTGGCGTACATGTCCTGTATTCTAGGGTAATCGTCCTCAATTTCCTCCTGGCCCTTGTACTTTTGATTGATAAACGCCTCGAACCCGTTGAAAGTGTGAAAATCGTAGAACACGTTAGCCCCAATGAAATAGGAATCGGGAACAGCGATGCGTCCGCGCAAATCGACCTCGTCGGCCGGATCGTGTCTCCGAAGGATCTCCCAGGCCAGCACCATGCCCGCCGCCTTGCCGCCAATCTTGCCCGTCCCAATGCGCCGGTTGTAGATCATCTCGAAATCCTCGGCCTTGAGAAAGCGCTTGGCCAGTTTGACGAAATCCATCTGGTCGCTAATCATACGCTTGAGCAAGACGACCGTGATTTCCTCCTGGTGATGACACACCATCAGCCGCTCTTCGGCCGGCAACCGCGCATACTCCTTCGCCTGAGCGATGAGCAAGGGCCGGGGCGCTAGCTCTGGATTGAAAGGCAACGAGCAATCATCCAAATTCGGCTTTCGGCCGGATAGCGTCTCCTCCATGATCTCCTCAAACAGCTTATGAGGCAGGTTATAAGCGAAATAGAAATCGGTCAGGTGATCCCGAATCTGCTCCAATCGCTCCCGCCACGTCTCACCCGATTCCTGACCGAAGGGATCCGAAATCCCCTCACGCTCCTGGGACGAAACGGCCTTTTCCCGCACCTCGCGCTCAAACTGGGACCGAGAAATGACCCCGCGCGAAAACAACTCCTCCCGCATCCGCTCGCGGATACGCCGTCCCAGGATCGGGTACTGCGAGATTTGGAGATAGAGTTCTAATACCTTGGGCACCTGCTCTAAATGCATATCCATTCTCGAAACCTTTCTTTCACGATTCTACGTTTTTAAGTATACCCCACCCGGGCGCTTCGTCAACTCTCCACATCGCTCCGTCGTTCCCCACAGGCCCGCCTGTGCGACGCACGCAGACAGGCGCATCATCGCCAACCGATGCAAATCGAATTTGCTCTACTCGCCTCATTATGCTAAAATCTCTTTCATAGTCTCTGCACACCCTCTGCGTTGCTTCGTGTTCCTTAGTAGCTCTAAATCATCCCGGTTAGGAGGCGAAAATGAGCGCTATCACAAACGTTCGATGGATGCTGGTGATTGTCGTATTGGGCGCGATGCTCACGTGCTTAACAGGCTGCGGCGGGGCCGATTGTAAAGACGAGCCGGCGCCGGAAGTCGATTGGCATGGTTGCAATAAAGAGGGCGCTAACCTCCGAGGTGTGAATCTCTCCCAAGCCGACCTGCGCGGCGCCAACCTGAACAGGGCCGACGCCGCCCGCGCCAATATGTCAGAGGCCCGCCTGGACAACGCCAACCTCAGCGGCGCGATCCTGACCGGCGCTAACCTGAATAAAGCCACGATGATCCGGGCTAAACTCTCGGAAGCCAACGCCCAGGAAGCCAACATGGGAGAGGCGGACCTACAGCACGCCGACCTGCGCAACGCCAACCTCGCCCAGACCACACTCTGGTGGGCCAATTTACAAAACGCCGACCTCACCGGCGCCAACCTCGACCAGGCGGATTTGAGTCAGGCTGACCTGCGGGGGGCCGCCGTGTTCAGCGCCACCCTCCGCCAGGCCGATCTGCGCAACGCCAATCTGAGCAACACCGATCTACGAAACGCCGACCTGAGCAACGCCCAGTTGGAACACGCCAACTTCCGCAACGCCCAGATGAACGAGCAGACCCAGATTGCGGAAAAGTGGCGCCAGGTCTGGCAAATCCTCACGCAAGAAGAAACGGGACGCGACCTCCATCACGCGGATCTCAGCAACGCCAACCTGCGTGGAGCGCCTCTAGCCGGCGCCATTCTGACCAATACCAACCTGGTCAACAGCGACCTGACCGGCGCTAACCTGAGCGGGGCTAACCTGACAGGGGCCGACTTGACCGACGCCGACTTAAGCAAGGCGAACCTCAACCAGGCCAACCTGCACGACGTCGTCATCGCCGACGCCAAGATCGATGAGAAGTGGAATATCGTCTGGCAGATTCTCAATCAACCGGCGACCCGACGTGACTTAAGCGGGAAAGACCTGAGCAACGCCAACCTGCAAAACGCTGACTTGAGGGAAGCGAATCTATCCGACGCCAACCTCAGCAACGCCAACCTGAGCGGCGCTAATCTAGAGGGCGCAACCTTGAACAAAGCGACGCTCAAGGGTACTATTCTCAACGGCGCTAACCTGAACAACGCCGATCTGACACACGCCAACCTGCGCGAAACGACGATGGACGACAACACGCAGATCGACGACAGGTGGCGGCTCGTCCGGGATATCGTCACCGACGGCGCGGTCGGAGCCGACCTGAGCGGCAAAGATCTGAGCGGGGCGTATCTACGGGAAGTCGACTTCCGCGACGCCAACCTGCGTGACGCCAATCTATCCAACGCCGACCTCACCGCCGTCAATTTGGACGGAGCCTACCTGCGGGGCGCCAATCTGGAAGTCGCCATCATCGCCCCCAAATGGCGACTGGTCGCGGAAATCGTCACCCAGGGCAAGGCGGGGGAAGACCTGCGCAACAAAGACCTGAGCAACGCCAACCTCACCGGCGCGAACCTGGAGGGGGCCGATCTCCAGAACGCGAACCTGGAAGGCAGCATCCTCCGGGAGGCCAACTTGACCGGCGCATCTCTCATCCAGGCCAGATTGCACAACGCTTCGCTAGACGAGAGCACCCAGATCGACGACAAGTGGCGCCTGGTCTGGGAGATCGTCACGAGCGGCGCCCAGGATCGGGATCTCTCGGGGCAAGACCTGAACGAGGCCAACCTCATCGGGGTTGTCCTGGAGGGCGCAAGCCTGAGCGGCGCTCAACTGACGGGGGCGAACTTGGGCGCGGCCAATCTTCACCAGGCTAACCTCGCCAACGCCAACCTGAGCAGCGCCAATCTGCACCAGGCCAATCTGAAATTGGCCAACCTGAGCGGCGCCAATCTCCAACACGCCAATTTGAAATTGGCCAACCTGAGCGGCGCGATCTTCAACGAGGCGACACAGGTCGACGACAAGTGGAGACTGGTCGGCGAAATCGTCTCGCAACCCCAGGAGGGTCGTCAACTGAGCAGGCACGACCTGACTTACGCCAATCTATCGGGGGCCGAACTAAGTCAGGCTAATCTAGAGTCTGCGAACCTACACAAGGCCGACCTGAGCAACGCTAATCTCAGCGACGCCAATCTGATCAACGCACACCTCAATGACGCGAACCTCACCGAAGCCAATCTCAGGGGCGCCAATACCAGCGGCGCCGATTTCACCTGGGCCAATCTCAAGGGTACGCGATTCGATGAGCAGACCATCATCGACGAGAAATGGCGCTTGGTCAGTAGATTGGTCACTCAGGGGGCCGCCGAACGGGAACTCAGCGGCGTCGACCTAAGCCGGGCCAACCTCCAGGGGCTGGACATGCGCAAAACGATTCTGGAAAACGCCAACCTGGCGCTGGCCAACTTACGCCAGGCCGACCTGGAGGGAGCCACCCTGACAAACGCCAACCTCAGCGGCGCCGACCTGTGTGATGCAAATGTCATCCAAGCCCAACTGGACCGCGCGAAGACCCTACAAAGTATGATTGGGCCAGATTGCACAAAACATTAGGGGTACACCAGCCGCCTACAACAACGCCTCGACCATCGCCATAATCTGGACGGGGGACATGTTCTGCATCCGCGTCGCCTTGTTCGGGCAGGCCACGGCGCACGCGCCGCAACTCTGGCAAAGCGCGGCGTTGACCGTCGCCAAATCCCGCCAGGGATGAAGCTCGCGAGCTTCATAAGGGCAAACCGCCACGCACCGCCCGCATCCCGAACACAGCATCTCATCCACGACGGCGACCGTCGGTTCCGCCGCCATCTCCTGTTGGGCGAAAAGCTGCAAGACCTTGGCCGCCGCGCCGGACGCCTGGGCCACCGTCTCCGGAATATCCTTGGGGAATTGGGCCGCGCCGGCCAAGTAGACGCCGGCCGTGGGACTCTCCACCGGGCGCAACTTGGGGTGCGCCTCGGCGAAAAAGCCGCTTTCGTCGACCGCCGCGTGCATCAAGCGGGCCAGATCATCGCTGCCCGCGCTGGGCACAGCCGCCATCGCCAATACCACCAGGTCCGCCCCCACACGCATCGCCCGGCCGCTCAACGTGTCGGCCCCCCAGACCTCAAGGCGTCCATCCTGCTCGATGATCTTGGAGACCTTCCCCCGGAGATAAACGACGCCGAACTCCTCCATCGCCTGCTGGACGAACTCATCATACCCCCGCCCCTGGGAACGAATGTCGATGTAAAACACGTAAGCTTGCCCCTCAGGGGTCATATTCCGATAGGCGATAGTCTGTTTAGCCACGTACATACAGCAAATCTTGGAGCAATACGGCCGGTGATGTTGGGGATCGCGGGAACCGGCGCACTGCACCCAAACGACTTCGCGCGGCGTCCGCCCGTCGGAAGGGCAGACGATCTCACCGCGCCGCGCCATCTCCTCGAACTGTAAACTATCCACCACGTCTGGGAGCTGGCCGCCGCCATACTCTGGCAGGTTACCCTTGGCGTACAACTCGAATCCCGTGGCCAACACGATGGCGCCCACATCGTGACGGGTCAATGGCTCGCCATCACCCTCACCCGCCACACGTCTCGTCACCTCCGCCGCGAAATTGCCCACGTACCCCTCCAGGCCCGTCACCTCCGCCCGCGTCAGCACGTCGATCAATGGATGGGCGACGACCGCGTCGATTCGTTCCTGGAACAACGTCATATCTCCATCGAAATTCAAATAGAGATCAGAGAGCCGATTCACCCGCCCGCCCAGGCCGGCCTCCCGCTCGACCAGGATCACCGGATACCCGGCCTCGGCGATGAACAGAGCCGCCGTCAGGCCCGCTATGCCGCCGCCCACGACCAGCGCCCGCTTGACGATAGGCAGCGCCAGCGGCGACAGGGGATCGTCGTAACGCACTTTTTCCACAATAGACTGAATGGTCTCTATCGCCTTGCGGGTCGCCTCCTCGGGAGCGTCCTGGTGAGGCCAAGAGACCTGTTCCCGAATATTGGCGATCTCCACCTGATAGGGATTTAGCCCGGCAGCGGCGGCCGCCTTGCGGAACGTCGTCTCGTGCATGGCCGGGGAACAAGCGGCGACGACGACGCCGTCCAGCGCGTGCTCCTCGATGGTGCGCTGGATCAGCTCCTGCCCCGGATCCGAACACATATACTTGTAATCGGCGGCGAATACGACGCCGGGATAAGCGCGCAACGCCTCCGCGGCCTGTTCAACATCCACCGTGCCGGCGATATTGAGGCCACAATGACAGACAAAGATGCCAATACGCGCCATTCTATACTCTCTCCTTCGTAAGCTGCTTTGCCTCTGCGCCTTCGCCAGATTCACCGCTTTCGTCACGCTCGACGTTTTCGTGACGCCAACGGGAGAACAGCTTGAGCACGTGACTCGCCGCGCCGCTGGCGTGGGCGACTGTCTCCGGGATGTCCATCGGCCCCACCCCGGCGCCGGCCACAAAAACGCCCGGTCGCACCGTCTCCACCGGGCGCATATTGGCGTCCACCGACGTCAACCACCCCTGCGCATCCAACGGCAAACCCAGCATCTCCGCCAGGCGCACTGTCTCAGGACGCGGCACGAGCGCCGGCGCGACCACGACCATATCGGCGGCGATCTGCACCTGCTGCCCGCTGAGGGTGTCGGCCCCCCACACGATGACCCGGCCATCCTGACGGAAGATCCGCGAGACCTTCCCGCGCAAGTAGACGACCTGTTCATCCTCCATCGCGTGCTGGGTGAACTCGTCGTAGCGCTTGCCGGCCGCCCGGATGTCGATGTAGAAAATGTAGGCCTGCCCGCCGTGGACCCGGTGCCGGTAAAGCATCGCCTGCTTGGCGGTGTACATACAACAGACTTTGGAACAGTGGGGCATATGCTTTTCCGGATCGCGGGAACCGGCGCACTGGATGAAGACGATCTCCCGGGGCGCGCGCCCATCCGAGGGGCGCAGAACCTTGCCGGCGGTCGGCCCGGAGGCGGAGAGCAAACGCTCGAAGGCCAGCGCGTCGATCACGTCCGGCGTCTTCCCCCCGCCATATTCAGGCATACGAGTCAGAGAATACAAGTCGAAACCGGTCGCCACGATCACAGCGCCGACGCGCTCTTCAACGATGGTATCCTCCTGTTCATAATCAATCGCCCCCACCGGACAGAAACGTTCGCAGGCCTTGCATTTTCCGCGCTGGAAAAAGATGCAATGCGCCCGGTCGATCACGGGCTTGTTGGGCACCGCCTGGGGGGAAAGCGTGTAAATCGCCTTGCGCTCCCCCACATCCCGCTCGAACTCGGCGCTCACCCGGGTCGGGCATTTCTCCTGGCACACGCCGCACCCGGTGCACGCGTCCCAATCCACGTAGGTCGCGTGACGCCTGATACGCACCCGAAAATCGCCGATCTCCCCCTCGACGCCGACCACCTCGGAATAGGTGTACAGCGCGATTCGTTCGTGATGTCCCACCTCGACGGTGCGAGGGGTCAGGATACACTGGGCGCAATCGAGCGTGGGAAAGGTCTCGGAAAGCTGAGCCATCCGACCGCCGATAGAGGGCGCTCGTTCGACCAAAACGACGTCGTAACCGGCGTTGGCGACGTCCAGGGCGGCCTGCATGCCGGCGATCCCCGCGCCGATGACGAGCACTCGCGAAGTAGGCTTTCCCGCCATATCAGTATCTGTCTCCAATCACTTTTGCGTGTCGCTCTCTTTAGAGAGGGTGTGTTTCATTTCATTTGAGTGTATTTCATCTCAATTGAAATTTGGTTCGTAGTAGGCGATTTATCGCCGTAGGGTCTTCAGGATTTCGCATGGCCCATCATAGACCCTAAAGGTTTTTGCGCTGGTTTTGATGGAAAAAGGTCATTGTTTAAGGCAAAAACGTTGTTTGCGCGGCCTTGAGCAAAACCTTTAGGGTCTC
>DAOTUC010000096.1:0-14894 GCA_034437315.1 Anaerolineae bacterium
GAGACCCTAAAGGTTTTGCTCAAGGCCGCGCAAACAACGTTTTTGCCTTAAACAATGACCTTTTTCCATCAAAACCAGCGCAAAAACCTTTAGGGTCTATGATGGGCCATGCGAAATCCTGAAGACCCGTGATTTGAACTGAGTGCTCAATAGAAAGGAATGGCTGATGATGGCGCAACCTGATATGTCTCAATTGCTCATTGAACACGCGCGCCTGGCGACGCTGGGCGCGGAACCGACCTTGCTGGACGATGGGGCGTTGTTGATCGAGGGGGATACGATCGCCGCGCTGGGGTCGTCAACCGAGCTGGCGGCGCGGTATCCCGACGCCGATCGGTGGGACGCGCGTGGGCGGCTGGCGCTTCCCGCTTCCATCTGCGCGCACACCCACTTCTATGGCGCGTTCGCCCGGGGAATGGCGGTCCCCGGGCAACCGGCGGCTAATTTCATCCAGATTCTGGAACGGCTCTGGTGGCGGCTGGACAAAGCGTTGACCCGCGAGGCGGTGCGCTACTCCGCCCTGGTCTGCCTGGTGGATGCCGTGCGCCACGGAACGACCACGCTGATCGACCACCACGCCAGCCCGAGCGCTATCGAGGGGGCGCTGGACGAGATCGCCGAGACGGTCGAGGAGGCTGGCGTCCGGGCCTCGTTGTGCTACGAGGTCACCGACCGGGACGGACCGGCGCGCGCCCAGGCCGGGATCGCCGAGAACGTGCGCTTCGCCCAGACGTTGATCGCCGACCCCCATCCCCGATTGGCCGCCTCTTTTGGCCTGCACGCTTCCTTGACCCTCTCGGAAAGGACGTTGGTCGATTGTGTGGCCGCCGCGCGCGACCTGGGCGTGGGTTTCCACATTCACGTGGCGGAGGACGCCGCCGATCAGGACGACGCCTTGGAGAAATACGACCGGCGGGTCGTCCATCGTCTGCGCGACGCCGGAATCCTGGGACCGCAGACGATCGCCGTCCACTGCGTCCACGTTGACGAGACGGAAATCGCCGCGTTGGCCGAGACCGGGACGTGGGTCACCCACCAGCCGCGCTCCAATATGAACAACGGCGTGGGCGTGGCCCCGGTCGAGGTGATGAACCGGGCCGGGGTGAACCTGGGGTTGGGCAACGATGGATTCTCCAACCAGATGTTTGCGGAGATGAAGGCGGCTTACCTGGTGCATAAACTGGCCCAGCGGGACCCCCGCGCGATGCCCGGCGACCTGGTGATGCGCTTGGCCTACGCCGATAACGCCCGGCTGGCGCGCGTCTTCTGGCCCGACCTGTCGCTAGGGGCGTTGCACGCGGGGGCGGCGGCCGACCTGGTTTTCCTCGATTACCACCCGACGACGCCGCTGACGGCCGACAACCTGCCCTGGCATCTGCTCTTTGGCTTCGAGGCCTCCGCCGTCACAGATACCTTTTGCGCCGGGCGACCGCTGATGCGCGACCGCGCGTTGCTCACCTTGGACGAGGAGGCGATCACCGCCCGCTCGCGGGAAGTGGCGGCCGAGGTGTGGCGGCGAGTCGGGGCGTAAAGCTAGGCGTGCTCGATCAACTTGACGATCACGACCGGCCGGCTGCGGGTCTCCTGGTAGAGGTATTTCGATAGCGCTTTCTTGATCGTCGCCTCGACCTCCTGCGCGGACGCGCCGGGTTGAACCTGGGCGGCCGAACGGGCGACGTCCGCGACCCGCGTCAGGAGATCCTCGGCCTGGGGCGCGAAGACGAAGCCCTGGGTGACGATCTGCGGTTGAGACACCGGCCGCCCGTTATCCCGATCGTAGCACAGAATCGCCATCAGGAAACCGTTTCGCCCCAGAATCTCCCGCTCGCGCATAATCCGGGGGCCGATTTCGCCCACCCGCGCGCCGTCCACGAAGACGTAGCCGCCGGGCACGCGCTTGCCAATTTCCAACTCGTCGCCTAAGGTCAGCGGATAGCCGTTCTCGACCACGGCGATGTTTTCGGCCGGGACGCCGACATGGCGCGCGTTCTTGCCGTGCTGTTTCAGGTGACGTAACTCGCCGTGGATGGGCACGAAGAAGCGGGGCTTGAGGATGTGAATCAGCAGTTTCTGCTCCTCCTGGCTGGCGTGTCCGGAGACGTGAACCGGCGAGCGCGGGTCGTAAAGCACATCGGCACCCTTTTGGAAGAGCCGATTGACGACGCGATGGATCAATTCCTCGTTGCCCGGGATCGTGTGGGAGGAGAAGACGACCGTGTCGTCCGGCTGGATGCGCAGCGAACGATGTTCGCCGATCGCCAGGCGGCTCAACACCGCCATCGGTTCACCTTGCGTGCCGGTCGCCATGATGACCACTTTGTCGGGCGGGAGGCGGTCGACTTCTCCCAGGGGGATCAAGGTGTCGTCGGGGATGTCGAGGTAACCCAGCTTGCGCGCCATTTTGGTGTTCTCGGCCATGCTGCGGCCGGCAATGGCGATCTTGCGCCCGCGTTGCGCGGCGACGTCGACGACCTGCTGGATGCGCGAGATGAGCGAGGCGAAGGTCGCGACGATCACCCGGCCGGGCGCTTCGCGCATCACCTGGTGGAACGCCTCGTTCAATACCGCCTCCGACGCTGTGTTGCCCGGTTGACCGGCGTTGGTGCTGTCGGAAAGCAGCGCTAACACACCTCGCCCGCTGAACTCGGCCAGCTTCGCGTAGTCAGTGGGCCAGCCATCGACCGGCGTATGGTCGAACTTGAAATCGCCGCTGTGTACAATCAGGCCGGCCGGCGTCGTGATGCCCAATCCCACGCCATCTGGGATGGAATGGCAGACGTGATACGGCTCGATGGTGAACGGGCCGATCTGAATGACGTCGCCCGGCGCGTAGGTGTTGAGCGCTGCCGCTTCTGAAAACCGGTTGCGTCTGAGTTTGACCTCGATGAGGCCTCTGGTCAGCCGTGTGGCGTAAATGGGGACGTTGAACACTTCCAGGAAGTGGGATAGCGCGCCAATGTGGTCCTCGTGTCCGTGGGTGATGGCGATAGCGCGCACCCGGTCCTTCTTGTCGCGGAGGTATTCCCAGTCGGGGATGATGTAGTCGACGCCCAACATGTCCGATTCCGGGAACATGATGCCGGCGTCAATGACGAGGATGTCACGGCCATACTCGATGCACATCATATTCTTGCCGACTTCCCCCAGGCCGCCTATGGGGATGATGCGAAGTTTTTCACTCATATCTCTTTTCTCCAATTTCATAGCGATACAAAAAAACGCACCGCCGGACCTCAGACTTGCTGCCTGGCGGTGCGTTTGGTCTTGGGATTCTGTCTGAAACGGTCATGGGAAAATGTTAACACGCTCTGAGGGTTCTGTCAAATGCTTTCCCTCAGGTGGGCGCTCGCTCATCTACCGGTGGAACCGAAACCGCCCGCGCCCCGCGCCGTTTTCGATAGAGTGTCGCATACCTCAAAGGTCACGTCGTCTATGACCGGTGTGAAGATGACCTGGGCGATCCGCTCGCCTGGCGCTATCGTGTACGTCTCGCCCAGGACGTTTCCCAGCGTGACATAAATCTCCCCCCGGTAGTCCCAATCGGGGAGGCCTGGCGAGTTGAGCATCATAAGTCCCTTGCTGCTCAAGCCGCTGCGCGGGATGATCAGCATAGCGACGCTGTCCGGTATTTCCACGGCCAGGCCGGTCGGAATGCGGGCGATCTGTTGGGGATAGAGTGTGAGCGGCGCGTCAATGGCTGCGTGAAGATCACGGCCGATGGCACCTGTCGACCCTTTTTCGGGCGGGGAAGCGTTCGGGTGTAATCGTTGATACTTGATGATTGGCATAATTTCTCCTGTGTGTATAATGGGCGTTAAGGCAAAAGTCGCCCTTATCTGCTCCAAGCCATCGTCCCGGGGGCGTCCTGTGACAATAAATTAACTCGGGTCTTCAGGATTTCGCATGGCCCATCATAGACCCTAAAGGTTTTTGCGCTGGTTTTGATGGAAAAAGATCATTGTTTAAGGCAAAAACGTTGTTTGCGCGGCCTTGAGCAAAACCTTTAGGGTCTCGCCATGCGAAATCCCAGGGAACCCGTTTATTATACTTGGAGAGATGGGAATGGAAAAGCAACGCGGAGGGCGGGAGGCGTGTTCGCCTGTCAGCGCAAGCCCAGAATTTCGAAGACCTGGTGGGACTTGCTATGCCCCTTGAAGTGGACCATCCCTTGCTCGCGGGCGACGAGGTATCCTTTGACAGGCTCGTAAGTTGAGGCGTCCATAAGAATTTGACCCGGTTGGGCGTGGGCCTGGAGGCGGTACGCCATATTGACGTTGTCGCCGACGGCGGTGTAGCTGTGAGCCGTTTCTGCGCCGATGTTGCCGACGATAGCCGGGCCGGTGGAGATGCCAATCCCAAATTGCAATCGTCTGGCGGATGGGATCTGGGTGTGGAGTTGGGCGATGGCCTGTTGCGTGTTCAGCGCGGCCCGCACGGCCCGTGTTACGTGATCCGCCTGGTCGTGGGGGGCGTTGAAAATCGCCATTAGCGCGTCTCCCATAAATTTATCGAGCGTGCCGTCTTCCCTCAAGATCGCCTCGGCCGCCAGCGTCAGATGCCGGTTGAGGACGGCGACCTGGGTTTCTGGCTCGACCGCCTCGCTGAAAGCGACGAAATCGCGCACGTCGGCGAAGAAGATGGTGACCTCCCGCCGTTCGCCGCCCAGGCGCAACCGGGAGGGATCGGATAACAATTGCTCGACGACGCGGGGGGAGATGTAGCGCTCGAACGCCTGGCGCACCCGCCTCGCCTGGCGCTCTAACCGGCGATGCTCGGTCAGATCGTCTATGATGATAGCGACGCCGGTCGAATTTCGTTGACCGTTCTCTAGCCGACTGATGTTCAAGCACAGGAAGGCGCGCCCCCTTTGGGGCAAGATCAACTCGATTTCGTGGCCTGTGATGATCTCCCCATCGCGCTGTTTGACCGTCTCTATCAATGGCGCGATACTTGCCCCCAACCGGGGCAACGCCTCGGCGAAGGGATGTCCTTTGACCTCGTTCTCTTGGACCATCAGGATGCGTTCAGCCGCCGCGTTTAGAGCGACGATGTCGCCTTGCTCGTCCGTCGTGATGACGCCGTTGGTGAGGCGATTGAGGAGATAGTCTAGGTTCATTTCTTGATGGGCAGCTCTTGATGGACAGCCTCTCAGCTGATCAGCCCAGCCCCAGGATGTCCATCGCTTTCCGGCGAATGTAATCCGGGTCGAAGGGCTTGGTGACGTACTCGTCGGCCCCCGCTTCTACCCCGCGCTCTCGATCGCGCGTCTGTCCCCGGGCGGTGAGCATGATGACGTAGGTGTCGCTATGCTCCGCCTTGATGCGGCTACAGATTTCATAACCGTCCCGGTTGGGCAATCCCACGTCCAGGAGGATCAAGTCCGGTCGCTCTTGCATAGCCGTTTTCAGCGCCTGATCGCCGTCCTTGGTGACGAGAATTTGAACTCCCTGATCTTTGATGTCCTCCAGCGTGTAAGTCAATAGAACCCGGATATGAGGTTCATCGTCAACGATGAGTATTTTCTTCTCCATTTTTCCTCCCTGATCGGCCTTGGGGCTATGGGCGAGAATGTGAAAATGAAAGCGAGAATGAATGGGAAAATCACGTAAATAGTGTAAGCGATTTTCACCACGTTTGGGTTACAGATGTGTTACGGCGGCATGTCTGGCGCTTTTCCGTCCTCGTCAAAGCGCTTTTCTTTAATGACATTCTGCGTTATACTCTAGCTGAACGATATTATATCACAATTTGCCCAGGAGGCGCTATGCGAACAGTTCGTTTTCTGATGGTCGGTTTGGGGAATTTGGGACGTCGTTTGTGTGAAGTTGTGGTGGAAAAAGACGCTTTGCTCCGCGAGCGCTTTGGGTTAGAATTGCGCCTGGTAGGCGCCGTCGACAGCCGCGGGTCGGCCTACGATCCGGATGGGCTGGACCCCGCCCAGATCGCAGCGCTGAAGCGCGCAGGCGGTTCGGCGGCCGATTACGCCGGCGCGGGGTGCGAGGATTGGGACGCCTCCAGGCTGCTCGCCGAAGCCGAGGCGGACGTGTTGCTCGAAGCCTCACCGGTCAATCTCGAGCAGGGGGCCGAACCGGCCTTGACCTGCATCCGCACGGCCCTGCGACGGGGTATGCACGTCGTCACGCCGAACAAAGGGCCATTGGTGTTGGCCTATCAGGAATTGCACGACCTGGCGGATGAGTATGGCGTGGTGTTGCGCTTTGATGGGACCGTCGCGGGCGGCTTGCCGGCGATCAACATCGGGCGACGGGATATGCGCGGCGCGGTGATCCGCCGCCTGGAGGCGGTGCCCAACTTGAGCACCGGCTACGTTATGGATCTCCTGACCGATGGACTGACCTGGGAGGAGGCCCTGGAGGATGGCAAGCAGACCGGCGCGCTGGAGGGGGATGGGGCGTGGGACCTGGAAGGCTGGGACGCCGCCGCCAAGCTGGTCATCTTGGCCAACGCCGCGCTCAATTTCCCGGCCCGGATGGAGGACGTGGCGCTCACCGGCGTCGTCGGCGTCGACCCGGAGGAATTGCGTGCCACCCGCAGGCGGGGAGCACGGTATCGACTGTTGGCCCAGGCCACGCGGAACGACGATGGCGCGTATGATCTGACGGTCGCGCCGACGCCGATGACCGAGGATCACCCCCTGGGACGTCTGGGACGCAAGCAGATGGGGATCGTTTTCTACACCGACATCTATGGGACGATCACCGCCATTATCGACGAACCGAATCCCATCCCCTCCGCCTCGACGATGTTACGGGATTTGCTGGACATTTATGCGAGCGTTTAGAGCCAATCTTCCTTCTCAATGAGAGTATGTAAAGCGCGAGGGCGTTGGACATATCCGAATCAGAAGGCGGTTGCCGCGTGGGCGGCGCTGCTGCTGATTTCCCTACTCGCGGCCTGCGCGCCCGTCGCTCAACCGTTCACCCTGGACGGGACGCCCACGGCGACGGCGGCCCCTTCGTCCACGTCGCCCATACCGCCGACCCTGACCCCATCGCCAGAATCCACCCTGGTGATGCCGACAGCATCCAGCCCGGCGACCGCGCCTGTTTCTCTTTCTCTTTCTCTTTCACCATCTCCCACCGTGCAAGCGACCGGCGTGCCGAGCCCATCGCCGCTTGCCGCGTCGATTCCCATCACGACGCCGCCCCCTATCCCCAGTCTGGCTCTTAGCGCCACGCCGCCCCCGGAGGCGACTCCCGCGCCGGCCGCGCCGTCTGTGTGGGAGCAGACGATCACGCTAAATACCTACGGCTGGCGCGACGCGCTGGTCAATACCACGCCTGATGACGAGATTTATCCCTATCCCCGTCTCAATTTCGAGGCGGTTGCCGGCCCCACGCCCCAGGCCTACCGCGCCGTCTATCTCGAAAATGAGTACGTGCGCCTCGTCATCCTGCCCGAACTCGGCGGGCGCATCCTCCGCTGGACCGACCGCGTCACCGGGCGGCAGCTTTTCTACGCCAACCCGGTGATCAAACCGACCGGATGGGGCTTCCGGGGCTGGTGGCTGGCGACGGGCGGAATGGAGTGGGCCTTCCCGGAGGAGGAACACGGGTTAAACGAATATCGCCCCTGGCAATACCGTTTGCTGGGGAATGGCGTTCAGGTCTGGGATACCGACGACCGGACTGGCCTGCGCGTTCAGGTGACGATCCAGTTGGACGGCGCGCACAGCGCTTTCACGCTTGCGCCCCACATCAGCAATCCAACCGACGAGCCGGTCGCTTACCAGTTCTGGCTCAACGCCATGCTGACGCTCTCCGACGCCAACACCCCCTCGCCGGGCTTGACCTTTATCCTGCCCGACGACGCCGTCACCGTTCATTCGACCGCGGACGCCAGCTTGCCCGACCCCGGCGCTCAGATGACGTGGCCGATGTACGGTGGGCGCGATTTCAGCCGCTACGAGACCTGGCGGCAATACCTGGGCGTCTTCGCCGATCCGGCGGCCGCCGGTTTCGTGGGCGCTTACGATCTGCGGAGCGATCAGGGCGTCGTGCGCGTTTTCCCCCATCAGACCGCGCGCGGGGTGAAGATTTTCTGCCTGGGAGATTTGCCCGCTCATCTGTGGACCGACGACGGCAGCCGGTATTTCGAGTTGTGGGGCGGGCTGACGTCGACGTTTTGGGATTACCGGACGTTAGACCCGGGCGGCAGCGTGGGATGGACAGAACGATGGTATCCGGTGAGCGGCGTCGGGGGGTACAATTGGGCCAACGAGACGGCCGCCATTCGCCTGACCCCCCTGGGCGACAGGGCCGAGCTCGCCGTCGCGACCAGCCGCCCCTTGGATGGGCAGGTCGTCTTGCGGCGGGGCGGCGTGGAGGTCCAGCGGTGGACGGACCCGTTACGCCCACTCATCGCGCCCGATCGCCCCTTCCAGGCGATGAGTGAGGCGACGGACGCCGGAGGCGAGTGGGGCGTCCAGCTACTTGAGGCGGGAGTGGTGACGGCCCAGCTGGGGCCGTAGCGGTGTTTTGTAGAATGAGGAGGTAAGACGATGGCGGAACTCACGCGAAAGGACATCGTGACAGCTTTGATCGGGGCCGGCGAGCGTCCGCGCTTGCGAGGACTGGACTTGAGCGGCCTGGATTTGGCCGGCCTGGATTTGAGCGGCGCGAATCTGTGCAAAACGAGCCTGCGCGGGGCCGATTTAACCGACACCTATCTGTCTGGCGCTCACCTCAAGCGGGCCATGCTGGTTGACGCCACGTTGGTCGAGGCGGATTTGACGGGCGCCGACTTGAGCCGGGCCGATTTGAGCGGCGCGGATCTCAACCGGGCGACTCTGCGGGGCGCTTTCCTGTGCCAGGCCAGCCTGTGCGACGCAATCCTGAACGAGGCCGACCTGTTGGAGGCCAATTTGGAGAAGGCGGACCTGACCAGCGCGCTCTTGAGCGGCGCCGCGCTCTGGCGGGCTACTCTGAAAGCTGCGACCTTGATCGGCGTCGACCTGAGCGGGGCCAACTTGATCGGGGCCGACCTGGGCGGGGCCGATTTGAGCGGCGCCAACCTACTCGGCGCCAACCTGGGCGGCTTGCGGAAAGCGGACCTCAGCGGCGCGGCCCTGGGAGGCGCAAATCTCTATGGCGCTAACGCGATCGGCGCCAATCTGCGCGAAGCGACCCTGAACGAGGCGAACTTGAGCCGCGCGATTATGCAGGGCAGCGATCTCCGACGCGCCAACCTGGTCGACGCCGACCTGAGCTGGTCCATTTTCCAGGGGGCCGACCTGCGCCGGGCTAACCTGGAGCGGGCGAACCTGCGCGGCGCAGACCTGATCGAGGCCAATCTGGGCGAGGCGCGCCTGGCGGAGACCGACCTGCGGGAGGTCAATTTGCGCGGCGCCGATCTCTGGATGGCAAATCTGGAACGGGCCAACCTGGAGGGCGCGATTGTGACCGCTAAACAGTTGGAACAGGCCCGCTCGTTGGATGGCGCCCGGTTGCCTGATGGCGCGCTGTTCTCAGGAGCGTCCTGAGAGCCCATCTTAAAGTCGATTAACGTGACCTTTGACCAGCACCTGTAAACCGCATAACTGGAACAGCGGGTGATGCCCTGTCGGTTTAGCAATCCGCTCTACTTCGACAATGTCACATTTAGACTTCGGAAGTCTTGATCGAGCCGTTTATGCGCATAAAAACGCCAAAATCGCTTCAAAAATCGTCAGGTAGAGCTTCTAGAAAGACTTCCGAAGTCTTTTGTATCTCTCTCCGACGATCTGCTAGTTGTGCGATTCAGGGCTGGCGGTCAAGCCTGATGTTACCCTTGTGAAGGTTGGAAAATAGGCAGCGAATTGCTGGCAGGTTTGGGCGCAATGCTCAAATCAAATTGGGTCTTCAGGATTTCGCATGGCCCATCATAGACCCTAAAGGTTTTTGCGCTGGTTTTGATGGAAAAAGGTCATTTTTTAAGGCAAAAACGTTGTTTGCGCGGCCTTGAGCAAAACCTTTAGGGTCTCGCCATGCGAAATCCCAGAGAACCATCAAATTTAGAGATATCAAGAGGAGTGGAATATGGAAGCGATCTGGCAATGGGGCATTGAATTCATCCGCATCGTTCAGTTGATGCGCGGGCCGGCCTTGGATAGCCTGTTCAAGGCGATTACCTTCCTGGGCGATCAGGAGTTTTTCCTGATCCTGATGCCATTGATTTTCTGGAACGTGAAGCTGAAGACCGGCCTGCGTTTTGGGGTGGTTTTCCTGCTGGCTGTCTACGTCAACGTGCTCTTGAAGGACCTGATCGCGCACCCGCGCCCATTCGCCCTGGCCCCCGGCATCAATTTGATCGAAGCCGAGGGGTATGGCGTTCCCAGCGGGCACGCGCAATTGGCCGTGATCGTGTGGGGCGTTCTCGCCGGAGAGATTCGCGAGAGATGGGCCTGGATTGGGGCGTTCCTGCTGATGGTCTTGATCGGCTTTTCGCGAATCTACCTGGGCATCCATTTTCCCACCGACGTGTTCGCTGGCTGGTTGGTCGGCGGAATACTGCTGGCGCTCTACCTGTGGCTCGGTCCGGCGGTCGAGGCCTGGTTAATGGCGCAGCGCTGGACCGTCCATTTAGCCTTCTCCATCCTGACGCCGGTTATCCTGTTTCTGCTACGCCCCATCGTCGACGTCGTACTTCCCCTGGCGACCCTGGCGGGCCTGGGCGCAGGCGCTGTCATCTTCTATCAGATGGAACGTCGCTTCCCATCGCGTGGATCGATCTGGCGACGGGGCGCGCGCTTTTTCGTCGGCATCTTCGGCATGCTCCTCCTGTACGGCGGCCTTAAACAGGTCTTTCCCGAGGAGGGCGAGTCCCTTTACGCGCTGATGCGCTTTGTGCGCTATACGTTGATCGGGTTGTGGGTCAGTTGGATCGCGCCCTGGTTCTTCCTGCGTTTGCGCCTCGCGCCCGAACCTGTGCAGGCCTGATCGCCGCCTTACTCCAAAACGCGGATGCCGTCGGCCTGGGGGATGATCTGTAACTCGCCCTGATACACCTCGATTCGCCCCGCCGCCTCGACCCGGACGCCAGCATTGAGTCGCTCCCGGTCGGGCGTGGCCTCGTACACCTCCTGCCAGAGGAGGAGCGTGATCGTTCCGCTCTCGTCCGTCAGCGGGAACTTGACGCCGGCCGAGAACGTCTCTCGCGGGCCCAGCACGCCGGTCAAGGTGCGCGTCTCGCCCGCCGCCTCGACCGTGACGTCCCCGATGGGCGTCGTTTCGACGATCTCTGAGGGTGCGGAGGCGACTTGCACGTCAATGTCGTCCCCGCTGCGTGGGACGATCTCCAATTCCCCCCGGTATTCGGCGACGTGACCGGCGACGGCGACCACGGCGTTCGCGCCCAATCCCGGCGGCGCTTCCTCGTACACGTTTTGCCAGAGGAGGAGCGTGATGGTCGCCCCCTCGTCCGCCAGCGGGAACTTGACGCCGGCGGAGAAGCGGTTCGCCGCGCCCAGCCTGCCGCGCAAAGCGACCAGCCGCCCGACATCCTGGGCCGTCAGATCGGCGATGGACGCCTGGGCGGGCCCGGCGGGCGGGGCGAGCGTCTGCACGTCCTGCGCCAGCTCGGGGATCAACTCCAGTTCGCCCCGGTATTGGGCGAGCGTCCCCAGCGCCTGAATCTCGGCCCCCGGCGCGAGATTGTCCGGATCTGGCAGGGCCGCGTAGACCGCATCCCACAGCAGCACGGTGATCCGGCCCGTCCCGTCGTCCAGGATGAGCTTTTGGCCCGCCGAGAACGGCGTCAACCGGACGACTTGGCCGCGCACGACGACCGATTGGCCCACATCCTCGACCGTCAACTTGTCGATCGGTTTTTCGATGGCCAACGGGACCGGCTGATCGAGTTGATCCTGATTGAGCGGGACGACGTCGGCGACCGACGCCGGGACGATCTGCGGCGTGTCTCCGTAGAGCGAGACAGCGCCCACCACCTCGACCGCCTGCCCGGCGGCGACGCTCGCCGGGAGAGGAACGTCGCTGAGGTCGATCAGAGCCTGGCTCACGGCGACCGGGATCGCGCCGCTCGCGTCGCGGAGCGTGATGAGCGTCAGGCCGTCGTAGGGCGTGTAGATTTCGCGCACGACGCCGCGCACCCGGACGCGCCGGTAGCGGTCCTCAGGCGTGATGTCCCCGATCTCCCGCGCTGTCGGCTCGCTGCGGCTGACCTGTACCTGTTCCGGGACGTTCACGGTGAGGGAGAGAAAATCCTCGCGCACGCGCAACGTCCCGGCGACCTCGACCTGGTCGCCCAGGGCAGGCGCGCGTCCCTGCTCAATGATGGCCCGCGCTTCGGCACGGTAGGCCATGACGTAAATTTCACCCGTGTCGTCCTCCAGCCAGAAGCTGAGGTAATCGCTCTCCGGGTCGTAGGATGGCGCGCGCGTGCAATGCCCCGCCAATCGCACGTAGGCCATGTTCATCGTCGCCCCCGCCTGCCCGATGGTGATCAGGGGCGTCTCGGCGTTGATGGCGGCGAACCAGAGCGCGACCAGGCCCACGGTAGCGAGCGCGATAGCCGCGATTTTGACCGTCTGGATAGCGGCCCGCCCGGTCAGGCGGGCGCCGCAATAGGGGCAAGCCTCGTGCGCTCCGACGTAACGCCCGCAACTGGGGCAATCGTTGCTCATAGATGTGCTCCTCGTAGGAATGGCTAAAATCATCCGCGAAATGCGCCTGACCTTACTGTACCCCAAATCGTTCGCTTTGTCCAATCTGGGTCTTCAGGATTTCGCATGGCCCATCATAGACCCTAAAGGTTTTTGCGCTGGTTTTGATGGAAAAAGGTCATTGTTTAAGGCAAAAATGTTGTTTGCGCGGCCTTGAGCAAAACCTTTAGGGTCTCGCCATGCGAAATCCCAGAGAACCTCCAATCTCCCCGCGCTTTCAATGGCCCACCTTTTCCCTTTGAATAGTTGTATGCTCCCGTTCCTCGCACTTTTCGTTTTGACTTCATCGCCAGACTGGGCTATACTATTCTGTGACCTGAGGCAATCCTTCAGGTATAGTCGAGAACGGTCTCTGGCCGATTGGCCCTTTGACCAACTCGCTCGCGCGTTAGCCGAGATAATTCGAATGTGAGGGTAGTGTTAGATGAATCGCGTCGTCCAACTCAATCGAACGGAAGAGGCGGCCTGGTTTGAGCAGGCCTTGATCGCCCTGGAACGCCTGGGGCCGACCGCTCGGGCCAGCGCGGCCTTCATCAAGCGCAGCCGGATGATGTTGGGGTTCTCTCGTCAATCGACCACCGGCGCAGCCTGGTTCGATTGGCGGCGCTGGCGACCGAACCGCCCGCTTGGCGGCGTGTTCTTGAACGCCGATTACGCGGGCGGCAAGCCCGACGATCCCCGGTTTTGCGCCTTGATTGCTCACGAGGCGGAGCATCTGCGGCAGGGCGTTCACGAGGCCTTATCGGTGCGGGGTGAGTTGGCGGCCTGGCAGGTGCATTACGACGTCCTCAGCGAGGCCTCGGCGGCTCCTATAGATCCACTGTGGGAGGCGTTGCGGTCGTTGTCGCCCGATTCGCGGGCCGACCTGGCGCAAGCGCGACAGCTGATGCGGCGCATCGCCGGCCCCCGGTATCGCATTCATTGGCTGCCGCTCTATCCGCTGGGGGCAGAGATCGCCTATCGGGCGCGAAAAATTGTCGAGCGAATGGGGCGGCGTTGAGCGTATGTTAGAAAGGACAAGGTCGCCTAATTGAATGCACAGAAGTTAATTGCCAGGCACAGGCGGGGCGAGCTGGATTTCTCCGGCTGGGATCTGAAGGGCACCGCGCTGGACAGCGCCGACCTACGTGAGATTTGTTTGAACGGCGCCAATCTGCACCGGGCCAGTTTGTGGTCGATTGATTTCAGCGGGGCTGATTTGCGGGCGGCTGTGTTGACCGAGACGAATCTGAACCAGGCGAAATTGGTGGAGGCGGATTTGCGCGGGGCGGACCTGCGACGGGCCAATCTCGCGGGCGCGGACCTCACCGGGGCCGACTTGCGGGGCGCCGACCTGCAAGAGGTCGACCTCCGGCGCGCTGGATTGGGCACGGCCATTCTCAACGAGGCGGACCTGAGCCGCGCCGACCTCCGGGGGGCTGACCTGGAAGTCGCTTTCCTGCGCATGGCCTTCCTGGTCGAGGCGGCGCTGGACGGCGCGAATTTGCGCGGCGCCGATCTACGGGTGGCTAATCTGCGGATGGCGACCTTGAAACGGGCGGACTTGACCGGCGCCTATCTGATCGGGGCGAATTTATCCCGCGCCGATCTGGTCGGCGTCAGCCTGTTGGGGGCCAAGGTCACTCTGGAACAACTTGTCAGGGCCAAGTCGCTGGATGGGGCGGTGATGCCCGATGGATTCATACGTACAGGTTAGAACCTGCGGGAGGTTGCAAACGTCGGGTCATTAGTTCGACGTCACATTCGCCAACTCAGACTTCCGAAGTCTGGAAAGTGGCTTGGGGAGGCGTGAAAAGTCAGCTTTCGCAGGGTTTCCGTCGCTCAACCGGATTGCAAAATCCGGCGTTGGAAATGTGGATTTGACAATCCACTGTGAGCGTTTCATAAAATCCCATCCAACGGACTCAGTGCCAACATCTCCACGTCCTTGAGTTTAATCTGATCAGAACGCGAAAAGGAGGAAAGACGCCAATGAAATTGCTCAACTTTTTACCGGTCGCCCGGGGAGACGAACCAGCCGATCTACTCTTGCGCGACGGGCGGATCGTTAACGTCTTCACTGGCGAGATTATCAACGCCGACGTCGCCATCTCCGGCGACACGATCGTGGGCGTGGGCGCCGATTATGAGGCGGAGGCGACGATCGATCTGGGCGGACGCTACGTCACCCCCGGCCTCATCGACGCTCACGTGCACATTGAGTCCTCGATGGTCG